>NZ_CP166625.1:5150100-5476363 GCF_041320595.1 Pleomorphomonas sp. PLEO
CGGCTGATTTGGGGGAAAAATCAGGGATGACAGGCAGTTGCGAGCGTGACGCCTGCGGCAGTGCGCGGTCAGCGACCGATGCAGCCCAGCTGTTTGCGGTGCATCGTCTCGACACGACAGAATCAGGCCTTACTCGGCAAGGCATTTCGTCCACGGACAAAGATGTCACCGAAGGCTACCCGGCAGCTGCGATGGCTGGAGGATTTTCCTCCTCATCCAGCTTCATCGGGATCAATTCCGACGTCGGTACCCCACTGGCGAATGACGGTCGGTATCCGGCAAGTGCTGTCTCGTTAGTCGATGGTCGGTACGGCCAAGGTCTGGACAGCGGCGTGGTTTCGGTGAAACTGCCGGTGGGAAAACAGGGCGTGTGCGTCGCACGCCGGGCCGGCGGGGCCTGTAAATTTCCGGTCAGGTTCCGGAGCAATTGGTTTGCTGCCCTTTCCGGGCGGTATCGCGATGGTGGTCGTGCGATCACCCTTGGCGTCAAGGAGGTCCTTCCCCCTATCCGGCATCAGCCGGCGTGGGTGGAAGGAGTGGCTTCGGTGGCAATCCGCCGAGCCCAACTGGGAATAAGGCAGAAACAATCTGCTTTATGAGGACGTCAGGAGCTTTCAAGCGCCTGGCGAAATTGGTCACCAACTCACACGGAATTCCCTAAGAGGAATGGCAAATCGCCAACCCTTGCGGGATTGAAGGGGGAGAGAATGAAGCTTACCAAGATTCTGGCTGCCACGCTCGTGCTTGGCGTTTCCGCCATGGCTACCGCGTCTTACGCCGCCGACAAGGGCAAGGTTGGCATTGCCATGCCGACGCAGTCCTCGTCGCGTTGGATTTCCGACGGCCACAGCATGGTCGAGCAGTTCAAGGCCGCTGGCTTCGAGACCGACCTTCAGTACGCTGAAGACGATATCCCGAACCAGTTGAACCAGATCGAGAACATGGTGACCAAGGGCGTCAACGTCCTCGTTGTCGCCTCGATCGACGGCACGACGCTGACCGACATCCTCGCCAAGGCCCATGAAGCCGGCGTCAAGGTGTTCGCCTATGACCGCCTGATCCGCAACTCGCCGAACGTCGACTACTATTCGACCTTCGACAACTTCCAGGTTGGCGTGCTCCAGGCTTCGTCGCTTGAGACCCCGCTCGGCCTGAAGGACGGCAAGGGCCCGTTCAACGTCGAACTGTTCGCCGGCTCGCCCGACGACAACAACGCCACCTTCTTCTTCAATGGCGCCATGAGCGTCCTGAAGCCCTACATCGACAGCGGCAAGGTCGTTGTCCAGTCGGGCCAGACGGGCTTCGCTCAGGTTGCCACGATGCGTTGGGATGGCGCTACTGCCCAGGCCCGCATGGACAACATCCTGTCGGCCAATTACACCGACAAGCATGTCGACGCCGTGCTGTCGCCTTATGACGGCATCTCGATCGGTATCATCTCGTCGCTCAAGGGCGTCGGTTATGGCACCGAAGGCACGCCGATGCCGTATGTCTCCGGCCAGGACGCCGAGCTGCCGTCCGTCAAGGCGATTGTCGCCGGCGAGCAGTATTCGACGATCTTCAAGGACACCCGCGAGCTCGCCAAGCAGACTGTGAAGATGGTCTCGCAGGCTCTCGAGGGCAAGGAAGTGGAAGTCAACGACACCAAGACCTACGACAACGGCGTGAAGGTTGTTCCGTCCTTCCTGCTGAAGCCGGTCCTGGTGACAAAGGACAACTACATGGACGTAGTGATCAAGTCTGGTTACTACAAGGAAGATCAGCTGAAGTAATATTCAGCTAACAACTATTCCGCGCGGGGCATGTCCCCGCGCGGTCTTTAAATATGCCCGCTGCGCGGATCGGTGCATCCTCCGGGTGCCCAGGCGGCAACACACTAACAACAAGAATGTTCTGCCTGTCGCTCATCGGAGATCGGCGGACAAAGGAGCCTCGCGTGAGCACGAACGTGATCCTCGAGATGCGCAACATCACCAAGACGTTTCCAGGCGTCCGGGCGTTGAGCGACGTCAGCTTTTCGGTAGAGGAAGGCGAAATCCACGCGCTCTGCGGTGAAAACGGCGCCGGCAAGTCGACGCTGATGAAGGTGCTGAGCGGCGTCTATCCCCATGGCACCTACGACGGCGAGATCTACTACAACGGCGAGCTCAAAAAGTTCGGCTCGATCAAGGATACCGAGGAAGAAGGTATCATCATCATCCACCAGGAACTCGCGCTGATCCCGTTGCTGTCGATCGCCGAGAACATCTTCCTGGGCAACGAGGTCGCCAAGGGCGGCGTCATCGACTGGGCCGAAGCAACGCGCCGGACATCGGAGCTTCTGGCCAAGGTCGGCCTCAAGGAAAACCCCTCGACGCTGATCACCCACATCGGCGTCGGCAAGCAGCAGCTGGTGGAGATCGCCAAGGCGCTGTCCAAGAAGGTCAAGCTGCTCATCCTCGACGAGCCCACCGCCTCGCTCAACGAGAGCGATTCCAATGCGC
The DNA here is from genome assembly GCF_041320595.1 of Pleomorphomonas sp. PLEO. Taxonomy (NCBI): domain Bacteria; kingdom Pseudomonadati; phylum Pseudomonadota; class Alphaproteobacteria; order Hyphomicrobiales; family Pleomorphomonadaceae; genus Pleomorphomonas; species Pleomorphomonas sp. PLEO. Next base: position 5,152,584 of record NZ_CP166625.1, read on the forward strand.
TGCTCGAGCTGCTTCTCGAATTCAAGAAGCAGGGGCTGACCTCGATCATCATCTCGCACAAGCTCAACGAGATCTCCCGCGTCGCCGACAAGATCACCGTGTTGCGCGACGGCGCCACGGTCGAGACGCTGGACTGCCACGCCGAGAAGATCTCCGAGGCGCGCATCATCCGCGGCATGGTCGGTCGCGAACTCTCCGACCGCTTCCCCAAGCGCGTACCGAAGATCGGCGAGACCATCTTCGAGGTGCGCAACTGGACGGCCTACCATCCGCTTCACGCCGACCGGAAGATTTCCAACGCCATCAACCTCAACGTCAAGCGCGGTGAGGTGGTAGGCATCGCCGGCCTGATGGGCGCCGGCCGTACCGAATTCGCCATGAGCGTGTTCGGCCGCGCCTACGGCCGGAATATCTCCGGCGAGGTGCTGATCAAGGGCGAGCCGGCCGACGTCTCCACTGTCGAGCGGGCGATCAAGTCGGGCCTCGCCTACGTCACTGAGGATCGCAAGCAGCTCGGCTTGGTGCTGATCAACAATGTGATGCACAACACCACGCTGGCCAACCACAAGGGCATCTCGAAGAACTTCGTCATCAACGAGCATGTCGAGCGCAAGGCGGCCAACGAATATCGCCAGAAGCTCAGGATCCGCACGCCCAGCATCTATCAGGACGTCGTCAACCTGTCGGGCGGCAACCAGCAGAAGGTCGTCCTGGCCAAGTGGCTGTTCACCAACCCGGACGTGCTGATCCTTGACGAGCCGACGCGCGGCATCGACGTCGGCGCCAAATACGAGATCTACACCATCGTCAACGACCTCGTTGCCGCCGGCAAGGCGGTCATCTTCATCTCCTCGGAAATGCCGGAACTGCTCGGCACCTGCGACCGCATCTACGTCATGAACGAAGGCGCGATCGTCGCCGAAATGCCCGTTGCCGAGGCCAGCCAGGAAAACATCATGGGCGCCATCATGCGCTCGGGGGAGAAGGTTTGATGAATACGCCTAACGAAGCCACCCAGACGGCCTCGCCGTCGCTTGCCGTCTTCCTCCGGCAGAACATGCGCGAATATGGCATCCTGATCGCGCTCGTGGTGATCATGGTATTTTTCCAGATCATCACTGGCGGCGTGCTCTTCCGGCCGGTCAACCTGACCAACCTGGTGCTGCAGAACTCCTTCGTCGTCATCATGGCGCTCGGCATGCTGCTGGTCATCGTCGCCGGACATATCGACCTCTCGGTCGGCTCCATCGTCGCCATCATCGGCGCGGTGGCGGCGGTCATGATGGTGAATTACAAGATAGACCCGTGGACGACGTCGCTCGTCTGCCTGATCCTCGGCGGCGCCATCGGCGCGGCGCAGGGTTATTGGGTGGCCTATCACCACATCCCCGCCTTCATCGTCACGCTGGCCGGCATGCTGGTGTTCCGCGGCCTGACCCTGTGGCTCCTGGGCGGCATGAACATCGGCCCGTTCCCAGTGGAGTTCCAGAAGCTCTCCACGGGTTTCCTGCCCGATCTGTTCCCCTTGCCGGAACTGCCCCTGCTGGGCGCCTTGCACTCTACCTCGATCATCCTGACCCTCGCCATTCCCGCGCTGTTGGTCTTCCTGTCCTGGCGCAGCCGCAAGGTCAACGAGTCACACGGCATTGAGGTCGAGCCCTTCGCCTTCTTCGTCGCGCAGAATGCCGTGCTTGTCGCCGTGATGCTCTACCTTGGCTATCAGCTCAGCACCTACAAGGGATTCCCGAATATCCTGGTGATCATGGGTGTGCTGATCGTCTTCTACACCTTCGTCACCACCCGGACGACCATTGGCCGCCGTGTCTACGCGCTCGGCGGCAATGAGAAGGCAACGCGGCTCTCCGGCATCAACACCGAGCGCCTCAGCTTCTACACCTTCATCAACATGGGCGTTCTCGCGGGCTTTGCCGGCCTGATCGTCGCCGCCCGCCTCAACTCCTCGACCCCGAAGGCCGGTAACGGCTTCGAGCTCGACGTTATCGCCGCCTGCTTCATCGGTGGTGCCTCGACGACCGGTGGTGTCGGCAAGATCACCGGCGCGGTGGTTGGCGCTTTCATCATGGGCGTGCTCAACAACGGCATGTCGATCATGGGCCTCGGCATCGACTTCCAGCAGATGGTCAAGGGCCTCGTGCTGCTCGCCGCCGTGGTGTTCGACCTCTACAACAAACAGAAGGGCTAAGCGCCACAAACTTCTGTTGTCTGATCGAGCCGGGGCCCTATGGCCCCGGCTTTTTTCGTTGCCGGCCGAGAACCTGCCAACCCCGGCGGCGGCGCCGGGGGCGATCTGATAGGGAGTTTCCAAGCGGCGGGAATAAACGCCACGGCGATGTGTTGTAGAGGCAGGGGCATGCCGCCCCGGAGTAAAGCCGATGCGACACGCCCTGCCCCATCACGCCCCAAACTATTTCCGACGGCGCCTGACCATCCTCTCCTTGCTGCCGTTCCTGCTCGGCGCCGCGCCGGCGGGGATGCCGTCCATAGTCGTGGTGTAGGTCCTGAGTGAGGTGGTCACCGGCAATGTTCGGTAGGGTCTGGTTGCTAACTCCAACTCCAGACCGAAGAGACCACCGATGACCAAGGACATGATGAACTTCCGCGACCTCGTGGAACAAGCCCCTGACGCCGACATTCTGCGCGAGATGATAGGCTTTGCCGCCGAACGGCTGATGGAGTTGGAGGTCGGCACCGTGACGGGCGCCGGCTATGGAGAGAAGGATCCGTCACGCCGCGTCCAGCGCAACGGCTACCGCGAGCGTGATTGGGAGACGAGGGCTGGCACGGTCGAGCTCCGTATCCCCAAGCTGCGCAAAGGCAGCTATTTCCCAGGCTTTCTCGAACCTCGCCGCATGGCTGAGAAGGCGCTGACGGCCGTCATCCAGGAAGCCTACATTCAGGGGATCTCTACACGCTCGGTCGATGATCTGGTCAAGGCCATGGGCATGTCCGGCATCTCCAAGAGCCAGGTGTCGAGATTGTGCGAAGAGATCGACGACAAGGTGAAGGCCTTCCTCGATCGACCGATTGAAGGCGACTGGCCTTACCTGTGGATCGACGCCACCTACCTCAAGGTTCGCCGAGGTGGGCGTATCGTCTCGGTGGCCGTCATCATCGCCATCGGCGTTAACACCGATGGCCGGCGCGAGGTTCTGGGGCTGGAGATCGGCACTTCCGAGGCAGAACCGATCTGGACCGAGTTCCTGCGCAAGCTGACCCGACGTGGATTGCGGGGCGTCAAGCTGGTCATCTCCGACGCCCACGAAGGCATCAAGGCGGCCGTCTCCAAGGTGCTCAGCGCCACCTGGCAACGCTGCCGAGTCCACTTCATGCGCAACGTGCTGGCCCATGCCGGCAGGAGCGGTCGCCGCGTCGTCTCTGCCTTCATCGCCACGGCCTTTGCTCAGGAGACCGCCGAGGCCGCCAGTACCCAATGGCGTGCCGTTGCCGACCAGATCCGTCCCAAAGTCCCGAAACTGGCCACGATCATGGATGACGCCGAAGAGGATGTGCTGGCCTACATGACCTTTCCGAAAGAACACCGGGCGAAGCTGCATAGCACCAACCCGATCGAGCGGCTAAACGGCGAGATCAAGCGACGCACCGAAGTGGTTGGCATCTTCCCAAATGACGAAGCGATCGTTCGTCTCGTCGGGGCCTTGCTGCTGGAACAAAACGACGAATGGGCCGTCCTACGCGCTAGATACATGACGCTGGAAACCATCGCGCAGATGGGCAATGATCCCTTCGTCAGCTTGCCGGCAGTGACAAACTGATCAAGCAGGCCCGAGCCGAACTTAACGGTGACCAGCAGCGCCAGCTACACCACGCCAAGGGACACGATCCCGGCGGGAGCCGCCAGTTTCGACGACCTCGCCGGCCGCTACGCCGTCGGGGATCGATCGAGTGTCACCTTCTCGATCTCGGGTACGCTCGTCCCGACCGTGCATGGCAGCTTCCGCAGCTTCTCGGGAACCTTCCACCTCGACCCCGTGCATGCCGAGCGATCGTCGGCGACCTTCTCGCTCGCCTCGGGCTCGGTCACCACCGGCATCGCCCCGCTTGACAGCTTGCTTCGATCATCGGCGGTGTTCGATGCAGCAGACCATCCGGACATCCGCTTCACATCGTCGGCCGTGCGCCGAACATCGGAGACCACGGCCGAGATGGACGGCCTTCTGACGCTGAAGGGGCAGACGCTGGCCGAGCATTTCACTGTGACGCTGACTAGCCACAGCGACGGACGGCCGGAATTTCACGTCGTTGGGCGCGTGGCGCGTTCGGCCTTCGGGATGAGCATCGGCCGGCCGCTCTATTCGAACGACGTGGTGTTCGACCTCGCCATCGACGGCCGCCCCCTGCGCGCCGCCGGCTGACGGAAATGCGGCCGCGGCTCTCGCCCCTGATGCAAAAGGCCGCGCCCTCGCGGGACGCGGCCTTCTTAACGATGCAAGGGGTGCGGCTCAGAAGCCCGAGAAACGCCACTCGATGCGATGGTGATAGGTCTCGCCCGGACGCAGGACCGAGCTCGGATAGCTTGGCTCGTTCGGCGCATTCGGGAAGGTCTGCGGTTCAAGCGCAAAGCCGGCGTTCTTCAGTTGCTCCGAAAAAGGCGCCTTGATCGCAGGCGTGAAATGCTCGCCCGTGTAGAGCTGCATGCCCGGCTCAGTGGTCCAGACTTCCAACGCGCGGCCGGTTACCGCCTCGAAGGCGCGGGCGCCAAGGTGCAGTTCACCACGGCCGGCGTCGAGAGCGAAGTTGTGATCGTAGGGCCCGGCGATCGGTCTCTTCTCCCGGAAGTCGAAGCGGGTGCCCACCACCTCGGCCAGAGGTCCGACAGGAATGAGATCAGCGTTCACCGGCGTGTAGCGGCTCGCAGGGATCTGCATCAGATGGCCGAGAATGTCGCCCTTGCCGAGAAGATTCCAATAGACGTGGTGCGTGAGGTTGATCACCGTCGGCTTGGTCGTGGTAGCTGTCATGTCCAGATACAGTGTATGGCCGTCAAGTCCGTAAGCCGCCGTCACCGCGAGCGCGCCCGGATAGCCCATGTCGCTATCTGGCGAGTCGAGATGGAAGACCACCTGCTTGGCTGCCTTCTCAGCTTTCCAGACCAGATGCCCGAAGCCGTTCGCGCCGCCGTGCAACTGCTTGGCGCCTTCGTTGGCCGGCAGGCGATAGGTGACACCGTCGAGGGTGAAGCTGGCACCGGCGATGCGATTGGCGTAGCGGCCACAGATGGTTCCAGCCCAGCCATCGCCATCGGGGGCATTGAGGCGACCGGATGAACCGATCACCGTCTGCACCGGCCCGCCGGAACTCGTTGGAACATAAAGCGCAACCAATTGCGCACCGGCAGGGCTGAAAATGGCCTTGAGGCCATCGCCGCCGTCAAGCGTGATGAAGTCATCAACCGGATGTGTCATGTCTCTCTCCCCACGCTCTCCTGGAGCGGTCTTTTCGATATTGATCAATCTCGCTCAAGTTCCAGAAAAACAAAAGGTTTTTTCAGCGTTGGTCTTTCGGCCGACTTCCATGCCTATCGGGTTGTGGCATAGTCGCACCAGTCTTCCGCAAACGTTGTTAAATTGTGATTCGCGGAGGGTGGGTAGCCGTTCTGTGGGGGTTTCATGACACAACGGATGGCAGTGAAACGTTCGCGCCAAGAAGAGATCGTGCGCGAGCTGGCCCATGAAATTGTCGGTGGCCGTCGGCCGGAAGGTAGCCTTCTTCCGTCCGATGCCGAACTGATGGCCCGCTTTGGCGTATCGCGGACAGTTCTCCGGGAAACGCTGAAGACGCTGGCCGCCAAGGGCCTTATCCAACCAAAGACCCGCGTCGGCACCCGCGTCGTCGAGCGATCGAACTGGAATCTGTTCGATCCGGACATGCTGCGCTGGCACCTCGATTGCGGCATCGGTCTCGAGCTGCTTTCCCACCTCTCCGACGTTCGCCTCGCTCTCGAGCCGGTAGCGGCTTCGCTCGCCGCCCAGCGGCGGGGCAAGACCGACGTTATCGCGCTGGATGCCATCGTCGATCGCATGGCGGCACCCGATGCTTCACCGGAAGTCTTCGCCGCCGCCGATCTCGACTTTCATCTCACCATTGCCCGCCTCAGCGGCAACCCGTTTTTCTACAAAGCATCGGCTTTGATCGAGGTTGCGTTGGCCGCCACCTTTGCCATCACCACCCCGGTGAATAACCCCGAAGCCAAAGCAGCTTCCTGCGCCGCCCACCGCCGTATTGTGACGGCCATTGCCGCCGGGGATGGCGAAGCGGCAGCGGCAGCCATCGTCGAAACAATCCGCTCCGGTGCAGCGCGGGTAGCGGCCGTGGCCCGTCGCTGATGGCGATTTTGGTAAGGGCAGAGATCAGTGGCTGTCGCGCGGGGGGCTGTCCGCCACCTTCTGGTATTTCACCGCCATTTCCATGACGGCGCCATCGGCGAGCTGGCCGACAGTCGCCCGATAGAGTTCCTGCCAGGGTGTCTGGCTGTCGGGATAAACCGGCTTGAAAGCCGCGCGGCGATGCTCCCACTCCTCGGCGTCGACGAGAGCGTCAGCTGTGCCGGTGTTGAGATCGACCCGAATGCGATCGCCGGTCTTGAGCAGGCCAAGCCCGCCCCCCACCGCCGCCTCGGGCGAGGCATTGAGAATGGAGGGCGAGCCGGAGGTGCCGGATTGCCGACCGTCGCCCATACAAGGCAGCGTAGTGATTCCCCGCTCGATGAGGGTTGCCGGCGGCTGCATGTTGACCACCTCGGCGGAGCCCGGCCAGCCAACTGGTCCGGCATAGCGGATCACCAGGATCGTGTCCGGCGTAATGCCGAGCGTCGGATCCTCGATGCGATGGTGATAGTCTTCCGACCCATCGAACACGACGACCGGCCCTTCGAATACATTTTCCGATCCAGGCCTCGACAGATAGCGAGAGCGAAATTCATCGGAAATCACCGACGTCTTCATGATGGCGGCATCGAAGAGGTTGCCCTTCAACACAACAAACCCAGCCTTTTCCTTGATTGGCGCGTCGTAGGGCTTGATCACCTCGCCATCGGGCGCTGGGTAGGGTGCCAGGTTTTCGGCCAGCGTCCGGCCGGTCACTGTCAGCGTACCACCGTGAAGGCGGCCGTTGTCGAGAAGCGCCTTCATCACCACCGGCAGGCCGCCGGCCCGATGGAAGCCTTCAGAGAGATAGCTGCCGGCCGGCTGCATGTTGACCATCAATGGCACATCGTAACCCACCGTCTGCCAATCCATCGGTTGGATAGGCACGTCGGCATGACGGGCGATGGCGACGATATGCGGCTGGGCGTTGGTGGACCCGCCGATCGCCGAGTTGACGACGATGGCATTTTCGATGGCCTGCCGCGTTAGAATCTTAGACGGCTTCAGATCTTCCTCGACCATGGCAACGATGCGCTCGCCCGTGCGATAGGCCATCTGCCCGCGTTCTCGATAGGGCGCCGGAATAGCGGCATTGCCAGGCAGGCTCATGCCCAGCGCCTCGGCGAGGCAGTTCATAGTGGAAGCGGTGCCCATGGTATTGCAATAGCCATCGGACGGCGCCGAAGCCGCCGCCGCCTCGATGAATTGCTCGTAGTCGATCTCGCCGGTGGCAAGCTGCAGGCGCTTTTCCCAGATGATGGTGCCTGAGCCGGCAAGCTTTCCCTGGTACCAGCCATCGAGCATCGGCCCCCCGATAGCACGATGGCCGGCAAATCCACGGTGGCGGCGGCCATGATCAGTGCCGGCGTCGTCTTGTCACACCCCGTGGTCAGCACCACGCCGTCAAGCGGATAACCATGCAGGATCTCGACCAGACCGAGATAGGCGAGATTGCGATCGAGCGCCGCCGTCGGCCGCCGGCCAGTCTCCTGGATCGGATGCACCGGAAATTCGAAGGCGATACCACCGGCCGCACGAATGCCCTCACGCACCCGCTCGGCGAGACGCAGATGGACTCGGTTGCACGGCGACAGATCGGAGCCGGTCTGAGCGATGCCGATAATCGGCCGATCGGACCGCAGCTCCTCGATCGTCAGGCCGTAATTAAGATAGCGCTCTAGATAGAGTGCCGTCATCGACGGGTTATCGGGATTGTCGAACCAGAGCTTGTGGCGGCGCGGCTTGGACATCTGGCTTCCTCCCGTCAATGCGATGCGTTCAACCAATGAGAACGGCCGGTTCCGGCAATCCCCGGAACGGACCATCGATTAGATAGGTCAAGCCCGCCTCGGGCTCGGCGGCGCGTCTTTCCGCGTCGTAGCCCTCGAAAGCTGAGGTGACGATGAGGCGGTCAAGGTCGGGGCCGACAAAAGCCGGGCAGCTCACTTGCCGGGCTGGCAGCGAAATGGTTCTGACAATATGGCCGTCGGGATCGTAGGCGTCCACGGCGTAACCACCCCAGCGCGCGTTCCACAGCAAACCGTCGGCGTCGACGGTGGCACCATCGGGACCGCCGCCGCTCACGTGAAAGAACACACGCCGATCGCCCGATGGCAGACCCGTCGCCGGATCGACGGCCTGCCGGTAAATGACGTGTTCCAAGGTGTCGGAGAAATAGGCGGTGCGACCGTCAGGAGAGAATGCAATCGCGTTGGGAATGGTGAGCCCCTCTATGATCGGCCTGAGTTCGCCAGCGCGGTACCACCAGATGCGTCCGAGCCCCGGCTCGAAGCGCCATCCCATGGTGGAAATCCAGAGCGCACCGGATGGGTGTACGGCACCGTCATTACTGCGGGTACCAGGGCGATCGTCCCAAAAGGGACGATGCTCGATCAACGCACCGGTGTCGATCGACCTGAGGTACAACCCGGCATCGCTGGCGATCAAATGTCGGTCGTCATCGACGCGAGCGGCGACTGTGGCGTGGAACGGAAGGTCATGGACGCGGAGTGGTGCATCATCGAGCCCCATCTCCAACAGCTTGCGCTCGAGGATGTCGAACCAGAACGCCGTGGCTCGCCCAGGGTGCCAGCTTGGCCCCTCACCAAGATGGCAAGCATGGTCGGAGAAGACGGAAACCTTCGACATACGCTCCTCCTGGTCAGTAGCGCTCTCCGCGTGCCAACGGATGCGACACTAGCTTCTCAGCTCCGGCCTGGCCAGCCCGAGGCGGTATAAGTCATACTAATTACCCAAATCTCTACCCTACTCGTAGGGCCAAGCTCGGAACAAATCGGTCGCCTCGGCCGCGGCGGTCAATGCCGCATGGCGTGGATAATCGGATAGCGCCACCACGTCCGGGATCATCTCGGCAATGAAAGTCCCTGCCACAGCGAGCGTAATGCCGGCCTCGCTCAAGGGCGTGGCCAACAACCAGTCGGCACCTAGGATGTCAGTTTCAATGGCGAAAAGGGCGGCCTTGAGCTGACCGGCGACCCGGTCGAGCCAGGGCTGATGCTGCTTCTCGGCCGGGCGGAGCTGCCGCTCATAAACGCTCTGGACCGCCTTCTCGCAGGCAGCAAGACCGAGTCCAGTAAGGCGGACATCAAGAGCGATCTGCCTTGGATCGGCCGGTCCCAGCCTTTTGCTGCCAGCGAGCGTCTTCAATGCGTAATCGATGATCAGCGTGGAATCGAGCAGCACCACCCCTTCGTCGGTGACCGCTGTCGGCGCCTTGACCACCGGATTGATCGCGGCGAATTCGCCATATTGGCGGAAAACCGACAGCGACTCGTGGGCAAAGGGAATATCAAGCGCAGCCAGCGTCAACGCGGTGCGGCGGACATAAGGCGAATCAAGCATGCCGATCAGGCGCATGGCAAACCCCAGAAGCGAAGCGGATCGTGATCCGCGCCAGTACCAGACCAGACTACCGCAAAAGCACGCCGGTTCGAAGCGGGTACGCGGAGCCGCGGTATATTGAGGGATGGTTTGAGGCGTGCTCGCGAAAAGCACCAGAGTTTTATTTGCCGGCCAGATTTTCCGGCCAGGCCGGCTGGTACTTGGGATCAGGCACCCGCGGCTTGCCACTCCCGCACCGGCAATGTCGGTGAAGCAACAGCCTCCGGCAATGAGGCAGGTCGGCCGAAATAATATCCCTGGAAGGTCTGGCAGCCCGCAGCCTTCATCAGAAGATACTGCTCCTCCGTCTCGACGCCTTCGGCCAGAACGCGCGTGCCGAGCGCGCGGGCAAGTTCGGTTATGGCGGTGACGAAGGTCATGTCGACATCGCTCGATCCGGCGGCGTGAACATAACTCTTGTCGATTTTCAGGCAGTCGAAGCGGAATTTCCGCAAGTATTGCAAGGAGGCGAAGCCCGAGCCGAAGTCGTCAAGGACGATCATTACGCCAGCCGCTCTCAATCCTTCGAGGTTGGCCCGCTCCACCGAGCCAAAATCAAGGAAGACTGTCTCGGTGATTTCCAGCACCAGACGACTGGCCGGCAGCCCCGCCGAGAGCAGTTCGCCAATCACGAAGGCCGCGAAGCCGGACTGCTTCAGCTGAATAGCCGACACGTTGATGCCGAACTGGTACTGTCCGTACCGAACGGCGTCGCGGATGACGCGGCGGATCACCCACTCCCCCACTTCCTCGATCAGCGTCGACTGTTCAGCGACCGAAATGAATTCCGCTGGTGGGATTGTGCCGCGCAACGGATGGTGCCAGCGGATCAGTGCCTCGAAAGCCGTCTGCTCGACCCCGTCAGCGGCAACAATCGGCTGATAGTGCATGTCGAGCTGGTTGAGATAGATGGCAGCGCGCAGTTCCCGGGTGAGCAACCGGGTATAGCGGTCATCCACCAGCATGCGAGCGTTGTAAGACAACACCGTACCCCGCGCCTGCTTTGCCTTGTAGAGGGCGAGGTCGGCGAGGTTGACCAGCTCAAGAGCGATGTGCGTGTCGTCAGGCGCCATGGCAATGCCAGCCGTCGCCGACAGGCGCATGGTACGGCCATTGATCTGCACCGGATGGCGCAGCCGCTCGAGAAGAGCCTTCACCGCTTGAACGACCTCGCCACGCGAGGCGCAATCGGTGAGGAGCAGGGCGAACTCATCGCCTCCGAGCCGGCCGATAACGGCCCCTGGCAACTCGTCGTGGCAGATGCGAACCAACTGGGCAAGCGCCTCGTCGCCGGCGGCGTGCCCGAAAGTATCGTTGAGAGCCTTGAGGTGGTCGAGATCCAGCATCACGTAGGCGGACCTTCGATCCCCGGCGATCTGGACACGTCGACGCAGCTCATCAAGAAAATCAGCACGTGTCAGCGCTGAAGTGACGGGATCGATCCGAGCCGAGCTTTTGGTATGCTCTTCGCCTTGCATCAAGGCGAGGCTCTTTTGCACCAACAGGAAGCCGATCACGACGATCAACTGAAGGAGCAGCGTTTCGGAAACGAGACCTGCCAATAAGCCAGATTGCCAAGCAAGTGGCAGCGCACCGTGGCGAATGAACATCAATGCCAGCGCTATGGCGAGGCAGGATGCAGCAAGTGTACCGACAAGCAACGAAACGCGCCGACTGACGCTCAGTGCGGTCTGAAGTTGTTTTCCGAGCGCCATCCTTCACCTTTATGCCTAGGCAGATTTACTCCCTTCTTATGAATTTTTCGCAAATTCTGAGGCGAGTTTTTGAAATGACAGAGCAAAAAGAGGTTTTAATTTCCAGGCTTCGCATGACAGGTCGGCAGTCATAAAAACAGGACGGCCCCACCACCGGATGGGGCCGTCCGTGCCGTGGAACGTCGCTTCCACAAGGAAGCCGGCGCGTCCTATGTAATTTGGATCGTCACGTCAGGCCGCCCTGAGGGCAGCCTGATTGACCGAGCCATCGGCAAGCTTCGTCAGGTTGAGGTCGGTTGCCTCTTCCTCGGCGAGGGTTTCCCTCAGAAGCTTCGAGGCCTGCTTCTGTCCGATCAGTTCCGCCCAACGGCTCAGGGTGCCGTAGCGGGCAATTTCATAATGCTCTACCGCCTGGGCGGTGGCGATCAGGCCTGCGTCGAGGGCTTCTGAGCCGGCAAAGGATTCAAGAACATCCTCGCCTTCCTCGATGATGCCTTCGATGGCCGGACAGGTCTTGCCGCGAACCGGCTTGCCAATAAGTTCGAACACCTGTTGCAGGCGCTCGATCTGAACTTCGGTTTCCTCGCGATGCTTTTCGAAGGCAGCCTTCAATTCGGGCGACTGGGCGCCCCGGGCCATTTTCGGCAACGCCTTGAGGATCTTGCGTTCGGCGTAGTAGACATCCTTGAGCATGTCCTGAAAAAGATCGTCAAGCGACTTGGTCTTCATGGCTTCACCTCTACGCTAGAAGAAAGTTTGCGTGGCTGAAACTGGCAGCGAGGCGAATTGTTCCCAGCGGGAACGCGGCTCATCGGGGCGACATATCGTCCCCGATCGGGAACAATCGCCGCCTTTGAGACTTTCATGACCTCCACCTTCTGGAGGCCAAACATGCGCCGCTCGACTTTCTCGACCCAACCAACACGGCCGTTGCATTGCCGATATCTACGGTCGAGCCCTCGCGTCTGATGCAGCCCTTCCTATCACCGAACGGCACCTGACCGGCTAAGCCGCCCCTTCACCCGGCACTTGCGATCGGCCCCGTCCAACACGGAGATGACCCATGAACAAATCCACTGAAGCACGTCCACACTATCCCGACTATCCGAAGCCACCCTTTCCGGAGCAGACCCAGGAGCTGCCCGGCAGCTTCAAGCTGATGGATCCCAAACCCGATCATGGCGAGCAGAGCTGGCGTGGCGCCGGTCGGCTCGAGGGCATGGTGGCGCTAATCACCGGCGGCGATAGCGGTATCGGCCGGGCTGTCGCCATTGCCTTTGCCCGTGAAGGCGCCGATGTCGCCATTTCCTTCCTCACGGAGCAGGAAGATGCCGCGGACACCGCTCGCCTCATCACCGAAAGCGGCCGCCGTTGCTTGCAGATTCCCGGCGACATTGCCGACCCCGACCGTTGCCGTCAGATGATTGAGCAGGTGGTGAAAGAGTTTGGGCGGATCGACATCTTGGTGAACAACGCCGCCCACCAGGACACGTTCGAAACGCTGGATGACATTCCAGACGAGGAGTGGCAGCGCACCTTCGCGGTGAATATTCATGCCATGTTCTATCTTGCGAAGGCCGCCGTGCCTCACATGAAACCAGGTTCGTCGATCATCAATACCGCTTCGATCAACGCCGACGCACCCAATCCCGGGCTTCTGGCTTATGCGACAACCAAGGGAGCGATCCAGAATTTTACCGGCGGCCTGGCACAACTGCTTGCCGAGAAGGGTATACGCGTCAACTGCGTCGCCCCTGGCCCTGTGTGGACGCCGCTCATCCCAGCCAGCATGTCTGGCGAGAAGACCTCCAAATTCGGGGCCAATTATCCCTTGAAGCGGCCGGCTCAGCCGGTGGAGCTTGCGTCGACTTACGTTATGCTGGCGGAGCCGATGTCGAGCTACGTGTCCGGCGCCACTATCGCGGTTACTGGCGGCAAGCCGCTGATCTGACGCGAAGCACGCCCTTTCCACAATCGTCTGGCTCGCCCCCTTGCAGCTAAACTTTTGGGGGCGGGCCTTTTTCTTGAATAGTCTGGAAGGCGTCTCTGCCGCGGCACGCCGGAACAATCCGTCGCCCTGCTTGTTGTCAATCGAAGCAGCCACTTTGGGCGGGACAATCGACAGAGGAGACCGGACAATGGCACACGGAAGAGACGATCACGACTTTGCTTACAGTGGAGGTTTCCGCTGGCGAAGTGACACTTTCCGGTTAGGTAGCCTCCCGCCGGGCCAAGCATACCGCCGAGGATTGTTCCGAGCAGTGCGCTGGGGTCCTTCATGTCCAGAATAACCTTCGCGCTCGCGCGACAGCGGTGACCGGATCGAGTCCAACAAGCTCGGAAGCCGGATTCGCCGACAAGGGCAAGACGACCGACCTTTGAGCCCTACTCGAGCCAATTCCTGATCGCACGGGCGGTCGGGTACCAGCTGGAAGGACTTGCAGGAACGTCACACCGGAACTTTTATGAAAAATTGTGGGGTTGGCGCTTCGTCGGGTAATGTGATTTTCAGACGATGTGCCTATGCTGAAGCCATCATGTGCTCGAATTATCCCGACTCCGATGACCCTCACGCCGCACAACCGTCAGAGGATGACCTCTCCGGATTGAAAACGGCTGCTAGGCGCTTGATCGATGCCATTGCTGCGGAGCCCGTGCCGGATCGGCTACGGGAACTGGCAATCGAGCTCGGCAGAGCGATCGATTGCCAACGGGAGAACACAAAAGATTCCCCGGCATCGGCTGAGCCGTCCGAATAGCCAGACACCATAATCTCGATGACAAACCGCCGCACGATGCGCGGCGGCTTGGTTTTTGTACTCATCCGAATCCGCCTTATCGGCGAGCCGGGAGACCGGCTTCATCGCGGGCAAGGAAGATCCGCGTCGTCTGATCCAGATGATCGAACAGCCAATCGGCCATATCCTGCTCCTCAGCGAGGTTCTGCTCGAAGATCGGGATCGCCGTGGTGTCCTCAAGCACTGAGGCCGTCGAGATGAGCACTTTATAGGCAGCGACTTCCATCTGCTCGAACGTGTAGCTGGCCATCGTGCCTTTGACGACCTCATCGTCGGCGAACATACCGCTCAGCGCTTGTCCAAAGGCAGTCGCCTTGCCAAGCGTGTCTTTCACCATTGAGGCACCGCTATCGCGTCCCTGCAGCAGTTGTCGAAGCGACGCGACCTGCCGCTCGGTTTCCTTCACATGCTGTTCCATTCGCGCGCAGAGCACCGGATAATTTTCCAGACGCGACAGCATGCCACCCATCATCGTGAGGGCCTGCTCTTCCATGGCATGGGCATCACGGAGCCACGCCAAATAGTGTTCACGGATATCGTCCATGGGTTTACCCTCCTGGGATATGGCGACAAACTCTTCGTCATGCGTCTCGGGGGGAGGAAAAAGAGCCAGCTCTCTTTCCGCTGTCGGCGCTTAACCACGCTGTTGCGGCTGACGCTCCCGCATCCTTGCGGCATGTGAGGAATCCAACCGACAAAGGCGCGAGTGGTTCCATTCTCGGGGCATCGCCAGTGAAAAACGGCGCGCCGACAGGGTGCGACTAGATTTCCTCGCCCATGGCGGCACGCAGCATTTTGCGGCCACGATTGATGCGGCTTTTGATCGTTCCGATGTCGCAACCGAGAATTTCGGCAGCGTGCGCGTAACTCTCCTCGAGCACCACCACCAGCACGATCGCTTCCCGGTAGTGGACGGGTAATTCCTCCAGGGCGGTCTCCAATTCCTTGATGCGAACCTGCCATTCCTGCTGCGCCGATACCGTGGGCTGCTGGGACGCACAATCCTCATCACCTGTCCGCTCTCTCGCCTTCTTGATGCAATTTGAGTAGAAACGGTTGCGCATGATAGTGAATAACCAGGCCCGCAGATTGGTTCCTGGCGTATAGCTGGAGATATTTTCGATCGCCCTCACCAGGGTTTCTTGAACAAGATCATCGGCATCTGTTGCATTACCGCAGAGGGAGCGTGCAAAAGCACGCATGGCGGGCAAATAGGTAAGAATATCATCGGACATCATGATGCGCTTTGAGTTTCGAGCCTATATGGAACCAGGCGAGCGGTTCAGAGGTCGGCCGCCCAGCTTGATTGGACGAAACACCCCCGACTGAATGCCGCAGATACGAAACGGTTCCGTCTCCCGCGTCGTTTGGGCCAATTTTCCTCATCGGTGGCGACGCAGATCGGGTAGCCCATCGGCCCGCATAAAGTTGATCTCCCTACGCGCGCGAGGCGCCCCGAGACCGGCAATGGACCTGCCGCAGCGGCAAGACCGATGATGGAACTATTGCCGCCTGGAGACGTTGAATAGGCGGTGCCGAGACGTGGAAAACACAGTCTCCGCATTCTCCAAAGTCGCCGGCCGGTTGCCGTCTCCCGGCTCCGTTTTACCGGCAGTGACCCCAACGTCCGAGGAGATTCCCATGAAGCTCGCCACACTTTGTATGGCCACGGTTCTCGCTTTCAGCGGCAGCGCTTTCGCCCAGACGTCCACGCCGGCCCCTTCCGATCCGGCCGCTCCGATGACGCCCAGCGAACCAGCAACGCCCGCTCCCGATCCGGCTGCTCCCACGGCGCCGAACACGTCACCGGCACAGACCACCCCCAACAGCGGTGACCTGAAGCCGGGCGCCAACAGCTTCACTGAAGCGCAGGCTCGCTCCTGGCTCGAAGACGCCGGCTACACTGATGTGACCGGACTTGTCCAGGCCGAGGATGGCATCTGGCGCGGCCATGGCCGCCGTAACGGCACAACGGTCAGCGTTGGCGTCGACTACAAGGGCACCATCAGCACGGATTGAGGCAGCGCCTCCAGACCGGACGGAACCTCATCCTGTATTCAATCCAACCAACTGGCCAACCAACTAGCCAACCAACTGGGAAGATAGCATCATGAGCACTCACACTCGACTTTACGATAACTGGTCCGAAGCCATGGTCGTGGTGGAACGACTGCGCGCAGCCCAGATTTCCAACGACGATATCTCCGTGATTTCGCCGGAGAGCGAAGATAACCGCGTCAGCGACGGCGCTGAAGCCACGGCTGCCGGTTCCGGCATCGGCGCGGTGCTGGGCGGTGGTGCCGGCGCGCTCGCCGGTGTCGGCCTACTGGCCATACCGGGCCTTGGTCCCATCGTGGCCACCGGCTGGTTCGTTTCGACGCTGGCCGGGCTCGCCGCTGGCGCGGTTGCCGGTGGCGTGGCGGGCGGCATCGTCGATGCGCTCACCAGCTCAGGCCTGTCGTCGGAAGAGGCAGAGGTCTATGCCGAAGCCATCCGTCGCGGCGGCACGATGATCACCGTCCGCGCCGAAGACAGCCAGGACGCCCTGGTCGCTCGCCTTCTCGATGAGACGCCGCCCGTCGACATCGAAGAGCGTAAACGGGCTTATCGCGAGAGCGGCTGGACGGGCTACGACCCCACCCTGACGCCGCCGGTCGATGACGTGACGCGGCGTCCGCCGCTGCTCTGATGTTCCGGATAGCACGAAGCGGTCCTTCGTAGCTCTCTGGAAAAAACGAGCGTCTGCCGCCTCTCTATCCTCTCACCGAGCTAGAGGGGCGGCATAGCTCAAGGCCATTTAGGCAAATGCGTGGATATCATTATTTAGCCGGCTCTTTATTTTCATCAAAGAGCGCCTGGCTTCGCGCGCGTTGGGAACCAAAGACAGCATAGAGCGTTGAAAGCGCGATACCTGGCTCTTTTGGAATCCCATCCTTCAGCTCTCCAATTTCCAGATCGAGAGCATCTCATGCGCCCAGATTTCTTCGCCAACGCCAATCGTCTCGACGCCATTCGTCGCGCCAACTGCCGGCGGCGCGTGTCAGTCGTAGAGGCCTTCGATCTCACCCCGCACATGCGGCGGATGATATTTGAAGACCTGGAGCCCGCCCCCAGTGAACAGGAGAAGCCAGCCGACTGGATCAAGCTGCATGTCCCGGTTTTGGGTGATGGCACAAAGCATGGCCGCGCCTATACCGTACGCGAACGCTCAGGCGGAAAGCTGGTTATCGACATGGCCCTCCATGGCGGTCTTTGCGCCAGTTGGGCACGGCGAGCCCGCCCCGGCGATCAAGCGGAAATTTCCGGGCCTCGTAAAGGGCTCAAGCTGACCTGGCCATCGGACGAGGTGTTGCTTGGGGCCGACGAAACCGGCCTTCCCGCCGTGGCCTGCATCCTCGCAAACCTGCCACGCCACACGCGCGGATCCGTCTGTCTCGAAGTTCCCGACGAAAGCGATATCCAGCCGATCGAGGCACCACCGGCCATCGCCGTAGGCTTTTTGCCCCGCAAGACGGCACCGCCCGGTCGCCTCTTGACCCAGGCGATGCGCGAGGCACGGGTATCGCGGGCCACGGCCGTCTGGGTCGCGGCGGAACGCGCCACCGCGCTGGAATTGCGCGAACACTTCGAAGCGATGCTGCCCCGGCGGAAGGTGCAAACCTCCGGTTACTGGCGCATGCCCTGCGACGAGACGGCAAAGCGCCATCGTTTCCTATAAGCACGAGGACAGAATGAGCCGCCCTACCCCTTCAGGACTGTTCGCCCGGTTCGCGTCGGCTCTTTCCGAATGGTCGGGACGACCGGTGACTTTCGCCCTCGCTCTGGCGCTCATTGTTTTCTGGGCGATCTCCGGCCCCTTCTTCGGGTTCTCCGCGATCTGGCAGCTGATCATCAACACCCTGACGAGTATCGTCACCCTGCTGCTGGTCTTCCTTCTCCAGAGTTCTCAGAACCGCGACGGCAAAGCTCTGCAAGCGAAGATCGACGAACTGATCCTCAGCTCAAAAGCGCGGAACAAATTCGTTGGCATCGAACGGCTCGACGAAGACACGCTGCAGGAGATTTGCGCCACTCTTCCCGAGCCGGACAAGGAAGAGTGTGAAGATGACGTGGTTGCGCGGGGCGCCGCCCCCGCCGCCTCCCGGTGATGCGGGATCATGCCACGCACGAAGGCAGCAAGAGCCTATTCCGATGTCGTGAGAAGGCCTGAGGCCAGGGCAAGGAAGGCATCGATGGCTTTCGGCAGTACGCCTTGTGGATCGTCGCTGGCGGCAATCCAAAGCGCAGCATTCAGAGCGGCCCCACTCAGCAGCCTTGCAGAGGCCTCCGCGTCGAGCGGCTTCAAAAGGCCCTCACCAATGAGACGCTCCATAGCTTGCTCTGTCACCTGCAGACAGCGACTCTGGCTGGGCCATTTCGAGGGATCGCCGAGTACCGCCGGCCCATCGAGAAGAACGATGCGCTGTACCTCGGGGTTGAGTGCCATCTCAATGTAGGCGACGCCCTCGGCCAACATGCCCTGCCAATCATTGCCCGCCTGCGAACCAATCTCTTGCGCGCGTAATGCCATCTCCGAGTCGATCTGATCGACGACAGCGGCCAGAAGGCCGCGTTTGTCGCCGAAGTTGTGGTAGAGCGCCCCCCGCGTCAGGCCAACGCTGGCCGTCAGCTCATCCATCGAGGCGGCCGAATACCCCTTTTCAGCGAAAGCCTTGCGCGCCGCGGCGATCAACTTGGCGCGGTTTTCTTCCATCGTCTCCAAACGCCGCTTCACCATCTCGTCGGATCCTTATTTCACATACACTCAGTATGTGAGATTGACATACGCTGCGTATGCGAGTTAGTTTCATATACGCACCGTATATCAATTGGAGCGCCGCCGGAAGCCCAGGGCTTGTCGCGGCGCTCGCCTGCCCCACCCAGACATCCAACGAGAGAGACCGACATGGCCCAACGCGACGCCGTCTTCCCAGCCAATAGACATGCCCTTTATGAAGAGCACGGCTATTCCGCCGCCATCAGATCGAGCGACCTTCTGTTCGTTTCCGGACAGGTCGGCAGTCGCCCGGATGGATCGCCCGAGTCGGATTTCCGGCGCCAGGTGGAACTGGCCTTCGAGAACCTCGGCGCGACATTGAAGGCGGCCGGCTGCACCTTCGACGATATCGTTGATGTCACGACCTTTCACACCGATCCGGAAAACCAGTTCGGGGTGATCATGGCCGTCAAACAGCAGGTTTTCAGCGAACCTCCCTATCCCAACTGGACAGCGGTTGGCGTGAACTGGCTCGCCGGCTTCGATTTCGAGATCAAGGTGATCGCGCGGATTCCCGCTGCGGGAAAGGCGTGACGCCCGGAGCTTCAAGCATATCGTGGCCGTGATGCGCCCGGCCTTCCGGGTCGCAGGACTGACCAGGAAAGAAACCCCATTGGTGGCAGACATGCTCGAATGGGTTCTTTCCTGATCCGGTTCACCCAGGCGGACCGGTTCGCCGGAAGGCACCCACTTTCTCCCGGCCCTTGCGGCCAACCGGTACTCAGGGAGTGGGACGAGTGGGATTTAGGCACATCGCCTCGGTCATGGCCGCCAGGATGAGGCCCTCAAGGGAAAAGCTCGTCCTGCTCTGTCTGGCCGATTATGCCAGCGACGAGGACGGCCAATGCTGGCCTGCCATCCGAAGCCTCTCCGCCAAGACGGAGCTTAGCGAGCGCGCCATACAGCAGAGCCTGAAAAAGCTCGCGGACATGGGGCTGATCACCATTCGGCGCCGGTCCGTCGAAGGGATGAGCCTCACCAATATCTATCGCCTGGACCTTAACGCCATCACCGCGCGTCACGCCTCGCCGTCACTGAGGAAGGACACGGCTCCCAGCCGGAAAAGGGACGGAGGACGTGCGGGGGGTGGTGCACGCCCTGCGCCAGGGGTGGTGCAGACCATGCGGGAGGGTGGTGCATATCCCGCACCCGAACCTGTCATGGAACCTGTCAATCCAGAACCTATAGCCTCCTCACTTCGTTCGGAGGTCGTCGGTTCGGCAGAACCGACACAAGCGGCCACCTCGACATCGGGACTCACATCGAAGCGATCGAAGAACGACTACCCGACCGACTTCCTGGAATTCTGGGCCGGTTACCCAACAGACCCGAACATGTCGAAAAGGGAAACCTTCAAGGCCTGGAAGCGCATCACCACTGATGAGCGGTCGCAGGCCCTCGCCGCCCTTCCCGCGTTCCGTGCTCATTGCCTGGGGGATCCGACCTATCGTCCGGTGCATGCCTGCCGATTTCTAAGCCAGCGCCGGGCCGAAGGATTTCTCGATGCATCCCGACCCGCCGGCCATGTTCCGCCCTTCGGTGACGACCGGACATTCGGCGAGATGACCGGGCCGTGGGACCTCGCCACGGTGCCGGCGACGATTGCCAATATCCTGAAGGGGAACCCGGCCACGCACTCCGATTATGTGCTCGCCAAGCGGCTGGCACCGTTCATCGGTCTATGGTTCGTGCGTCCGCTGTTCGCGCACGTCGCCGACCCGGCGCTAGATCCGGAGGCAGGGAGGCGGTGACGCGATGTATCGCTCTGCGCCTCATTAGTCGTCTTCACCGTCATTGAACATTGACGGTGGAGGGGGAGGCACGAGCGGCCAATTCCGCTCCCAAGGCTCTCGCCATTTGTCCCACTCTGCATCCGAAAAGGGGCGTCCCATTGTAATCTCTGCCGCATCACGTGGCGTCTTCGCGCCGACTGCTTTCGCCGCGTGTATAGATTCTTGAGCAACGCGATCCTTTTCCGAAAGGGGCCCTCCCGCCCATGCGTCATGACAGCCACGAATTACACTTATCCAGTTTTCCTCCACGAAAACATCATACACGTGCTGCTTTATAGCCCGCTCGCTCAAATCGGAGCCTAATGCCAATGCTCTTTCGCCACCCTTAGCAATAGCGACATACACTCTTGCGTCTAGATCGTCTTGCTTCAGACCATATACATACGCTGCAATTTGCGACGAAATACGAGCTGCATCAAGGAACTGACCGTTCCGTGAAAGCAGAAGATGAGATAAGTCTGAAGTAACCTGATTACCTCTTGGCCCGGAGAATTCTCTGAATATTTTTTCTATTAGGGGGCCTATTTTGTCACCATGACTTTTGAATTTACTTCCGATAGCGAGCAGCATCGAAGCCGTTCCGAACAGGTAACCTAGAACATAAGGATCTCGCCAAAATCGAGGAGGCTGCCCCACTCCGGCAATATCCAGGAGCGACACGAGATTGAATGTCCCCGATGAGACCTCGCGAACAAGGCGTTCATTGCCGAACCCGAACATGCGTATCCCTCCCCAGACTCGCTGTGCAACCCTAGCGGAAAGCGCATGGCAGATCACTGGCACGTTCAGTAATTTGCCCGCCTCGCCAAGATCGTGGATCGTGTCCCTTGGCGCGGCGGAAGGGATGCGAGGGAGGTGATTGAGAAGACGATTCTGGAGACCAAAAGCTGAGTCTATAGCGCACTTCGGTGTGAACGAAGCGCTTTCCTGTGCAGCCTAAGCATCTCGCGAAAGGTGGAGCAAATAGGGGAGTGGTTAGGCCCAAAGGCACCTAAGCCCTTGTCTTATAAAATATTGGTGTTGGAAAATGGTGCCTGAGGGCGGAATTGAACCACCGACACTACGATTTTCAGTCGCATGCTCTACCAACTGAGCTACTCAGGCACTAGCCGCGTTCCACTGGGCGTTTGGTGCGTTCCAACGGCGAGGCACCGGCCTTATAGATAGTCCACGCGGGCCTGTCCAGTGGGTTTGACGGGAAAAATCAATTACGCCGGCGAGATAGGGAAAGACGAGCCATTTCAATGGCAAAGCCCACCCCAGCCGAACGCGCTTTTCGACCTCGCGTGCTCAGTTGCGGTCGCCGCTCTCGTCGGGCGGGGGAAGATCATCGTCTTCGACGGCGGGGATCGAGTAAACCCCCTTCAGCCACCTGTTGAGGTCGACGTCCTTGCAGCGCTTGCTGCAGAAGGGGCTGGAGCCCGGATCGGTTGGTGCACCGCAGTTGGGGCAGCGGTTGGCCTTGGGCGCGACCATCAGGCGATTGCTCCGTCGGCCCAGCGCGCCCGCACCGGATAGCGGGCGGACTCGAGCAAGCTGGCGGTCTCATGCAGCGGCAGGCCGACCACCGACGAATAGGAGCCGGACACGGACGCCACGAAGGCGCCGGCAAAGCCCTGGACTGCATAGCCGCCGGCCTTGCCCTGCCATTCGCCCGAGGCGAGATAGTCGGCCATTTCGTGCGACGACAGGCGCTTGAAGCGGATGCGCGTCTCGACCAGCTTTTCACGCAGACCGGAGGGCGTGGCGAGCGCGAGGCCGGTGAAGACGCGATGCGTCCGACCGGACAGAAGGGCGATGCAGCCTTCGGCGTCGGCAAAGGTTTCCGCCTTCGGCAGGATGCGGCGGCCGACGGCGACCACCGTGTCGGCAGCCAACACCAGCACTTCGCGGCCAGGATAATCCTGCAGCGGTACGCGGTGGGCGGCCACCTCGGCTTTGGCGCGCGCAAGACGACGGGCGAGACGGCGCGGCAATTCGGCGCGGCCGGGGGTCTCGTCGATGTCGGCCGGCAGCATCAGGTCGGGCGCGATGCCGAGCTGATTGAGCAGCGCCACGCGGCGCGGGCTCGCAGATGCCAGGACCAGGACGGGACGATCGGTCATCGGGCTCACCCCAGAGCATTTCCGGCGAACTCTGGTTCGCCAGAAATTCTCCAACTGTCTTTTCACCGCAATTTCGGACGCAAAACCGGTTCGCACTTTTGCTGAAATTGCTCTCGGCGGCTCGGCATGGAGACAGCCGCTCGCATCCCGGATCGGACCGGGGCGGTTCGCCGCCTCCTTTCGCCGCTCACTTGAAGCGATAGGTGATGCGGCCCTTGGTCAGATCGTAGGGCGTCATCTCAACCAGAACCTTGTCGCCTGCCAGCACGCGAATGCGGTTCTTGCGCATACGGCCAGCGGTGTGAGCGATGATTTCATGGTCGTTCTCGAGACGAACGCGGAAAGTCGCGTTGGGCAGAAGTTCCGAAACGACGCCTGGAAACTCCAGGACTTCTTCCTTGGTCATGCGGGCATAGATCCGTTTTCGGGAATTGGTGGCGGATAACTATCCGAAATGCGCCGCGAAATAAACCACCCAGGCCGAAAAACGCCCAGAAAAGCGAGCGGATGCACGGCCACGATGGTTAGCTGCGTCTCGATCAGCCGTTCTCCGCCGCCGCCCCCTCTTCCCACATGCCCTCGCGGCGCGGTTCGAAGGAGGGTTTCCAGCCGAGTCGCGCCTTGATGCGGGCCGTCAGCTGGTCGCGAACGGCGCGATATTCGTCGAGAATGCGCTCGCGCGAGCCGGTGGCCAGCGTCGGGTCGGCGGTTGGCCAGTATTCGGCCTCGACCGAATTATAGCGCGTGTATTCGAGCGCCTTGTGGTGGGCTTCCGGGGCGAGCGATATGATCAGGTCGAAGTTGCTGTCCTCAAGATCTTCGAAGGTCTGCGGACGGTGGCGGGATATGTCGAGGCCGATCTCATCCATCACCGTCACGGCGAAGGGATCAAGTTCGCCACGACGGGCGCCGGCGGAGTCGACGAAGATCTTGCCCGGAAACAGATGACGGGCGATGGCCGCCGCCATCGGCGAGCGCACCGCGTTGAACGAACAGGCAAACAGCACCGCGCCGGGCTGCTTGTCCTCCATCGTTGTTTCAACGTCGTCCGTCATGAGCCTCCCGTCAGATAGCCCGAGCCCCGGCTTCCGCTTCAGAGCCCGACCCGAAACTCTACTAGGGTGGGCATCTAGCTTCGAGTTCTGCGCTTCCGGTGCTCACGAACCTCAAGTTCGCTCCGCTCCGGTTCTCGTGCCTCTCGCTATCTGCCTGACCCCAGCGAGTTTCGAGTCAGGCTCTCAGCCTTTCCAATGCAATACGGCGATCAGCGTGAACAGGCGCCGCGCCGTGAGTTTGTCGATGAGGATCTTGTCCGCCAGCTTGTCGCTGAGAATCTGGGCGCCCTCGTCGTGAAGCGCCCGCCGGCCCATATCGATCGCCTCGATCTGGCTCGGCGTCGACACCTTGATCGCCTCGTAATAGCTGTCGCACACGAGGTAATAGTCGCGAATGATGCGGCGAAATGGGGTCAGCGACAGAATGTGGGTGGTGACCGGCTCGCCGTCCGCCCGGAAAATCTGCAGCACCAGGCGATTGGAGACCAGCGACAGGCGGAGGATGAATTCGCCGCCCGGCGTGCCGATCGGCTCGAAGGAGTTCTGCTCCAGAAGATCGAAGATCGCCACCTGCCGTTCGTGGTCGACCTCGCGAGAAATCTGGCCGAGCGATGCCGCGTCAAGGGTCACCGATATGAGGCGCCCGGAAATAATGGCGGTGTCGGTCACGACTGTCCTCCGCAAAATGGTCGCCGAGGCATAGCACGACCGTTCCGCCTCACGAAGCCAGCAAAGGTCGACCCGGACAGGAGTTTTACGCATGCCTCGAAACGCCGGTCATTCATCGCCCCGGACAGATCCGGCAGCGCTTGACACCAGCCTTGTCCGGCAACACATAGCGGACGCGCGCCGGCTTTCCGGCCCTATCATCCATAAGAGCGAGACCATGACGCAAACGGAACGTCACAGCTTCGAGGCCGAGGTTTCCCGCCTCCTGCACCTCATGGTGCATGCGGTCTATTCCAACAAAGATATCTTCCTGCGCGAGCTGATCTCCAACGCCGCCGATGCCTGCGAGAAGCTGCGCTATCTGTCGGTGGCCGAGCCGGAGCTGGCCGGTGAAGGCGGCTTTGCCATCACGCTATCGGCCGACAAGGACAACAAGACGCTTGTCGTCGCCGACAACGGCATCGGCATGAGCCACGATGAGCTCAAGGACAATCTCGGCACCATCGCCCGCTCGGGCACGCGCGCCTTCCTCGACGGCCTTGCCGACAAGGCCGAGGGACAAGCGCTGATCGGCCAGTTCGGCGTCGGCTTCTATTCGGCCTTCATGGTGGCGAACCGCGTCCGCGTCGTCTCGCGCAAGGCTGGCAGCGATGAGGCATGGGCCTGGGAATCGGATGGCGCCGGCACCTTCGAGCTGACGCCGGTCGACATCGCCGACGCGCCGACGCGCGGCACGGTGGTCGAGCTGTTCCTCAACGACGAAGCGCTGACCTACGCCGAGGAGCACACGCTCGAGCGCATCGTTCACGAATATTCGGCGCATGTGCCGGTGCCGATCCGGTTCGGCAAGGGCGAGGAAGCCCGCGAGCTGACCGACGGCTCGGCGCTCTGGGTGAAGCCCAAGTCCGCCGTGACGGCCGAAGAATACAAGGAGTTCTATCATCACGTCGCCACCGCCTGGGACGAGCCGGCGCTGACGCTGCACTACCGCGCCGAGGGGCGGCAGGAATATAACGTGCTGCTGTTCGTGCCGCGCGAGAAGCCGTTCGACCTGTTCGATCCCAGCCGCAAGGGTCGGGTGAAACTCTACGTGCGGCGCGTGTTCATCACCGACGAAGCGGACATCCTGCCGGCCTGGTTGCGCTTCGTGCGCGGCGTGATCGACAGCGAAGACCTGCCGCTCAACATGTCGCGCGAAATGCTGCAGAAGAACCCGGTGATCGAGACCATCGCCAAGGGCGTCACCGGCCGCGTGCTCAGCGAGCTGTCGAAGCTGGCCGAAACCGACACCGACCTGTTCCAGAAGGTCTGGTCGTCGTTCGGCGCGGTGATCAAGGAAGGTCTCTACGAAGCACCGGACCGCCGCGACGAGCTGTTCAAGGTCGTCCGCTTCAAGACCACAACCTCGGGCGACAGCTGGCGGTCGCTTGCCGACGTCGTCAAGGACTTCAAGGAAAACCAGACGGCGATCTACTATGCCCTCGGCGAGGACGAAAAGCAGGTGTTGGCGTCGCCGCATCTCGAAGGATATGCGGCGCGTGGTCTGGAAGTGCTGCTTCTCACCGACCCGGTCGACGCCTTCTGGGTGCGGACCGCGCTCGGTTTCGAGGGCAAACCCTTCAAGTCGGTGACGCAAGGCGAAGCCGATCTCGACGCCGTCAAGCCGATTGAAGAGGACAAGAGTGAAAAGCCGGGCGCCGACGTAGCCGGCCTCGTCGCCACGCTGAAAGAGGCGCTGAAGGACGACGTCGCCGACGTCCGCACCTCGGCCCGTCTTGCCACCAGTCCCGTCTGCCTCGTCGCCTCCGACTTCGGCCTCGATCGCATGACCGAGAAGCTGGTCGCCCGCCAGGAAGGCAAGACAGCCCTGGGCAAGCCGGTGCTGGAACTCAATGCCGGGCACAGCCTGATCAAGGCCTTGGCAGCAAAGGCGGCAGCTGGCGATACGGCCGCCGTGATGGCCGCCGCCCCGCTTCTGGTGGGCCAGGCGCGCATTCTCGATGGCGAAGCGCCGAACGATCCGGCGGCCTTCGCAGCCTCAGTCGCAACGCTCCTTGAAAAGAGCCTCGCATAAAAGCAAATAGGGCGGAGGTGCGCACCTCCGCCTTACAACCAAAGCAAGAAACATCTGTTCTTTTTCGCATGTCATCTTCATTTTCTTGCATGTTTTCATAGAAATTCTGTTTATTCGCCTATCCTCCATTTCATACTCAGTATTTTTGACAGCATAGATCTAGAAATCCTTCCTTAACGTTCAAGGACTCTAATCCCCCACGGCACTTTTTCTTCGGGGGCATTCATGACTTTTTCTCTCAAGTCTTCATTGGTGGCCACCATCATTGTCCTTCTGCTGATGACGTGCGGGCTTGGATGGGTCGCCGTATCGCAGCTCTCGGCCGCTAACGAACGGATTAGTGAATTCGCCGATCACAAGCTGCCGCTCGTCAGAAGTCTTGGTGAGATTCGCTACGCGGCGACCCGCCTGCGTGTCCGCTCCGCCCGCCTCGCCCAAATCACCGACGCCACGGAGCGCCAGAAGGCGAAGGGCCTCGCCGACCAATCGATCAGCGATGTCGATAAGGCGGTGGTCGAGTACTCGGGCCTGATTGCCGACCTCCCGAAGCAGCAAGAGGTGCTGGCGGCCTTCAAGGCTAACTGGCCGACCTACGTCCAGATGCACAATGACATTTACCAGAAGATGGTGGACGGGAAGGCCGACGAAGCCTCGACACTCCTCAACAAGACGTCGCAGCCGCCCTTCAATGCCGTTATCACCGCTTTGCAGTCGGGTATCGATCAGATCAACGCCGACACCGCCACCGCTCAGGCCGAGGCCATCGCCGACTACAATCAAGCCTTCGTGGTGACCGCCAGTACCGTCACCGCGGGCATAGCCCTGGCTCTTGGCGCGTTGGCCTTTGTCTTCTACGGCGTGGTCAGGCCGCTGCACCGCATTACAGCCGCCATGGGCGGCGTCGCCGGTGGCGATCTCTCTACATCCATCCCCTACGCCAACGCCAAGAATGAGATCGGGGAGATGGCCACGACGTTGAAGGTTTTCCGCGATGGCCTGATGGAGACGGAGCGGCTGCGGCTTGCCGGAGCAGAGGCCGAAACACGCAACCGTGAGCGGCTCGTTGCCGAGCGCGTTGCCATTGCCGACCGTTTCGAGACCGCGATGGGCGCACTCGCCGAGGGCTTTGTCCATTCATCGGGCGATGTCGCTGACTCGGCCCGTAACCTTGCCTCTACCGCCGAGGAAACCAGCCGGCAGGCACAGGCCGTCGCCGGCGCCGCCGAGACCGCCTCCGAGAATGTGCAGACAGTGGCCGCCGGTACAGAGGAGCTGTCGGCCTCGGTCCGCGAGATCACCACACAGGTAACGCGGTCCGCCGACATCGCCCGCACCGCTGCCGGAGAGGCACAGCGCTCGAGTGAGAACGTCAAAACGCTATCCGCCTCGGCCCAGAGCATTGGCGAAGTCGTGGAACTGATCCGCGCCATCGCCGAGCAGACCAACCTCCTGGCACTCAACGCCACCATCGAGGCGGCACGGGCCGGTGAGATGGGCAAGGGCTTCGCAGTCGTCGCCTCAGAAGTGAAGAACCTTGCCGGCCAGACAGCCAAGGCAACCGAGGAAATCGCTCGCAAGATTCAGGAGATGCAGGCGGCGACGTCCGTTACCGTCGACAGCATCTCTCTGATCGTCGCGACCATCGGCACCATCCAGGAGGTGACACAGTCGATCGCCGGCGCCGTCGAGGAGCAAGGCGCCGCGACGTCCGAGATCGCCGGCAACACCCACAGGGCAGCCAGTGGCGCGCGCGACGTGACCGAGAATATTTCCGGGGTCGGCACCGCTGCCGAAATGACCGGCTCGGCGGCGACGCAACTGATGTCGCTCTCGGGCGCCCTGGAGACGCAGGCAGCCAGCCTGAAAGGCGAAGTCACAAGCTTCGTGAAAGGTCTCCGCGCCGCCTGAGAATTGATCGCCAAGGCTGTCCCAAGGCGCGGTTTCGGCCGCGCCTTTTGCTTTGTATTCTCGCACTTTGGCGCGTTGCCTGATATCCCGGCCAGGACTACCCTTTCGCTACGGATGCAAGATCCGCGTCAGGGAGAGTGCCATGATCAAGAATGTCGGCTCGACCGATCGCCTCATCCGGCTCATCGCCGGCGCCATCCTTCTCATTATCGCCGTGCCCTCACTCGCCGGCATGGCCTTCGTCGGCCTCGGCGGCTGGGCATGGCTCATCGGCCTCGTTGGCGTTGCCCTTCTGGCAACCGGGTTGCTCAACTTCTGCGGGGCCTACAAGCTCCTCGGCATCAATACCTGCAAGACCATCCACTGACGCCGGTCACTCGAGGCGGATCGCCACGCTCCGCGCGTGTCCACTCAGACCTTCGACCTCGGCAAGGGTCATGGCGGCTGGGCCGATACGCCTCAGCGCGGCGGACGGCACCTTCAGGATCGATGTGCGCTTCATGAAATCCAGCACGCCAAGCCCCGACGAGAAGCGGGCCGAGCGGGCGGTTGGCAACACGTGGTTGGAGCCGCCAACATAGTCGCCGACCGCCTCCGGCGTGTGATGGCCGACGAAGACGGCGCCGGCATTGCGAATGCGCGCCAGCATGGCCTCAGGGTCGGCAACGGCGAGCTCCAGATGTTCCGGCGCCACGCGGTCGCTGAGCGGCACCGCCCGATCGAGACTTTCCACCAGAATGACGGCGCCATAGTCGCGCCAGGAGTCGCCGGCGATACCGCCGCGCGGCAGCTCGGCGAGTTGCCGTTCCACGGCCTGCTCCACCGCGTCGGCCAGCGCCGCGTCATCAGTGATCAGGATCGACTGCGCCGCCTTGTCATGCTCGGCCTGGGCGAGAAGATCGGCGGCCAGCCAGTTGGGGTCATTATCGCGGTCGGCGATGATCAGCACTTCCGACGGGCCGGCTATCATGTCGATGCCAACCGTGCCGAATACACGCCGTTTCGCAGCGGCGACATAGGCATTGCCAGGGCCGACGATCTTGGCTACCGGCCGGATGGTCTCGGTGCCATAGGCGAGCGCCGCTACCGCCTGCGCTCCGCCAATGCGATAGACCTCATCGACACCGGCCAGGCGGGCGGCGGCCAACACCAACGGATTGATCTCGCCGCCGGGCGTCGGCACGACCATGACGAGGCGATCAACGCCAGCCACTTTGGCCGGCACGGCATTCATAAGCACCGACGAGGGATAGCTCGCCGTCCCCCCCGGCACGTAAAGGCCAACCGCCTCGATCGCCGTCCATCGCGAGCCCAACTCGACGCCGATGGCGTCGGTATAACGGTCGTCCTCGGGCTTCTGACGGGCGTGATGACTTTCGATGCGGTCACGGGCGAGCCTCAGCGCACCCATCACCTCCGGCCTCACCGCCGCCACAGCCGCGTCGATCTCCGCTTCGGAGACGCGGAGGCCGCGCGCTCGGCTATCGAAGCGATCGAGCTTCTCCGTCCAGTCATGGAGAGCAACGTCGCCGCGCGCCCTGACATCGGCGATGATATCGGCAACGATGGCGTCAACATCAGCCGACACCTCGCGTTTGGTGGTCAGAAAGGTGGAAAAGCGGGCCTCGAAATCGGGCGCGCGGTCGTCGAGGCGAATGGCCACGGGTCTCTCCAGCGGAAAATCGAAGGGGGCGGGACGGATCAGCGGAGGTCGTGGGTGGGCTGATGCTCGGTGGTCCAGGCAGCACCGAGATCGGTGAGGCTCGCCTCGATACATTCGACATCGAGCCGCATCGAGCCGCCACCGGCGAACTCAAGAAAGACATGACCGGACGGATCGTCGGCCTGGCCTTCGAAGCGGATGGTCAGCAGGCTGACGATGGCGTCGGGAAAGTCGCGGCGGATATGCGCCGATTTGACCGTCTCGACGCGGGCGAAGTGCAGAAGGCTGCGTCGGCGTTCCTTGCTGTGGCCGCCGGCCTTCTCCCAGGCAAAGCGATTGAGCTCGAGAGTCAGGCGATGTTCGCCCGGCCGCCAGACGATGTCGCCGACCTTGCCGACGGCATCCTGCGCGTGGGCGGCGATCACCTTGAGGTCTTCGGCATCGAGGGCCGCAAGTTTCAGCATTTCCATGGAGGGTTGTCCGCTCCTGTCTGGGCGGCGGGACGCAAGGAAAAACTCACCCCGCCGAGGTTGCCTTGAGATAGGGCGGATGAGCCGGTGAAGCAAGGCTCTGCGGCCGCCCACAGGGGATGAAACAGGCCGGTTCGCTCCGATAGGGGCAGGGTCACCTAACTTGGCCGGCGGGGGTATCGCCCACAGTGCCCGCTCTTGCGTGAGAAGATCAGCATATCAAAGCTCGGTCAGCACATCATTGAGCCAAGCCGTAATTTCATTGACGGCTACGTCGACACTCGGCGCAGCGGAGACAACGAGGTCGCTAAAGGCGCGTTGATGATAGCCCTCGGTATACATCTCACAGATGCGAGCGCGCTCCCCATCGTCAAGAACGCGGCTGCCCCGGTCACTTAGGCACACTTCCAGCGGCGGCGCCAACGTTACCGTCAAAAGCCTAGCGTCGCGGGTCTGAGCAACATCCAGAAGACGCTCATGATCCTCGTTCCGCAAGGGGTAAGCGATGACGAGCCATCGTGCGGTGTTGCCGGCAATCTCGTCGGACAACCGTTGGAGGCCAGCCTCGATGCGCAGGGCGAGCGGAGCATCCTCGGGCGCGTCGTGGTCGTCGCCGTCGATGAAGACCGCGCCGTCAATTGCCTTGGCGAGGGCTCGGCCAATCGTCGTCTTGCCGGCGTTGATCGGCCCGCTGACGACGATGATGGTCCTCATGGCGTCAGCTTGTAGACGACCATGCCGCTCGCCGGGGCAAAGCCGTCGTAGAGGCGGCGGGCGGGGTTGTCCTCGCGGGTATGCCAGTAGAGCCGGTTCCAGCCCTTCGCCTTGGCGAGGGCCCGGATGTCCTCGATCAATGCCCGGCCGGCGCCGCGCCCACGGCTTTGGGGATCGACGAAGAGATCTTCGAGGTAGCAATGCGGCGTAAGCGCCCAGCTTCCCTCGTGCAACAGGCAGACCGCGAAGCCGACGACTGTGCCCTCGGCCACGGCAAGGCGACAGAACACCGGGCTCGCAGGGTTGAGGATGCGCGCCCAGGTGTGAGCGGTGATCTCGTCGGGCACAGTGGAGTCGAGGTGGGCGAGGTAACCCGCCCAGAGGCGGCGCCACGCCGCCTCATCGCTCGCTTCAGCCTCGCGGATCACGACGCGCATGGCGGTCAGTTGCTCACCCGTTCGATCACCGCGCCGCAGCGGCCGATCTTGTCTTCCAGCCGCTCGAAACCCCGGTCGAGATGATAGACGCGGTTGATTATCGTCTCGCCCTCGGCGGCAAGGCCGGCGATCACCAGCGACACCGAAGCGCGGAGGTCAGTGGCCATCACCGGCGCACCTTTAAGGCGCTCGACGCCTTCGACGGTGGCAACCTGCCCCTCCAGGCTGATGCGTGCGCCGAAGCGGGCGAGTTCGGCCACGTGCATGAAGCGGTTCTCGAAAATGGTCTCGGTGATCCGGGCGGTGCCGCGTGCCCGCGTCATCAGCGCCATGAACTGCGCCTGCAAGTCGGTGGGAAAGCCCGGGAAGGGATCGGTGACGATGTCGGCGGCAATGATGCCGGCGCCATTGCGCCGGACGCGCAGACCGGAGTTCGTCTCCTCGATGTCGGTACCGATCCGGCGCAACACCTCGATTGGCGCTTCAAGCAACGAGGCATCGGCGCCCTCCAGCAGCACATCGCCGCCGGTCATCGCCACAGCCATGGCATAGGTCCCAGTCTCGATGCGGTCGGCGACAACGCGGTGGCGAGCGCCGCGCAGGCGATCGACGCCTTCGACAACGATGGTCGACGTGCCGGCGCCGGAAATACGCGCGCCCATGGCGGAGAGGCAACGGGCGAGATCGACGATTTCCGGCTCGCGAGCCGCGTTCTCGATCACCGTTTCACCCTTGGCGAGCGACGCGGCCATCATGATGACGTGGGTGGCGCCAACCGACACCTTGGGGAAGACGACGCGGTTGCCGACGAGGCCGCCAGGCGCCTTAGCCACCACGTAGCCGCCCTCGACGTCGATCTTGGCGCCCAGTCTCTCAAGGCCCATCAGAAACAGATCGACTGGCCTGGTGCCGATGGCGCAGCCGCCGGGCAATGACACCCGCGCCTGGTGCATACGGGCGAGAAGCGGACCTATCACCCAGAAGCTCGCCCGCATGGTGGAGACCAGCTCATAGGGGGCGGTGGTGTCGGTGATCGAACGGGCGGTGAGCGACACGGTCTGGCCGGTGAGCAACCCTTCGCCCTGTCGCTTGCCGTTGACGCCGTAGTCGACGCCGTGATTGACGAGGATATTGGTCAGCTGTCGCACATCGGCAAGCCGAGGCACGTTCTCCAGCGTCAGCGTTTCGTCAGTCAAAAGACAGGCGATCATCAACGGCAGGGCCGCGTTCTTGGCGCCGGAAATCGGAATGATGCCGTTGAGCGGATTACCGCCGACGATCCTGATCTTGTCCATCTTCACCTCGGGCCGGCGACGCCGGCAATCTCGTGTTCTGTCGCGCCGGTCGCGTCACTCGTTGCCGGAATCGTCCGGCTTTATGTCGTCCGACCGGGCCGCGGCAAGCCCGGCGCGCTGATCGGCTTCCCCGGCGCGGCGACCACGCGCCTGCGCCTTGCGCTTCAGGAGGTTCCCGCGCAACGCCTCAGCGAGTCGCCGCTCCCGTTCCGCCTTGGCGGCGCGCTCCGCGCCACCCTTTGCCGTACCATCGTCGCTCGCCATGATGCCGCGCGTCCTTTTCCGGCCTTCCTTGCGATCCTTTTCACCGCCTTTCAAGGGATTTCGTCGGCAAAGCCGGCTTTTCCCCGCAACCGCGGCACACCGCGAGCCGGCGGAAGGTCTTTAGCGGTCGATTTTCTCTTCTATGAGGGGGCGTGAGGGGCGGAACTATGGCGGAGGTGCCGTTCCCAGCTGATGTCTCGCGCTCGCACCGTAAACAGCGCCTGTGCCGTCACGACGCTACGCCCGGAAGAGATCCGCGAAGAACGGCCGACATCGGGACCAGATGTTCGCCGGCGACGAGCGGCGCGTTCAGCAGCAGCTCGACGGCGAGCTGCCCCATCCGGGGGTGCGGCAGGCCAATGGTGGTGAGGCCAGGGCGCAGATAGGACGCCAGTTCGTCGTTGTCGAAGGAGACCAGCGCTACGTCGCCCGGTATCGCCAAGCCGGCCTCGCCCAATGCCTGATAAGCGCCAAATGCCAGGCGGTCGTTGAGGCACAACAACCCTCTAGGTCGCTCCTTTCGCAGCAGCCGACGCACCAGATCGTAGCCGTTCGATACCTCCCAATCCCAGGAACTCAACTCGGCGGTGAAGGCCAGCCCATGGGCGGCCATCTCGGCGCGAACACCGGCAATGCGTCTTGAGATGAGTTCGGAGCGGAATTGCCCACGCTCCTCGTCGGGATTGTGTCCGAGCAACACGAGGCGATCGGTGACGCCGGCCTCGACAAGAAGACTGACCGCGATGCGCCCGCCCTCGAACTCGTCCGGCAGCACACAGGTCGGAAAGCGGGCGTTGGTGCCGTTCAGCATGATGGTCGGTACTGGAATCGAGATCTCGGGTACGAAAACTTCGCGGGCTCGCATGGCCGCCAGAATCACGCCATCGACCTGACGGTCGAGAGCCGCCTCGATGGCCCGAAGCGCCCGAGCCGGTTCGCCGCCGGTTTCCAACACCAGCATGACGTTCCTGGCAGCGTCAGCAGCGGAGAGCGCCCCACGGATGAGGCCGCTCGCAAAACGCGTGGTCGCGACGTAGTCGGAAATGAAGGCAATCGACCGCGACTGATCGGTCCTGAGAGCGCGAGCCGCCACGTTGGGCCGATAACCGAGCTCCGCCGCGGCGGCATGAACCTTGGCGTGCGCCTCGGCGGAAAGACGAGTATCCGGACGCCCGGTGAGGATCATCGACGCGGCTGTCGGCGACAGCCCGGCAAGGCGGGCGACGTCGGCCAGGGTAACCCGCTTTTTCTGCACGCCTTGGCAACTCCATTATGGCCGGATTTTCAGACCACCCAACCGAGGTTGGGATAGCCGGACCTATGGCCACTTGACAACTTTCGTCTGCTATTGCATCTGCTAAATGGTTTTAGCAAGCGACTATCGGACACATCATGGTTTTTTGTCCGCCACAAAGCTGGGTTTGGGATTTCTGGATCGCCGACGATGGGGCGACCTATCATCTCTATTTCCTGAATGCGCCGCGATCGCTCGGCCACCCCGATGCCCGGCACCGAAACGCCTGCATCGGCCATGCCGTTTCGTCGGATCTCCGGAACTGGACCGATTGCGGCCCCGTGCTCGAGCGTGGCGGCAAAGAGGCGTTCGACGCGACCGCCGTCTGGACGGGCTGCGTGGTGCGGGATGACGACGGGCTCTGGCGCATGTTCTACACTGGCGCGAGGTTTCTAGAGGCGACGGGACCTGCCAATATCGAGACGGTAGGCCTCGCGGTCTCGGCCGACCTCGACACTTGGCAAAAGCGCCCTGGCCCGCTCCTATCCGCCGATAGCCGCTGGTACGAGACGCTCGGTTCATCGGCTTGGCCGGAAGAGGCTTGGCGCGATCCTTGGGT
Organism: Pleomorphomonas sp. PLEO; assembly: GCF_041320595.1. Classification (NCBI taxonomy): domain Bacteria; kingdom Pseudomonadati; phylum Pseudomonadota; class Alphaproteobacteria; order Hyphomicrobiales; family Pleomorphomonadaceae; genus Pleomorphomonas; species Pleomorphomonas sp. PLEO. The sequence continues at coordinate 5,188,019 of NZ_CP166625.1, forward strand.
GTTCCGAGGCGACGACGGCTGCTGGCACATGCTGATAACGGCACGATCCTGGGACGGTGCGCCCCTCGACCGTGGTGTCGTCGGCCACGCCACGTCTCCGGATCTCGATCATTGGTCGGCGGCGGCGCCGCTGTCGCTGCCGGGCAGCGGCTTTGCCCACATCGAGGTCATACAGATCGTCGACATCGCGGGCCGCGCCCATCTGGTCTTCAGCTGCGACAGCAGCAAGCTCGCCGGACATCGCGCCGGTGGCATTGGCGGCATCTGGACGATGCCGCTGGCGTCGCTCGATCACATCGATCCGGCCGAGGCGCAGCTTCTGCTGCCCGAGAGTCACTATTCCGGCCGTGTCGTGTTCGACCGGCAGAAGAAACCCGTGCTCCTCGCCTGCCTGCAAGGTGGTGGCGACATCCGGGGGCTTTCCAACCCAATGCCCCTGACCATCGACGCTGACGGCTACCTTGCCGTGGAGAGCATACGATGACACGGCTCATTTCCGGCACCGTCACCCCCGGCTTCGAACCGCTGGCAGACGCCTTCGCCGCCGGCTTTGCCGACCGGCCGACCATGGGCGCGGCACTCTCGGTGCGGATCGGCGGCGACACGGTTGTCGACCTCTGGGGCGGCATTGCCGACGAGCGCAATGGGCGGGCCTGGACCGGTGACACGCCATCGGTGATTTTCTCCTGCACCAAGGGTCTGCTGTCGATCCTGACGGCGCGGCTCGTGCAGGAAGGGTGCATTACTTACGACGACCCAGTGAGCCGCTACTGGCCCGAGTTCGCAGCCGCCGGCAAGGCAAGCGTCACGATCGGCGAGGCCCTTTCCCATAGAGCCGGCCTGTCGGCGACCCGCGCCGATCTTGTCGAGGCCGACATTCTCAACTGGGACCGCATGGCGGCGGTGCTGGCCGCGCAGGAGCCCTTGTGGACGCCAGGAACCGGTTATGCCTATCACGCCATCACCCACGGATGGCTGAATGGCGAAGTGATCCGCCGGGTGACCGGCCGGAGCGTCGGCCAGCTCTTCCGAGAGGCGATCGCCGGCCCGCTCGGCGTCGACGCGTGGATCGGCCTGCCCGAGGTCGAGGCGGATCGTCCTGCTCATCTCCAGGTCAGCCCGGCGCTCACAGAACTCTGGAGCCTTGAAGCGGCAAAGCCTGCTCCCAATTGGCCCTACCGGGCGATGACCCTGGGATCTGCTCTTCCCGTCGATCTCGTCACCCCCGATGGCGGCTTCAATGCGCGCCATATCAGGGCGGCCGAGATTCCCGGAGCGGGCGGCATCGCGTCGGCGCGGGCACTGGCCGCGATCTGGTCGGCCACGATTGCGACCACCCATGGCGTGCGGCTTCTTGACGACACGACGATCGCCGCTGCGACCGAAGAACGCTCGGGCGGCGAACCGGTATTCGGCGCGGTGCCGCCCTATTCGCGCTGGGGAGCCGGCTTCCAGCTCGATTCAGAGGCTCGTCGCTACACTGGGCCGAAGTGTTTCGGGCATGACGGCGCCGGTGGCCAGGTTGGGTTTGCCGACCCGGAGCGCCGGATTGGATTTGGCTACGTCACCAACTGGATGATGGGGCCGGAGGATCAGCGGGCGACGGCGATCATCGACGCGTTGCGCCCGCTGGTGTGAGAGAACTGTCCACGTCCGTGGCCGAGGAGCCGGACGCAGGGACAGAGTTCTGAGAAGGGCGGCCTGCTACCGCTTGCCCGCATGTAAGGAGGAGTTGATCATGAAAGCCAGTCTTTCCACGACGCTGATGTTCGGCGTCGCCCTTCCGGCGGCGCTCCTGACCGGCAGCGCCCTCGCCGCTCCGAGTTGCGGCGCAGATCCCGTGGTGCTGAACTCTTATTTCGAAACGGGTTTTCCGCTACCGACCAAGCTTGCCCAGGAATTCAGCCGGCAGTTTCCGAATGTCACCTTCAACATCAAGGAGGACCAGTTCGCCAATCTGCTCGAGAACAGCCCGCGCACGCTATCGGAAGATGACGCGCCGGATCTCATCCGACTGCCGACCATGAGCGACCTCGTGGCCAACGATCTCTTGGCCAACCTCGACCCCTATTTCACAGCCTTCGGCTGGGACAAATTCCCGCCGTCGCAACTCGTGCAGCTTCGTGTCGAGCAAGGCGGACGGCCGCGCGGCAGCGGTTCGCTTTACGCCATGGGCCTCAACTATTCGATGACCGGCGTCTTCTACAACAAGGAGCTGGCCGCCAAGATAGGGATGACGGACGCTCCGAAATCCCTCGCTGAGCTCGACGCCCTGCTCGCCAAGGCCAAGGAAGGCGGCATCCAGCCGATCATGCAGTGGAACAAGGCAACCGGCGGCCTAGCCTTTCCGCTGCAGAACCTGATGGGCGCCTATGGCGCGCCGGAGCCGATCAACGACTGGATCTTCCAAAAGGAAGGCGCCAGCGTCGATACCGCCGACAATCTTAAGGCGGCCCAGCACCTCGAAGGCTGGGTCAAGGCGGGTTACTTCCCCAAGGACGCCAATGCCATCGAGTATTTCCAGATGATGAGCCGGTTCACAGGTGGAGAAGGCCTGTTCATGTTCAATGGTGATTGGGAATCCGGCAATCTCGACAAGCAGGCGGGCAAGTTCGGCTTCTTCCTGATGCCTACCCTGGAGGCCGGCGGCCGCCACGCCACCATGTCGGCCCCACTCACCTTCGGCATTGGCGCCAAGGCAACCCACGCCGACTGCGCCGCCTTCTTCCTCAACTGGGTGGCAACCAATCCCGACGCGCGCAAGATCAATGTCGAAGTCGGGGGCTCCAACCCCGGCGGCCCGACCGACCTTCCGATCCCCGCGGTGACACCAGGATCGGTGACCGAAGCGACCCTGACCGCTGGCCAGGTGCTCGCCAAGGACAACGGTGCCATGGACTTCATCGCCAATGCCACCGGCGCCATCTTCGCTGCCGGCTGGACGCCAGAGCTCCAGAAGATGATCGGCGGCCAGCAGACCGCGGAGGGGCTGCTCAAGGCCGTCCAGAAGGAATACGAGACCGAGCTCTCCCGCTGACGCGGCGAGACGCAATGGAGACGAGCGGAGCCAGACATGAACGAGGGAACGCCTCTCAAGGACGCCCGGCATCAGGCGGCGCGGCTCCTCCCATCCGGGCGGGCTCGCAAGGCCCAGTACACCGCCCTGTTGTTCGTGCTGCCAGCCTTCACGGCCTATGCGGTGTTCGTGCTGGCGCCGCTCGTCATGTCTGTCTACTACTCGACACTGCGCTGGGATGGCATCGGCAAAGCCCGGTTCACCGGACTTGCCAACTATGTCACGGTGCTGACCGATCCCGATCTTCTCAGCATCATCGGCAACGCCTTCGAACTGGTGCTCTACTTTACCGTGATCCCGGTGCTGCTCGGCCTTGCCGTGGCCTCATCGATCCGCGGTCATATGTCAGGCACCTTCGGCACGCTGACGCGCACCGTATTGTTCCTGCCGCAGGTGATCCCGCTGGTCGCCGCCGGCATCGCCTGGAGCTGGATGTTTGCCTCATCCGGTCTCGTCAACCAGGCGCTGACCGCCATCGGTCTTACCGACTGGACACGCGGCTGGCTCGGCGACTTCGACTTTGCCCTGCCGGCCGTCGGGATCATCGGCGCCTGGGTTCTGCTCGGCCTTTGCACCATGCTGCTGGTCACCGGCATCGCCAAGATCGATCCTAGCCTCTATGAGGCGGCGCGGCTCGACGGCGCCAGACCCTGGCATGAGTTCCGATACATTACCCTGCCCGGTCTAAGGCAGGAGATCGGGGTCTGCGTCACGGTGACCGTGATCTCCGCGCTGGCCAGCTTCGACATCGTCTACATCGCCACCAGCGGCGGTCCGGGCATCACGACAATGGTGCCAGGCCTTGAGATCTACCGGCTCGCCTTCGCACACCGGCAGGTCGGCCTCGCTTCGGCCCTCGCCATCGTGCTGATGGTGCTGGTGCTGATCGCCATCACGCCTATCCAGTGGTACGCGCGAGACAAGAAATGACAGCTGCCAAACCCAAAACCTGGCTGGCGCGCTTCCTGCTCGCCCTCTTGATGGCGGTGACGCTGCTGCCGTTCCTCAGCATGTTCACGGCGGCCCTCGCGCCGTCCGGCAGCTATCCCAATGGCCTCAGCTGGCCCTCGGATCCGCAGTGGGGCAACTTCGCCAAAGCCTTCGAGTCGGCCAACATGGGCCAGTTGTTGATGTCGAGCGCGTTGATCGTTCTCGGCGTCGTACCCGCGTCGGTGCTGGCCGCCACCATGGCTGGCTATGGCCTTGCCAAGCTCATGCAGGGCCGCAACAAGTGGATCTATCTCGTCTTCGTCGCCGGCCTGACGCTGCCGTTCGAGGCGGTCATCACGCCACTCTACTACGAAGTCCGTGCCTTCGGCCTGCTCAACACCCGCTTTGCCATCATCCTGCCGCTGATCGGCCTCTACATGCCATTCTCGGTCTACTGGATGCGCGCCCATTTCCTCAACGTGCCGAACGACCTCACCGAGGCGGCGCAGCTTGACGGCGCCACGCGCTGGAAGGAATTCTGGCTCGTGCAGGTGCCGCTCGCCCGCCCGGCCATCATGTCGCTGACCATCTTGCTGTTCCTGTGGACCTGGAACCAGTTCCTGCTGCCGGTGGTGCTGGTGAAGGATCCAAGCCGGCGGACGATGGCCGGCGCACTCGGCGCCTTCCAGGGGCAATGGGGCACCGACGTGCCACTGCTGTGCGCCGGCTCGCTGCTCATTCTCGCCCCAACCGTTCTGCTGTTCCTTGCCTTCCAGCGCCACTTCGTCGCGGCGCTCCTGCAGGGTTCGGTGAAGGGCTAAAGAGCCCCTTCACGCAAAGTGGGCGGCGACGCCCCGCATCGGAGACACACCAATGGCCGGGCTGAAGCTCCAGGACGTGCGCAAGACCTTCGGCGCCCTCGAAGTGATCAAGGGGGTGGACCTTGAGGTCGAGCATGGGGAATTCGTTGTTTTCGTCGGTCCGTCCGGCTGTGGCAAATCGACGCTGCTCAGGATGATCGCCGGCCTTGAGGAGACCACATCCGGCCGCCTCGAAATCGGCGGACGCCTCGTCAACGACGTCGAGCCGCGCGACCGGGGCGTTGCCATGGTCTTCCAGTCCTATGCGCTCTATCCGCACATGAGCGTCTACGACAACGTCGGTTTCGGCCTGAAGCTCGCCGGCACGCCGAAGGCGGTACGCGACGCCAAGATCCGAGCGGCGGCGCGGGTGTTGCAGATGGAGCATCTGCTGGAGCGCAAGCCGGCCCAACTCTCAGGCGGTCAGCGGCAGCGCGTCGCCATCGGCCGGGCCATCGTGCGCGAGCCTGACGTATTCCTGTTCGACGAGCCGCTCAGCAACCTCGACGCGGCGCTGCGCGTCGACATGCGCATGGAACTGGCGCGCCTGCATAACGACCTTGGCGCCACGATGATCTACGTGACGCACGATCAGATCGAGGCAATGACCCTGGCCGACAAGATCGTCGTGCTGGAGGGCGGCATCGTGCAGCAGGTCGGCTCGCCGCTTGAACTCTACAATCGGCCGGCCAACCTGTTCGTCGCCGGCTTCATCGGTTCGCCGAAGATGAACCTGCTCAAGGTGACAGCCGAAGCCGGGAGCGATGATGCTGTGCGTGTCGCAAGCCCGCTGCTCGCCTCCACCGCCGTTGGCCACCGTCCAGGAATAGCGCCGGGAGACACAATCACCCTGGGCATCCGGCCTCACGATTTGAAACTCGACGAGGCCGGTCCGATCGGTGGCGAGGTGTCATTGGTCGAGCGCCTAGGCAACGAGACGATTGTCCGTATTCGCCTCGACGCGGCGACCGAGATCACGGCTGCGCTGACCGGACAGGGCGATGTCGCTTTGGGAGCCCCGGCACGCCTCGGCTTCGATCCTGTCGACGTGCACCTCTTCGCTGCCAACGGCCAGCGGCTCTAACGTCGGTCCGCCGAAAAGCACCACAGCCTCAAAGATCGGCAAGATGGCGACATCACACCTCACGGGCTAGCTGCGACGAGTGACCTCTGCCCGCCGTCCGCCTATCCATTTCTCCCTCCAGAGCATTTCGCCGACAAAGCCGGTTTTCTCCAGGTTCGAGCAAGGGCGGCTTTGCCACACTGCTTTTTTGACGTTCAATTTCGCATCGACGGGGTTGCACGGTGAAACGAACTGTGGCAGGAGAACGCCCGTCCCCGGCGATCGATCGCAAGGCCATTCGGCGGGAAAAGACGCTGTGGTAGCTCAGTGGTAGAGCACTCCCTTGGTAAGGGAGAGGTCGAGAGTTCAATCCTCTCTCACAGCACCATTAATCCCTTGAAATAGCTGACTTTTCCCAGAGAAAACCAAGGCTTTCCCCGTCAAAACGGGCTAGCACGCTGTTAGCACGAGGTTGTCCTGCTTATTATTTTTCAATAAGTTAGCGGTAGCGTGCAGCGTGCTGTTAGCACGGACCTAGCACACCGACGCAGCACAGTAACTCGCTGGTGGCGACTCATGGATCAGCCCAAACTGCCCTATGTCGTATTTTCCCGAGTGGATAGCCCGAGCCTTTGGGTTCGATTCTCCATACCGGGACAAGGGCAGAAACGCGTTTGCCTGAAGACCTCCAACGAGGAAGAAGCCAAGCGAAACGCCGAGTACGAATACCGACGAGCCCTCTGGAGCGCCGAGCAAGGCACGCTTCCCGGAAAGACATCCTTCGACAAGGTCGCTCGCCAATATCTTGAAAGTGCCCAACTGGAGGCCGGACGCAATCCGTCCAAGCTGTCCAAGGTCACGGCCGATCGTGGCGTGCTCGATCGCTACATGGTCCCCTTCTTCGGTAGAAGCCCCATAACAGCCATCAGCGTTCCCAAGCTTCACAGCTACATGGAATGGCGAAGAAGCTACTGGACGAGCGGTCCGGGGACAAAAGAGGCGCATATCGCCTATGAGCGAAAGGGACGCAGGGTGATCCGCCCCGCTCAGCATATCGAGGCGACGCTGAGCACGCTGCGCCGAGAAGCCGTCACCATGCGGTCGGTGTTCAAACACGCTGTTCGGCTCGGCTACCTCAAAGCATCCGACATTCCCAAGATCGATCTGGTTGCCGAAGAGCGAAACAAACGTCCGTCCTTCACTGATGCCGAGATCGCCAAGCTGATGGAGGTCGCGGAGCAGCGGCTGGCCGACGTTCTCGTTCCCCAGGGACGAGGCAAACAATCACCAAGCACCTGGAAAGGTGCTGACGGCAAAGACGTCGTCTCCTCCGTCAGCCGCGTCGGCTATGAGCGGATGGTGCTCTACTGCTTCATTGGCATCGCACTCGAAACCGGAATGCGACCGACCGAGCTGTTCAATCTCGATTGGGGTCACATCGTCGGCTTCAAGGAAGAGCGTGCCAAGCCGATCAGCAAGCAACGCATCCGCATCCTGGCCTATGGCAAGGGCAAAAAGCCGCAGCAGCTAGTCCCGAATATCGAAGCCTTCGCGAGCTTCATCAATCTCTGGGAAGCCTTCAAAACCGTTCATGGACGAGAGCCGAGAGACGATGAGCCGGTATTCATGAATGCCTCTGGTGAACGAGCGCAATCCTACAAGAAAAGCCTCAACGCCCTGTTGGAAGCGGCCAAGCTCAAGACCGACGTGTTCGGTCAGGTTCGTTCCGCGTACAGCTTCCGGCACACATACGCGACCCGGCAGCTCAGGAAGGGAACGGACGTCTATACGTTGGCGATCAACATGCGGACGTCCGTTCGGATGATCGAGATGTACTATTCGGATGTCGTGCCGGAGGATTTGGCGAGGCAGTTGGAGGGGAGCTTCGACTAAAGGAGTTGGATGGGGTTTGGCCGGACGGTTTCTGTTCTCCCATCAGGTCACTGCGCAGATTTCCCGGTATCAGCCACCAGATCGACGGCCGCTTTGCGCCCCATCGCGGATGTTTGCGCGAAATGTGCATTCAGCCAGAAGCGGACGTGCGAACTCGTTCGATGAATGGCAGCAACGCGTTATAAGTGGTCATTGCTTCGGGCGGCACAGCAATTATCTTGTCCGCCCGTAAACAGCTTACCTTCAAGAGGCGCCTTGAAGTAGATCTTCGTTGGCAAGCATGCGCGGTCAACACACCGTGCCGAGGGCATAGAGTTGAGCTGGCGCGACAGATTCGAACCTCGAAGATCACAAGGATGCCTGTCGAGATGACACCTGTTAGCTTAACGGTTAGCTTGAGATCGGCTAAGGGAAAGCGTCGATGATCCTCTTCCTGGCAGGTGTTCTAGAGCAGATGGACCTCGCGCTTGAGCACCTCTCAAAAAACGAGGTCCACAACGCCCGCTTTGCTCTGATGCTCACGGACAACGCGACCGAACTGATCCTCCATCAATTCGCGAAGGACCAGGCGGGGCGGCTCAAGTCCTTTCGTCACGTTGAACGGGACTACACCCGTAAAGAGGAGCTCACTGCGGCGCTCGGAAAGTCTTTCGATTCAAAGGTCAGATTCGCAAGGATCGAAGGCTTCTTGTCCGATGAGTTCGCCAGAACGATTAACTTTCTTCATACCTACCGAAATGATCTATATCATGTAGGCCTTCAGCATGAACCTATACTACAAGGATTAGCCGAATTGTACTTCGACACGTCGTGTCGCTTTCTAGCGGGCTTCACGCCTGGGGGGCTGTACTGGGGGTCAGCTCAGAAGCTGCCGGAGCGAGCTAAGAAGTACTTCACTCGCGGACCCGATATGCCTGCGACTTTCGGCGATTTTGAGAAGGGCTGCGGAGCACTCGCCGCTGAGCTGGATTTCAATCCTAAACAGATGGTCCATGTGCTCGCCGACCATATGGATCGTGTGATCGACTACCAGGACACTTGCCTTGGGGTTGTCGCTAATGGTGTCTACGTTGGCGCTCAGGTCTCCCGCGATCAGGCTGTGATCGACACTCAAGCATGGACTATCGCATTCACGGATGTCGGCAAGACGTTTGCTCAAGACAACGGATGGTCGGGAGGAACGGTCTGGGGATACATTGAGTGGCTAAAGGCAAACTACCCTTTCCGCATCAAAGTCGATCCCATTCCCTCATGGAGGAAGCAGGTCGCGCGTCTTCGGGCGAAAGCGAACCCGCATGTCGCGTTGGCAAACTATCAATCGTTCATGGATGTCACTGCGGAGCTTCGTGATGCGATCGAAAGTTCTGCGGCAAGTGCCGAGGCCGAGATCGACCGGCTGATTGACGAACGGCGTGGCAAATAGACGTCACAAGTAACTCATGAGGCGGCCTCGTGTTGTTGGTGTTTTTTGCCACCGTGCTGAACCCCACTCGGTCAGCGCCCTTTGTGGCGGAGCCCAAAGGCCAATGGCTACCCCAGAGCTAGTTAGTATCTTGTAGCCTTTTCTTATTACTTTTAAGACCTACACAAGAGAGATAAACCCACATAATAACATTGATTCACAAACACATAGAGACAGACAGACACAAAGCGTGAGACTTCATAGCATGGATCATGCCCCCTCCAAACTCTCATGCTTTTAGAGACTGGCAGGGTGTTCGTCAGTTCGAATGATCGACCTGCCCTGCCCGTGTGTCGAGCCGAACGATCTCGGGAAACAGCTTGAGGACACATTCGACTGATCGAAGCGGACACACCGAGGATGAGTTCTTTCGTGTTCGTTCAGCTCGTGTTGGCCCAAAGTGATTGCCGTCCTCCGACGCGGAGCTAGAACCGGCGCAATCAACTGTTCAACCCCAGGCTTTTTCTTTGTCCACGCCGTTGGAACTGCAAGGCACAGGCGAGCACGCGAAAATCTGAGCTCCCACCACTTTGCGTTTTAACAAACAAGCGATATTGAGGAGATAGAGGTTAGGTCAGGCCAGGAGCATAAAATGCCCAAGTGCTTAATAATGCTTGATAATTCAAACGTGTTTATCGAAGGCAAAAAACTCTCTGCCAAGAGAAAGGGCGTGCAGCGCGAAGCTGGCAACTCGCGCGACCCTCAAGACCCTTCATGGCGCGTGGATTTCGGGGCATTGCTCGCATTTATGGCAGATGGCCGCGAGATTCTGGACGCCATCTTGGTTGGCTCTAAGCCCCCTCAAAACGACAGCGTTTGGACATCAGCGGAACAGCAAGGCTTCAAGGTACTGACCTACGAGAAGGCATTTTCGGGTCAGGAAAAGGAAGTCGATACTGAGATCGCAACTCAGGCTGCGGAGATCATTCTGCTCAATAAAGATGAGCCTGGAGTTCTTGTATTAGGGTCAGGTGACCGCGATTTTCTGCCTACAGTTAGGTGCGCTCATCGTTGGAAATGGGAAGTGGAGATGTGTGCTTTCACAAGCGCATTTAACCCGCATGGAGACATCGCGATGGCGGTTGAAAAGATCCGTCCTTTCGACGCTGTCTTCGACGACATCGGACGATGCGACTTCACTTGGCCTTAACATTGTTGGCCACAAAGCGCCGCTTTTTCCGGGCGAGCCCGATGCGATCCGAACACCAAATTGCCGTGTGTCTATGGCCAAGCAAACTACGAGGCGCTGTCATTGGGTAGCGCAGTCCTATCTGAAGGCATTTGCGACCGACGAAAGCGGGCGTCGCATTTGGCGGTTGAGCCTAAATAACGGCGAGCCAGAGCTGAAGCGCATCGATAAGGTCGCAGTTAAGCATCACCTCTACGCTCCGCTTGATGCTGACGGCTTGCGCGACGATACGCAGGAAAAAAAGCTCGCGGATCTGGAAAATTTCTTCGGAAGCCCACTTTGGAAGACTGCCTGCAACGACTATCCCGATTTTTCCTGGGAACCATTGCGCAAAATGGTCGCCCTGCTTGCAGCAGTGTCATGGTTACGAACGCCCCGACAATTCGAGTTTTGGAAATCTACCCACCAGCAATTTGCTGACTTCTTTGCCGAACAGGACACGCTTCCAGACGCGGTTACTATCGGCGGTCGTCGTGTGGAATTGGACCATACCTCGTGGCCCAGTTACCGCGACGCCACCGAGGAGGACATGAAACAAGCGTGGAATTCTTGGATTGGGCAAGCGGGCGGTATCGCTCAGATATTTCTGAAGATGCGGTGGGCTGTCCTTGTCAGTGACCAGCCGGTTTTCATCACCTCGGACAATCCAGTCCTCGTCGGCGATACCATCGGCCCGCATCGCGGATTAATGCATCCCGAAGCGATGGTGACATTCCCGCTCAGCCCGACTCGCGTGCTGTGCATGGATAACCGCCACAGCGAACCAGATTCCAGATTTTATGGGCTCGGTCACGACCCGGCCTCAACCAATGCGCTTATTTGGCGAAACGCTATCGAGCATATGTTCTCGCCTCGGAACCCCGACGAGGTATGTGCCGAGATAGTCGCAAACGCGGAGACGATGGGCTTTGCCTAGCCAGAAGCGCGTTGCTAGGCGATGCGTTACAAATCGAGTGAGACGGTCATCCATGAAAGCGGATACGCCCAAGCGGCATCACTATGTCCCGCAATTTTACCTGCGACGCTTCGCCTGCCAGGACGATCCGAACAAGGTTCGCACCCTTGAACGGCATGGCGACATTTTGGTCATCGATCGCAAATCAATCGATGGGATCGGGTATGAAGAAGGAATGCACGATTTCGTCGCTGAAGGTGTCTCAGGCTCGATCGAGGGTCCCATCAATCGCGTGATTGAGACGCCATTCTCCAACAGTCCGACTTGGAAGAAAATCGTTGGGCGAGACGGCGCGAAACTCAACGAACACGACAAGGTACCGATCCACGGCTTTGCTCGCCACCTCCAACGTAGGAACCTTGAAACGTTGCGATTCATCGAGGCTCAAACCACCCGGTTCAACGATGGCGCGCTCGATGGTGACCTTTCCGAGGAAGAGCGCGAGATGCACGAGTGGATCGCCGCATCCACCGACCATGCTCACGCAATCTTCCGCGCAGGAGCGATGGACACAGCAATCCCGGAGGACGCTGACGCGATCAACGTGATGGTCTGCCGTTCACCTATCTCGCTACGGACCTCAACTAACCCGACGCTCCTGATCTCCGAGCCAGGAAGGCAGTCCGTTTTCGGCTCTTTCTTCAACGGGCTTAGGACTTGGTGGCTGACGCTCGACCGCCATTGCGGCGTCTTCATTGTAACCGGTGGACCGGCTAATTTTACCAATGACACCATACCGTTAGAGGTGGCGCGCGTTATAAACCGGCAATATCTGGTCCAGCACGGCAACAGCATGACGGTCCGCTATCTCATTGCCGAGGACTCTTATGTCGAAGAGGATCTCCAATGGGCAGGCTACAACCTAGAGCAACGCACAATCCGTGGCGCGCGATGGCGAAAGCGCCCCAGCGTCGAACAGTGAGTCACACTGCTTCGGATCGACTTTGTAGAGCCACCACCGCGATTATGCTCTTGAGGTCATGATGGCCACACGGGCATGCCGCACGATTTTCAACAAACGTCAGTGTGTGCGCGTCGCTCCGATGCTCTTCGTCATGAGAAATCGCTCGACCAACCCGGCAGCTCCTTTGACGCCCCCACCTAGAGCTAGTTAGTATCTTGTAGCGTATTCTTATTACTTTTAATACAAGACCTAGGCATAGAGAGAAACAGACACATAGACAGGAACAAGAACATAGAAAGAACACGAGACATCACAGCATTGGTCAGTCCTCTCCAAACTCCCATGTTTGAGGAAGACTCACAGGATGCTCATCAGTCACTTTTTTCTCGGCTTGCCCGTCGACATGGACAGCCCCCATTTTTTTGAGTTTTGCGATCATATCGGCGATCTCAGGCGAAGGAGCCGGTTTGGCTTGGCTCGTTCTCGATGCCCATCGCCCCTTGGTTCTCACGCCGGTTTTCTTCTTCGACTTGCTCTTTGGCCCGATCCAAAACTGCTGCGATCGATATCCATGGCGGGGTTGGCTCAGATAGTTCGCCACTGAGCCGACGGCCTCCTTGGGCCACCACTTGCGCTGACTTCTGGCCTGCCGATCAAACTCAAACTCCGGGTCAAATGGCTCAGTTCGCTTGTAGTCGTCCTCAATGCGATATTTCATCGAGTAGCGCGTGATGTTGCGAATATTCAACTTCACGTCCTTGCTGGTGTCAAAAGGCTGAACATCGACCTGATAAGGATGCGGCGCGTTTTTGCCTTGGATGACCGCCTTGAAATCGTCGCGGGACACCTCGCGGAGGCCGACGATTGCGTGGAAGTGGAGCAGCCAACATGTCTTGCCTGTGGGCACCGCTGGGAAGCCCAGTGGAGGCAAGGCGATTTTTGCGTTTCGCCCGAGTTCGTCAGTGTCAAGCAGGTGATCGAATTCCCAATAGCCTTTGACGCTCACCTCATTCCATGCGGGGTCAGCGCTCCTCTTAGCCATGATGGCGTTTCGGATCGTCATGGTAAATTTCTTTTGGATTTCTACGGCGTCCGTGAGTTCCGGAAGCACCTTCACCAGCACAGTCATAAAGGCCAGCTTCTCATTGCCCTGATAAGCAAACAGCCTAAGATTTTCTGCCGTTTGCCTCCTACGTCGCAGCAGCAGGCAGCGCGGGCAAAAAACCACGCCGCACTCATGCATGTTGCCGTTGACATCCAAGTCGCCGCATATATTGAGCCGCGCTTGAACGCTGGTGTCGCCAGCTATTTTCAGAGCTGCCCGCTGTTGAGCAAAGCCAATGGTCAGTCCGGGGATTTTTTGCTTTTCCGCCCAAGTGAAGCTCGTCTTCATCAGCTCGGCTTGGAACTTCGATATCTCGGCTGGTCGAGCCTTTACCTCCTGATCCCAAAAGTACCAGATCTCAGGGGGCTCGTTCGTTTTCGTCATTTCCGCTTCCTCAATTGGTGGCCCCGGATGCTGCAAACATCCGGGACCGATGTGTGCGGAAGCAGGCGACACACAAAATCCAGTTCAGGCAACGGCAAGAGAGCTTCCGGCATCGGCCCGTTTGCAGCGGGAATATCGATGTCCGGTAGGCTCCGCTGGGGAGCCTACCGATCTTACCGTCGACGGCCTCAGAGGATGAACGCCATCGACAAGCTATTTATGCGGCTAGCCCATCAGCAGAATTACCCATTGGGTTGCCTTCAGGCCAGCATGTCACGGACCCAGTTAACAAGATCGATGCTCCTGCCACATGAGCGGTCGCGTCTCGATTGATGGCTTAGCCCGACGTTCGCGCCAGTTTAGAACGGCAAGAAATCCGGCGAAACCAACCGTTTTACAGTTAACAGTCCAAGAGCCGGTCTGTTCCAAGAACAAATTTCAATAAAAATGCAGATCGAGTCAAAAAGATATGGACGCCAGAGAATGCCCGCACCTATTGTCGGGATAACGAAAGCAACCCCGAAAGATTCCACCCCCACATAGCCGTTTTGCTTGGCCGTCGATTCGACGGGGGCGAGCTTTTGTTTTCAGAAGTAATTTCGCTTCGCATTGAGAATGGATTTTAAAAATGAATAATTTCGAAGATTTCTTTAACGAAATCGATCACTGCTTGGACGTTCTATATTCGCTTGGCGCTGAGCTCGCGGAAAAGTTCGGCAGTCAGCCTCTTCAGAGTCTGGAGACGGACCAGTACTTCCTGATCATCCTGGGATACCATCGCCTGCAGCTCTGGTCGCCACAAGCGGCTGCTATGATGGCTTCACCAGAGGTTGGAATCGAGCCGACGGCCGATCCTCTTCGCGTGGTACTCGCCTACATCTCGACGGACAACGCCTTCTTGGACAAGATGACCGAGAAGGCTGGAGAGATGGCACAGGAGCTCTCAGAGCTGGTCAAGACTGCTGCAGAGTGATCCCTGGCAAGGGCTAGACGTTCCAAAATGGCGGTGGTTGCATAGCGCGACCATCGCCTTTTCGCGTCCCAGCAGCCGTCACTAAAGAAGCTCGACTGCCGCTTTCAGCATGTCGTCCCTCACGTCGATGTACCGCTGTGTCGTGGTCATGTGCTTGTGACCGGCCAAGGTCATGATGACCTTCGTGCCGACACCCGAGTTGGCGAGCTTGGTAATGAACCAGCGTCGGCCGCTGTGAGAAGTCGCGCCATCCAGGCCAGCAGCCACATACATCCGGTTCATCAGCTGGCAGAGCGTGTTCGGCGAAAACGCCGTCTTCTTCTGCGTCACCAGCAGCGGCGAGTTAGTTTTCCGCTTCTTGGCTTCATCCCCTGATCGGCGAAACCGCTCGATCTCATGTCGCAGCCGATCGCTCAGGAAGACCACCCGTTCGTGACCGCCCTTGGCGATATCGGATCGAACAACCAGTCGTTCCCTGATCGTGCCATCGGCCTCCAGGATGTCGCCGATCAATAGACCGGCGATCTCACCGACGCGGAGTCCGACGAGATGGGACAGCATGAAGGCCAACCGGTTGCGCTCGGCATGTCGGGACTGCGCAACGACGGCCAAGAGCCGCTTGAGTTCGGGTTCGGTCAACACTCGAGCTTGGCGCATAGAAACCTCATAAAATGCTGCAATTGCTCAGCTTTTATGATGTTTCCATATGCTCGGCATCGCTACCGAAAACTGCCCGTCCCGAATTGCTATGCAGGGCCAATGGGTTAGAGTTGGAAAAGCCGGAAACGTCAGAGAATCTGAATTTTGTGACGTTTCGCTGCCTAGGCAGAAATCGGCCCTGCCGCGCTAAATACCATTGCGGCAACGGGAGCAGCATCATGTCAGGCCTCGACCTTCTCGAACAAATCTACCAACAGCTACACGGTGCTGGCTTGATCGGCACGAAAGCGGAATTCTCCGAACGGCTAATGGGTAAATCCCGCAGCTATCTCACCTCGATGCGGGCGAGGAAGCGGCACGTTTCAAGCGACGTCCTCTTGACCCTAGACGGCGCACTAAGAGCGGAAATCCGCGCACGTCCAAAAGACCAAGAGGTTGTAGACAGGATCACATTACGCCGCGCTCTGTCGGAGATAGATACGTTTCTCCGCTCTTATCCAGCAGTCGACTCGATAGGACCTGTCGGGACTCCATCCAGCGGGACGAGCGCAAAAGCAAAGATTTCTTGATAATTGTGAGACCCAGACTTCACTCGTACGCGCTAAAAAACAGCACCCGTTGGTGGTTGGATCGATTCCCAAGCGTTCGATATCATTTCGCAAGCGGCCTCAGCATTCGCGAATTTGCGGACTGCATCGCCTGCGCCAACGTGGGCGATTCCAGCGAATGCGTCGATCACCAAGCAAAGGCCCCGATCTGACTCGGCAGCGCTTTCCGGCAAGAATCCGGGCAGGTTGAGGATTCCAAACAAAAGAGAAGCTTGCATTATACAAACATCTGGCTTTGTTGGCTTGCCCTTTGCATATCGAAGCATTGAAGCGCCAACTTTAATCTTATTCGTCCTGGTTACCCTCCGGAGCCGAAACGCAAGATCAGCTGTTATATCTACGCCGTGCGTCCCGAGCTTTAACGCGGGTCCAGCAGCCAACAGCTCTCCAGGGGGAAGAACCACAGATGCCACCACTGATGAAAAGCGCTCTATATAATCGGCGTTATGTTCATTTTCATCCGCTTCGAAATCTGTATCCGCAATTTTTGCTCGTATGCGCGACGCCTCTTGAAGAAGGTGCTCTTTGTTAGCAATTCCATTTGCATAGGCACTTGATATACTTATTTTTGCGTCGCTATGCTGTACGATACGCGCCAAAGGTCGATATTTACAGTCGCGAATTATCGTTCGACGCTTGCGATCTGAAGCGCACATGTACTCAGCGAGTTGGCCTAGATTCATTTTCGGTGTGTTAACCAACCGATGCGTCTTATCGGAAGCCATGATTCTCTCCGCAACGAGGTCGCACTATGGCTCATCTCTACTTCAGCGCGAAGCTAGATTCCGATCGATCCTTATGCCTATCTGTTTTGAGCGACAAGATGTTGGAATTTGTTACCGAGGACGACTTTGACCCAAGTGGTTATTATCTTTACGAGATTTTAGGAGCCTGCGGAGTTCGCTCGGTAGAAATTCTTGCCCACGTCCCGTCTGACGAGGCAGCTGTACGCCTAAGTACTATGATGGGCCTCTCGTAGCTCAAGGTACTGTTGGCTAGGCTTCGATACAGTATTTTCTCACGAACGAACTCTTGTTTCCCCCTAAGGGGATCAATCGGATGTCCGGCCTAAACTTTCGGTTTTCGGCCTGCCTTCAACTGCGTCAGCTTTTCACCGGCAACCGGCTCGCGCAGCAGTTCTGATACGTGAGCGGCGAGAGCATTGGCGATCTTTTCAAGGATGCCGATCGACGGGTTTTCCAACATGCGCTCAAGCCGGCTGACATAAGTTCGGTCAACGCCGGCTTCATTGGCTAGGCGTTCTTGAGAGATATCTTTTGCGACCCTCAGGCGGCGCATATTCCAGGCAACGAGCTCACGACCATTCATGAGCGTATAAGCATCATAGGTCGGCGCTTTTATCCACGGACTCTGGACCTATTATTTTTGACTAGGCAGTATCAACAGATCGATCAACCGGATTCGAAGGACTCGCGCCAATCGATCTAGAAGGTCAATGTCCGGATCGTGTTGCCCCGCTTCGATGGCCGATATCAAGGTAGATGGCAGACCGGATTCCTGGGCCAACTGCTCGATGGTCAATCCTCTGCACTCTCGCCATAGGGCAATCCCCCTCGCTACCTCAGCTACGCCGCTCAGCTTCCTGGGCTGCTGCTCCATGCCCTCGTCAATCATAGGCCTATACACACACTTAACAGCTCGTTAATATGGTGATTATACGCCTCTGATTGATTCCCGTGAAGAGCCGGTCAGCAGCTTTTTGGGGAGGGATTGCATGTCCAGCATTTCGCTTTCGAAACCTCAGCGCGTGACAGCA
Organism: Pleomorphomonas sp. PLEO; assembly: GCF_041320595.1. NCBI lineage: Bacteria > Pseudomonadati > Pseudomonadota > Alphaproteobacteria > Hyphomicrobiales > Pleomorphomonadaceae > Pleomorphomonas > Pleomorphomonas sp. PLEO. The sequence goes on from NZ_CP166625.1 coordinate 5,205,858, forward strand.
GCCATGCCGCAAAGGATGGCTGGAGAACGAAAGATCGACCATGTGCAAACGGAGTCAGCAGGCGATCAGGATCGCTCGGCAGCAGCAAATAACGCGCTCAGCCCTGGCCTATTCTGGAAGGCCATCATGGCCTTGGCGACGGTGCTAGTCATCAATGCAACCATCGGAATGGCTCTACACGGAACCTTCTGGCTGACAGCCTATTGGGACGCTTTGGCTTACTCGTGCGAAAGTAGCCTGTCGCTTTCCGTCCGTTAGCACGACCTATTACAATCGCCGCTGTCCAGGCATCACACATGAGTCCAATCCGCGATCGAAGCACGCCCTTAAACTCATGCACTCGAACAAACCCCGAGTTTTTACGTATTTCAAGGTACTACGGGTTAACGCCACTAAATTTCGATACGCTAGGGCAAAAGAGAGCAATAAACTTCACAACCTACGAGAGGCGTGCCACTCTACCGCTCGCCGTATCCCGCGAACGTTTCGCGTGACGCGATTCGTCAGTCTGGTAATCGCCATATGCCCCAAGACATCCATCTTCTCGCGAGACAGGAATTCCTTACGGATAAAGCGAAGTATTTCTCGGACAAAAAAGAATTGTATTTGGAAGTTAAGGATCGCATTGCAGAAAGTCTTGGTCTCCCCCTATCAATGATACGCGTCTGTGGATCAGCCTATTGGGGACGCAGTTACACTGCCGACCGGGATTTTTTACCTGGGGATTCTGACCTCGACGTGGCGTTAATTGATCAATTAATGTACGTTAGGGCTATATCTGAAGCTCGACAGATGACGCATAATTTTTATAACCGCACACTATTTCCGAGTTCTCCTCATAACGCATACGAAACGTTTCGGGATTACGCTTACAAGAAAGGCATCATCAGGCCAGACCTGATGCCGAGAACTAGACTGAAAACCTTACTTAGTTCTCTTTCTCATTCGCTTTCATACCAGTTTCGAGACCATTTCTCCAAAATTACCTTTGCTATCTATGATACGGAAGCGTCGTTTACCGTTAAACAGATCGCTCCGACCGAGAAGTTTAATGGAGGCAAGGTATGATAAAATACCAGGTTCGATCGAGGGATCTAATTGATCTTGTCAATGATGTCCGTTCAGGCAGGCTCATTCTAAGTCCATATTTTCAGAGGAATCTTGTCTGGAGAGACCTCCACAAGAGAGATTTTATAGATACCATCCTAAAGGGATACCCATTCCCTCAAATTTTCATTGCCCGCGGCGATATTGACGTTGAGAGCATGACATCACAGTCGTGTGTTGTAGATGGTCAGCAACGCATGAATGCAATCATGGAATTCGTGACGGATTTATTTTCCGCATCAGGACGAAAATTCTCGGAAATGGACCTTGTTGATAAAGAAGAATTCTTGAAATACCAAATTCCAGTCATCGATTTAGAAATGAAGGCTACAGACCCATCTGTCATAGACGTATTCAAGCGTCTGAACAGGACATTCTATTCTTTGTCAACTATTGAGAAAATGGCGACCGAATATTCTAGCGTCGATCTTATGTTAATATCGAAATATATTTGCGGATTTTTCTCCGTCGACACAGATGATGATGACACTAACCTTTCACAAGACCCCAACTTACCACCAGAATTTTTGTCTTGGGCAAAAACGTATGATGTCTCCGCGATTACAGAACTTGTCTCAGGCGGACGAATATTCACCGGCTACGAAAATTCTCGCATGGTCCATTTGATGTGGGTTTTGAATCTGGTGTCTACAATCCGATTTGGATATTTTGCAAGGAATGACAAAACAAAGGAACTTCTCGACTTGTCTGAGGATATTGTCCCCACGCGAGATCGGCTGCTTATCGTTCTTCAGAGAGCTGCAAGATTTTTTCAATCTCTGAATCTTTCTGATGTTCCTTGGTGGAGCAAATCAAATTCATTTACACTCATGGTGGTCATAGTTTGGAATATTGACGCTCTGGAGAGATTAGGCGTTGATATTGTTCGTGAAAAATTGGAAGATTTCGGGCGCAACCTTCCTGGTGACTACGCTTTGGCGGCTCGGGAAGCAGTTAATAATTTGCGGCAACGACGACTTCGGCACGAACGACTTGCGCAAATTATAGGGGTGTCTACAGAAGAAACACCGTTCGAGGGAAGTTTGGCTACGCCTGCGTAGAGTGCTTGTATTCGCTACTCAGCGTGCAGCTCGGATTAGCACCAATGTAATGAGATGAGCCCGGAAAGAGTTGGGAGCAGCACAGAAGCTGTCCCTGCTCTTTACATAGGAGGCTACGCTTGGGCTCAGCCAGCCTTGCGAAGCATCAGGCCACGTTCAGCCGAGGCAAGGGCGAGTTGGTCGTCGAGTTCACCAGTTCGAACAGCCTCGATCAGCTTGTCGATGATGCCGGGAAGGTTCGCGAATTCGCCGATCGTCACCGCATTCTTGTCCTTGGCGAACTCGATGGTCTTGCCCGCATAGCGGAGACCGAAAAAGAACTGACCACTGGCATCCGTGAACCAACCAGCACGCAGACGCTTGGGCGCTTCGACCTGAACCCGCTGACCATCGGTTCCTTTTCGCCAGACCTTATGCGTCGGTGCGAAATGCTGACCGGCGATCTTGGCTTCAGCCATGGCCTTCTGCTCGACGAGTGCCGAAATCACCTTGTCACGGGCACGTTCGACGGGATTGTCGCTCGTGCGGACGGGCTTGGCATTGGTCAGCTTCAGGCTCTTCAGGATGCTCATTTGTCGGGACCTCCATGTGGACAACTCCCGTCCCATCTACAGCCGTTTTCCAAACTCGCAACCTAAACCGCCAACAACGCCAACTTCAACGCCGACAACTTTCCTACCGCAACGTATTTCGCCACGACTTCGGAATATTTCCGTCGAACGCACAACGCAATCTACTCAAACAATACTTTTGCCTTCGATGGGAATCCAGACTAGCACGCGGCTAGCACAGGCTGTCTGATGCACTGATTTTGCTGATGATTTTTTAGGGACGCCGTAATTGGTAAGGGAGAGGTCGAGAGTTCAATCCTCTCTCACAGCACCATTATCCCCTTGAAATAGCTGACGTTTCCCAGAGAAAACCAAGGCTTTCCCGGTCAAAACGGGCTAGCACGTTGTTAGCACGAGGTTCTCCTGCTTATTATTTTTCAATAAGTTAGCGGTAGCGTGCAGCGTGCTATTAGCACGGACCTAGCACACCGACGCAGCACAGTAACTCGCTGGTGGCGACCCATGGATCAGCCCAAACTGCCCTATGTCGTATTTTCCCGAGTGGATAGCCCGAGCCTCTGGGTTCGATTCTCCATACCGGGACAAGGGCAGAAACGCATTTGCCTCAAGACCTCCAACGAGGAAGAAGCCAAGCGGAACGCCGAGTACGAATACCAACGAGCCCTCTGGAGCGCGGAACGAGGAGAGCTTCCGGGAAGGACATCCTTCGACAAGGTCGCGCGTCAATATCTCGAAAGCGCCCAACTGGAAGCCGGGAGCAATCCGTCAAAGCTTTCCAAGGTCGCAGCCGATCGAGGCGTGCTTGATCGCTATATGGTCCCCTTCTTCGGTAGAAGCCCCATAACCGCCATCAGCGTTCCGACGCTTCACAGCTACATGGAATGGCGAAGAAGCTACTGGACGAGCGGTCCTGGGGCAAAATAGGCGCATATCGCCTACGAGCGTAAGGGACGCCGGGTGATCCGCCCTGCCCAGCATATCGAAGCGACGCTGAGCACGCTGCGCCGAGAAGCCGTCACGATGCGGTCGGTGTTCAAACACGCAGTTCGGCTGGGCTACCTCAAAGCATCGGACATTCCAAAGATCGACCTGGTTGCCGAAGAGCGGAATAAGCGCCCCTCTTTCACCGACGCCGAGATCGCCAAGCCCATGGAGGTCGCAGAGCAGCGGATGATCGACGTTCTGGACATCAGGAAGCGAGGCAAGCAGTCGAACATCTGGAAGGGTGCCGACGGAAAAGACATCACATCCTCTGTCAAGGCTGTCGGCGGGCTCAGTCTGACCGGCAACGCCACGGTCTCGTTCGAGATCGATCCGGAGGTTGGCATGCGCGTCGGCTTCGGGACGAGCCTTGCGACCTACGAGCTTTATGTTCCTGTGCTTCAGCCGGGCAGCTTCAAGCCGTACACCCAGGGCTTCCGGCCGATGGCGGTGGCGTGACCAGTGCAGAAGAGGGCGTCAGTCGTTGAGCTGCACTTTTTACTTGGTGCGATCTTAACTTGCGCTTTCTGGACGCAAGACTCTTTCGACCACAAGCTTGATATTCTGGCGGAGCCGATCCTCCTGCCGGGCGTTGTCGATGTTTTCACCTGCCAATGCCCGTAGCTGCAAGTCAGCAACGGCGGCGCCGAAGAAAATTGAGGCAAGCCGCTCCAACTGTTCCTGATTCCGGGTCGCATCGCTCAGAGACTTTAGCCCGGTGATTATCGAGCGCCGGCCAATTTCGATAGCCTGCTCTCGAAAGCGTGCCGCCAATTCCGGGGTCTTGAACGCCTCCGCGATGATCAGCCTAGTAAGACCGATCTGGCGGGGAGCCAGCACCCATGCGGCCAGGCGGACAAGGATTTCCACAAGCTTAGCTTCCTCCGACTCTCCTGTCTGATCGACGACGGGCGCGTAGAAATTGGCCTGCGGATCACACACCAGCGTGGCAAAGAGATCCTCCTTGTTCTGGAAGACCAGATACAGCGTCTTTTTTGACATGCCACAGCGTTCCGCGATGCGCTTCATGTCGGTCGCCTCATAGCCCTCTTCGATGAACAGGTCGCCGGCAGCATCCAGGATGCGCTTGCGCCGCTCGTCATCAGAAAGTGTCTTTGGCCTTCCCGGCGTCCGCTTCACCTCGGTCATACCGTCATCACCGTCTCGCAACTTGACAAAATGGAACCAATGGGTTTCCTAATATTAGGGAACCCGATGGTTCCTTATCCATCGGCTTCATGACGAAGGCAAGATCCAAACAATGACAATTGAAAAACCGTCTCCGATCATCGCGCTGGCTCTGGGCTGCTTGAGCGCACTCGGCCCGCTGGCTATCGACATGTACCTCCCCGGATTGCCGGAAATGGTTACCCATCTCGGGACAAGCGAAGGGACCATTCAGTACAGCCTCATGGCTTTCTTCGCCGGCCTCACATTCGGGCAACTCTTCTATGGTCCGTTGTCGGATCGCTTCGGACGAAAGCCCTTGACCTATGTCGGTCTTGGTCTTTTTGCCTTGGGATCTTTGGGCTGCGCGCTCGCAGGTTCTGTCGAGACCCTAATCCTGTTTCGCGCGATGGAAGGTCTCGGCGGGTCAATCGGCATGGTCATCGCAATGGCCGTCATCAGGGATCTCTATACTGGGCACGTAGCGGGGCGGATGATGGCCCTCGTGCTGATGGTGCTTGGTGTGTCGCCCGTCTTGGCACCGCTTGCTGGGAGTGCGATTCTCGCTATTGCGGGCTGGAGAGCGATCTTCATGGTGCTTGCGGTCATCGGCCTCGCCTTGATCCTTTTTGTAGCATTTGCGCTGCCTGAGACCCGAATGGTCGAGCTTCGAAAGGCCAGTCGTCCCGGCCACGCCGTCCGCCACTATGTCAACTTGCTCGGTAGCCGCCAGTTTGTGCCATTCGTCATGGTCTCCGCTGTCGCGCAGGCTGGATTCTTCGCCTACATCTCCGGTTCGGCTTTCGTTTTCATCTCCATCGACGGTCTGTCGCCGACGCAATACAGCCTCCTGTTCGCCTTGAATGCTGTCGGTCTCGTGATCGCAAACCAACTAAGCGCTCCGGCAACACGGCGGTTTGGACCCTACACTGTTGCCCGCGCCGCAACCCTCGTTCTCATGATCAGTGGCATCGCGCTGGTGATGATGGAGCTGGAAGGGCAGTCCAGCCTCCTGTCGCACAGTATTCTACTGTTCTTCGTGGTGGCGCCGGCCGGTATGGTTATGCCCGTGCTGAGCGTGCGGGCCATGGCTTCGTTCGGCGCTATCGCAGGCACCGCAGCAGCCATGATTGGCGCTATCCAGTTCTTGGGAGCCGCCGCTGCAAGTGGCGTGGTCGGATCGCTGGCCAACGGAACAGCGTTGCCACTTGCTTTCGTCATCGCAGGATGCGGCGTCGTGGCGGTGGTAATCGCCTTCACGGCCTTCCCGTCTGAATCGGCCACACCCGCTTCACACTAAAATTTTCTTAATGGAAGGAAACCTCATGTCGATCGGACATCTTTTCATGCGTCTCGCTGGGGCTGCATTGCAGGTAGGCCTGCCCTTCTGCCACTCTTTCGCTTAGTCAGATCCGAAAGTGACGGCGAACCGCGTACTGAAAAGCCGGGATCAGCACCAAGACTGCCCCGGCTCCTTTCCGCGTCTTTGCGATGGTCTTCAACCCGCCTTGCGCAGCATCTGGCCACGCTCGAGCGTCCGGCACAATAGTGAAACGCTGCTAGCGCAGCAATCCGTTGGTGGCGCCCCCCCGGATCAGCCCAAATTGCCCTATGTCGTATTTTCATAAAGAGAGGAACCCGACCTAGCTCACCCGCGCATCTCCTCCCATGCAAACTCTTCTGCTAGATACACTTGAGCGCCGTCACCTCGACTTCGACCCGAAAATCCGGGCGAGTGAAGCCAGAGACGATCACCAGCGTCGACACGGGGAAAGGCGCGCGTGTGTAGCGGTCGCGCACCGCCATATAGGCCGGGAAATCTTCACGCCGGGTGACGAAGCCGTTGATGCGGATGACATCGCCAAAATCCATGCCGGCGTCGGCCAGGATGGCCTTGATTGCCTCGAAACAGAGAACCGCCTGTCCTTCGATGTCGTCGGGAATGGCGCCATCGGGCGTGATTGCGAGCTGACCGGACGTCACGAGCAACCGCCCGGTTGCGGGCAACGACAAACCGTGGCTGTAGGCGCCGAACGGCCGGGCCACGCTCGGAGGGTTGTGCGCTGTCTTCATCGGATGCTCCCCTCCCTTGGGATTGACCGGATTGCGGTCAAAGCGCTGCCATCGCTCGCGCCACGGTTTCGAGGTAGCGGGCGCGGGTCTCCTGCGTGTTATTGTTCATGTCGTAAAGCGGCAGCAGACGGCAGCTGCCGCGTGGATGGATCTGCGCCCGGATGACCCGCTTGACGATCTTCCCCGGCGGATCGCCGGCGAGAAAGGTGCGTAGCGCCGTGCCGCCGTAAGTGAGGCAGGCCGCCACCTTTCGGATGTGGTGCAACCTCGACTTCAGCTTGCCGTCGATGAGGTCGAAGGAGACGCCCGGCAGCCAGACCCGATCGAAATAGCCTTTCAGGATGGCCGGAAAGCCGTAGTTCCAGATCGGCGTGACGATGACCAGCGCCTCGGCCCTGTCGAGCCGACGGCAATAATCGGCGACCAGTTCCATGTTCTCAGGGTGGTTGTGATAGGTCAGCCGGTCCTGGCGCGACATCACCGGATCGAACCCCTCGGCATAGAGATCGCAGTCATCGACGTCGTGGCCGGCAGCGATCAGCGCCGCGCGGGCCGTCTCATGCACGGCGGCGCCAAAGCTCGACTCCACCGGATGGGAGAACAGGAGCAGGACTTTCATTGGCCCGCTTCCAGTTCGGCAAGACCGGGAAAGAGGAAGGGGCGCCCGGAATTGAAGTCGAAGTCGGGGTTTTCCCAGGCGATCATCTTGCCCGGATTGAGCAACCCCTTGGGGTCGGTCTCGTGCTTGAAGGCGAGCTGCACCGTGTCCGTCCGCTTCATGCCGCCTTCTTCCAGCGTGTAGCGATGCGGATTGAAGATCGGGCAGCCGTTGTCCTCGTGGAGCCGGATGATTTCCTCGAGCCTTTCCTCGGTCGTGTAGCGCACCAGCGGCAAGCCGGCGCACTGGATCTCACCGTCGAACTTGATGAATTCGAGATGTCCGATGACCTCGTCACCGAACAGTTCCACGGTGCGCGCCACCTTGGCGAGATGATCCGGACTGGCGTACTGGACCTGAAGGTAGGTGAAGCTCGGTTCGACCTTGATTGCCCGGAGCGTCGTGTGGTTCCAGCAGAGCTCGTAGATTTCCGGCACGCCCTTGAGGTCGGCTTCGAGATCGGCGCGGAACATCACTTCGGCCTTGCGCATAGCGCAGAAGGCGGCGAAGGCGGCGACCGACATCGGCGCGACCATCAAGGCGACCACCGACTGTCCCTCACGCAGCCATTTCTTGTGGCGGCTGAAATAGAGATGCGGCGTCGGTGCGGCAATGACCGCCAGCTCCTTCAGCAGGATGCCGTTCTGCCGCGCCAAGAGGTCGGCGAATTTCGCGGCTTCGAGGAAGTCATCGAAGCCGACGAGGGCGTCGACCCAGTCATAGGCAGGGGCGAGCGGCATCTCCACCTCGGTGATGATGCCGTTGGTGCCGTAGGCATGGGCGACCTTGTGCAGGTCGAGCCCGGTCAGTTCCAGCACCCTTGGCTCGGCTTCCATGGTGACGATGCGCAGCCGCAGGATATTACCGAAATCGCGCAGGCCGCCCCAGGTGATGGAGCCGACACCACCGGAGCCGCCGGCGACGAAGCCGCCGACGGTCGCCGTCTTGTGGGTGGACGGGTGAAAGCGCAGTTCCTGCCCGGATTGAGCCCGGCATTCCTCATCGAGCTTGGCCATCACGATGCCGGATTCGCAGACGACCCGGCCGACGTGAATTTCCTTGACCCGGTTCATGTTGGCCATGCTGAGCACGATGCCGCCGGAGAGCGGCATGGCCTGGCCATAGTTGCCCGTGCCGGTACCGCGCGCGGTCACCGGAACGCCATGGGCATAGGCGACCTTCAGAACGCGGATGACCTCTTCCTCGCTTTTCGGCGAGACGACGAGATCGCCAGTGACGCCGTCGAGCTGGCTCTTCAGCACGGGGGAGTACCAATAGAAATCCCGGCTCTTCATCTGCACGAGACGCGGATTGTCCTCGATGGCGATCCCTTCGAGCGCGGTCTTGATCGCATCATAATCAGGCATGATCGGCCCCCAGAAGGCTGTCGAGTTCACGATAGTCGGGCATGTGGCGGTCGATGGCCCGGCCGCTGCGCAGCACCACCCGGTCGGACTGCGGCCGCGACAGGAATTCGCTCCAGCGCCGGGCGGAAAACAGCACGAGATCGGCGCGGCCGCCTTCGGCTAGGCAGCCCAGCTCCGGCCGGCCGAGTATCTCTGCGGGGGAACGGGTGATCACAGCTGGAGCATCGCCCAGCGGATGGTCGAGATGCAGGATGCGCACCGCTTCGCGGAACACCTCCACCGGATCGAGATCGCCATAGGCATAGAACGGATCGCGGGTGTTGTCAGATGACACTGCCGTGCGAACGCCAGCAGCAGTCAGCTCCTTCAGCAATGTCACACCGCGCCAGCGGGGCGTGCGGCCAGCATGGCGGTCCTGAAGGTACATGTTGCACATGGGCAGCGAGACGACGGACAGATCGGCCTTGGCGACCAGATCGATCACGCGGCTCACTGTGTCTTCGTCCTGACGGGCGAGCGAGCAGCAATGGCCGACGTTCACCGCCCCCTTGAAGCCATGGTGCAACTTGGCGCTGGCAATCGAGGCCAGCGTCAGGACCTGCCGGTCTTCGGTCTCGTCGACATGCAGGTCGATGTCCAAGCCTGCCTTGGCGGCGGTCTCGAACAGCAGATCGAGTTGCGTCTCGATCTTGGGGTGCAGAAAGGTGACTCCACCCAGAACACCCCCGGCTTCGCCAACTACCTGCACGAGGTCGGCCAGGTAGGTGGCGTCCTCCATCAGTTCCAGCGGAAAGAGCGCTACGGCCTGCAGTTCGATGCGGCCACGCCAGCGCTCGCGCATGGCCTTGAACACGTCGAAGGAAATGCGATGCTGGGGTGCCAGGCTGTCGAGATGGGTGCGGATCAACTGCGTGCCGTGGGCGTAGGCGGTGCGCAGCGAGAAATCCATGCGTGCCGTCACATCCTCGGCCGACCAGTTGGCGATGCGGTCGGAGCCCACGGCTTCCAGCGCGCCGGCGAAGCTGCCGTCCGGATTGGGCCGGCGTTCCCAGATGTGCCCCTTGTCGAGATGGGTGTGCATGTCGGTGAAACAGGGCCAGACGAGCCCGCCGTCGAGGTCGACTTTCTCGATGTCGTAGGGGAGCGCTGTCTCGGCGGGCAGAATGGCGGCGATGCGCTCGGCGTCGATGATGACATGCGCCGAGATCAATCCTTCCCGCATCGGCCCGGACAGCGGCTTGGAAAGCAGCGCCGTCGGCAGCGTCGCGTTGGTCAGGGCGAACCGGGAAACATCTGGCAGTGCAACAAAATCGGCGGACATCAGTTTTCTCTTTTCAAACTGCTTTCGTGCCAGCGGTGAAGCAAAAGCCATGACAGGAAGGACGTGAGCGCGAAGATCGCGATCCCAAGCACCGACAACATGATGAGCGCCGCAAAAAGCCTGGGAATGTTCAGTCGGAATTGCGCTTCGAGAATACGGAAGGCGAGCCCCGATCCCGCGCCGCTCGAACCGGCGGAGAACTCGGCGACGACGGCGGCGATCAGCGACAGGCCACCGCCGATCTTGAGACCGGTCATGAAATAGGGCAGCGCCGTCGGCAGCTTCAGATGCCAGAGCGTCTGAAAGCGATTGGCGCCATAAAGCTCGAACAGATTGAGATGGTTATGGTCGACGCTCTTCAGTCCCTGCACCAGGTTCGAGAGGATCGGGAAGAAGGCCACCAGGTAGGCACAGATCAACAGCGCCGCTTGTGTCGTTGGGGCGTAGATGATGATCAGCGGCGCGATGGCGACGATAGGCGTTACCTGCAAAACGACGGCAATCGGGTAGAAGATCAGCTCGAGCCAGCGGGCCTGTACCAGGAGAACGGCAAATACCGTTCCGCCAAGCAGCGCCAACCCCAGCGACATGAAAGTGATCTTGGTGGTGACCAGAAAGGCCGGCCAAAGGGTTGGCCAGTCCTTGACGAGCGCGATGGCGACGGTAATCGGATCGGGCAGTATGTAAGGCGGAATATTCTCGACGTGGACGATCAGATACCAGACCAGCAGCAGCGCCAGGATGACACCGAGCGGAATGCATATGCGGATCAGCCGATCCATCTGCGCGCTGCGTTCGCCGTTTTCCATCAGTGCGCCCCTTCGTTGCCCATGGCGGCTGCCAATGAATGAGAAACTCTCTCGCAGGCGAGACGATAGGATTCCGAGGTTCGAAAATCGGCGTCACGTTCTATGCCGACGTTGACCGGGAAATCCTCGTGGATACGCCCAGGCCGGGCTTTCATCACGACGATGCGCGAGGAAAGGTAGGCAGACTCAAAGACGGAATGGGTGACGAAGACCACCGCCAAGCCATTCGACTTCCAGAGCTCCAGGACTTCATCGTTGAGCTTCTGCCGGGTGATCTCATCGAGCGCCGCAAAGGGTTCGTCCATCAAAAGCAGCTTGGGGCGGGTCACCAGCGCGCGGGCGATCGACACGCGCATCTTCATGCCGCCGGACAATTCACGCGGATAGGACTTGGCGAAGTCGGCCAGGAAAACGGTAGACAGAGCCTCCTCGATCCGGGACTGCGCCTCCTTGCGCGAGATGCCCTGCAACTGAAGCGGCAGATAGACATTCTCGGCCACGGTGCGCCAGGGCAACAGCGTCGGCTCCTGGAAAACGAAGGAAATGTCGCCGTCCGGCCGGCCGCGACTTGTAATGCGCGACGCCGGCCAGTCGATGTTGCCCGAGGATATACCACCCAGCCCGGCCATGAGGCGCAAGGCGGTCGATTTGCCGCACCCGGATGGTCCGAGCAGACTGACGAACTCCCCGGCTCGAACGGTCAGCGACACGTCCGCGAGTGCCGCTGTGCCGTTCGAGAAGGTCTTGGAGACCGAGGCCATGGTCATCAGTGGCCGTGTCGGTTGGGGAGGCGTCAATGTTGCTCTCTCGGTGGGTGCATCTGCCCGAAATCGCTGCGTTGCGAACATACGGGACCTTTCAAGACGACATGAGGAACAGAAGTGACACGGTTCAATAATCCGCATACGCTGACGACTGCCTGACCGTGCAGGATCTTCCGCTGTTGGCTCACTTCTTCAGTGACATGCCAACGCCCTTGCAGACGAACTTGGTCGTGAAGGCCTTGGCGTAGTCGGTGTCGGACTTGAACACCTTGATCGACACCAAGGTGTCGAAGAACGTCTTGTACTTGGCATCGGTCATGCAGCCGATACCCTTGTCGAGCGCCTCGCCCGATTCCACAATGCCGTATTCCTTCATCTTGGCGATGGAATAGGCGATCTGACCATCGGTCATCTCGGGGTTGTCTTTTTTGATCAGCGCATTGGCGGCGCTGTTGTCGCCATACAGATAGCTGTACCAGCCCTCGATCGAAGCATCGACGAAGCGCTGCACCAGATCGGGATTGGTCTCCACCAGCTTCGATTGCGTGGCGATGGTGGTGGAATAGGGCGCGAAACCCTGGTCAGCCAGCAGGTAGACCTGGGGTTTGAAGCCCGCCTGACTTTCGACCGCATAAGGCTCGGACGTGAGATAGCCTTGCTGAACCGATTTCGGGTCAGCGATGAACGGGGCGGAGCTGAAGGTATAGGGCTTGTATTGCTCGTCCTTGAAGCCGGTGAAGTTGGCCTTCATCCACTCGAAGAAGGTCGTGTAGCCCTCCTTGCCGAGGAAAATGGTGTCGGCCTTGGCAAGGTCGGCGAAGGTATCCATGCCGACGCCAGGGTGGGCCATGAGGATCTGGGGGTCCTTCTGGAACATGGAGGCCACATCCACGATGGGAATGCCCTGCTCGACAGCGGATAGCTCACCCATGCTGCTGCCCATGTAGAAGTCGATCTTGCCGGCGACCAACAACGCGCTGTTGGCAGCATTCGGCCCGCCCTGAACGATGGTTACATCGAGGCCGTGCTTGGCATATGTGCCATCGGCAACCGCCTGGTAGAACCCACCATGCTCGGCCTCAGCCAGCCAGTTGGTGCCGAAACTCACCTTGTCGGCGGCAAGCGCCCCGGATGCGGAGGCGATCAAGCCGACGGTACATAGCGTGATGAAGCTGGTGTTGCAGCGCATTCGGAGTCGTCCCCTTTATCGCTCCTCCCCGGAAATCAGGGGGATTGAACGATACTGCACCACTTGCAATGAGCCGTGAAAAGCATCTAATTGCGCACGCTTTGATGCCTTTTTTGCACAGTTCGGTTTTCTGTTGCTGCAATAGGCATCCTGCCTAAGCATTGCGCAGGAGGTGAACATGTTGCACTCACGCAAGCTGCTTTACATCAATGAAATCGCTCGCTGCGGTTCGATCCGCAAAGCGTCCGAGCGGATGAATGTGGCCTCCTCGGCCATCAACAGGCAGATACTGGCGCTGGAAGAGGAATTGGGCGCGCAGATTTTCGAGCGATTGCCACGTGGTCTGAGGCTGACGGCGGTCGGCGAGCTTTGCATCGAACACGTACGCGAGGTTCTCAAGGATTACGAGAAACTGCAGGCCCGCATTCGGAACCTCAAGACGCCGCAGATGGGCAAGGTGTCCATCGTGACTACCATCGGGCTCGCCGCCGGTCCGCTACCGCACCTGATGGGCAAGTTCTTCGCCCAATATCCGCGCATCCGCGTTCTGCTGCGCGGTGATGGCGGCATCACCACGTCCATGCCGGTGGTTTCCGGCGAGGTGGATCTTGGCCTGGGCTTCAACATTCCCGCCCTGCCTGGCATTCGCAGCCTCGCCCATTTCGACGTGCCTTTGGGAGCCGTCTTTTCACCCGAGCACCCGCTGGCTAGCAAAAGCGAAGTGAGTCTGGCCGATCTGGTCGAGGAAAAACTGGTACTCGCCCTACCCGGCACCTCCCTGCGCGATGCGATCAATCTCGCATTGTCGCCGCTCACCGTGACAGTGGAGCCGTTGCTGGAAACCAATTCGACGGAAATGATCCGGACACTGCTGCGGCAGGGCCCCTTCGTCAGCATCCTCAATCCACTGGACGTGCTCATCGACTGCCGAAACGGCGACCTCGTCTATCGTCCCCTGTCAGACGCCCACATAAGGCCGCAGCCGATGAAATTACTGGCGCGCGCCAGAGCCACGCTTGATGCGGCCACCAGCATATTCGTTGAATTTCTGATCGCCGAACTCGTCGAGATGATCCGTGAGGTTTCCGCGGGATCGGTCGGTCAGCCGGTATAGAGATTGGCCAGCGGATAGCTGATGACGTCGCCGATCAGTTCGATGAAGCCTTGCGCCACGTGCCGGCAATAGGCCTCACCCTTGCTCGCATCGGCGTTGGCGGCATTGCCAACCACGCCGTGAGGGTTGAGATCGTGGGCGACCCAGGCCAGCGCATGCGGGGGTAGCGGTTGCAGATACTTGCTCTGCGTCTTCATCCATTCGGCCCTGGACGCAAAATTCTGCGCCTTATCCATATGAACGAGATCCGGCCGGAAATAGAGCATCATCGACGTCTCGACGTCGCCGCCGTGGATGCCGAATGCCATTTCATGAGCGCTGAACAGGCCCTCCGGGCTGCCGAACCGGCTCCACTGGGTGGCGACAGCGGCCATTCCGAAGCGCACGCGCATCTCGCGGGCGACGATACTCATCAGGTCGAGATTGCCGCCGTGGGAGTTGACCATGATCAGCTTGCGAACACCGGCCTCGGCAACCTTCTGGCCGATGGCCGTCCACATCTGAATCAACAGTTCAGCCGGCAGCGACAATGTCCCCGGCCCGAACACATGCTCGTTGGCCTTGCCGATTTCCTGCGTTGGCAGCACGAAGACGTTGTGGTCCGCCGGCAGCAATGCGCGCACCAGACCCAACATGCCGTTGGCTATGGCGACATCCGTGGCGACCGGCAGATGCGGCCCATGCTGTTCGGTGGAGGCCAGCGGCAGGATCGCAACCGTGCTTTCGGGGTCGAGCGTGGCGAATTCGAGACTGGTCAATTCGTTCCAGTAAAACCGCTTCGCCATGGCACATCTCCGTCGGTTTAAGATCCTTTCAAGAGCTAGGGAAAGATGCCGGAACGGAAAAGCATCAATTTTCGCTCGAACATATGCCTATTTGCGAGCACTCGGGATGCCCATGCGTGCCAGCGCGATCCCGAGAGTTGCACTCGGACGTCCACGAAACTTTTGCTGCATGTGGTGCAGCACATAAACAAAATGTCGGAAACTGAGGTGCAGTCTCACCCTCAACAGGCAAACGTCAGACGGAATGAGCTGCTGCCGGTTTCATGGACACGGTCCTAAGCTATTTCGACCATTCGTTCGAGCTCCATCTGGCTGAGATATCGCCAACGTCAGATGCAAGTTTTGAAATGAACAAGACTTTGCGGCCATATCGTTAGTTGTACTTGACACCGCATTTTTGCCTGAGCTCTAATTAGCAATATCAATCGGTTCCGCATGAGTCGAACCCTTTGAACGGCGCACATGCGGCCGGTGAGTAACGCTTTCGAGAAGGCACGGTCGATGACTGCCGTTGTTCCGCGAACCTATTTTCCCTGTTCGCGTTCCGTTCAACTTTTCGCCCGCAAGCACCTTTTGCTCGCCTCAACGGCATTGATGGTCACGCTTTCACAGGGGGCCATGGCGGACCCGCCCGACGAGGTCGTCGACAGCGGAACTCGCACCATTACCGCCCCGACGACCTATCCTGGCGAACTCATTGTCGGCTCAAGCGGCGCCGGCACACTGATCATCCAGAATGGCGGGACGGTCACCAATGTCGACGAAGGGACTGTCGGGTTCGAGGCCACAGGCAATGGCGCGGTGACGGTCTCCGGTCCCGGATCGTCATGGACCAATGGCCGCGAGCTTGCCATCGGCTGGCGCGGCACGGGCGTGCTGACGATCACGGGCGGCGGATCGGTCAGCAACACCAATGGCTTTATCGGCGCCCGCACCGGCGGGAACGGTTCGGTGACCGTTAGCGGCTCCGGATCCACCTGGACGAACAGCGAGCAACTTCTTCTCGGCTATGACCCCAACGACACGGGGAGCACGGGCAACCTGACCATCAATAATGGCGGACGGGTCAGCGATACCGATGGCTTCATCGCCTATAGTACTGGGTCGACGAGCACGGTGAGCGTCACCGGCGTCGGTTCGACCTGGGCGAACGACGGCGTTCTGCGGGTGGGCAACTACGGCACAGGCACACTGACCATCTTGGATGGCGCGTCCGTCAGCAACACGATTGGCACGATCGGACGCAGAGGCACCGGTATTGGCACCGTGACCGTTTCCGGCCCGGGCTCGACATGGAATAATAGCGACACCCTTGAGGTCGGCCTATCGGGTAACGGCAACCTGACGGTTTCGAATAGTGGCGTAGTGACGGTAGGAGCGGCAACGAACGGTGCCTATGGTGGTACCGTCAGCATTGCTTCAAACGCCGGATCGACGGGTACGCTGAACATCGGTGCCGCGGAGGCCGCTAGCGCCGCGGCTGCGGGCCGGATCGAGGCTGCTTCCGTCGTGTTCGGTGCCGGCACGGGAACCCTGGTGTTCAACCATACCGACACCGACTACGACTTCGCCTCGGACATCTCGGGGACCGGCACGATCAAGGTTCTGTCCGGCGTGACGACATTCTCGGGCGACAGCTCGGCTTTCACTGGATCGACGACCATCGCTTCCGACGGAGCGCTCAATATAACCGGCTCGCTCGGCGGCGGGGCGACGGCGGTCATACTCGATGGGGGGACTCTGACCAACAGCGGCACCATCAAGGGTGGCACGACCTCAGTGTTCTTTGCCAATGGCGGCAACACGCTGAACATCCTGCCGACGGCCGTCTTTGACGGCGTTGTCAACTACAACCACCAGACGGGCAACACGACCACCTTCGGCGCTGGCAGCTACAGCATCGACGCTGCGAATTACAACGACGCTCTCAACTCAATCACGCTGAACAATGCCAGGCAGATGGTCGTTCTCGACGATGCCAATAGCACCGGCACCATCAACGTGGTGGCCATTCCGGCGGCGAGCCATGCTGCGACGCAATACACCGCGTCGGTGTCGGACGTGGTCGGCAGCATCCTCGCGCTCGATGTGGCAAGGCCCGACCAAGTGGTGGTGGGTGACTCCACCATTTCGGCCCTGCGATATGGCGAGGAGAAGCCGGAAAGCACCGAAGCCAAGGCGTTGCGGATGCTCGACAACGGCGTCGCGGTGGACGGATATGGCAATCTATTCTGGGCGCGTGCCTTTGGCGGGCTTCGCTACCAGCCATCGGGCGATGGCGACCCTTCCAGCCACACCTCGCACTACGGCCTGATTTCGGGCGTCGATCACCAGTTCGAAAACTATCGTTTGGGCTTCTTCGGTGGCGCCGGCAGTGTGCGCAGTGTCGCCGGTGACAGTTCGTCGACGATGACCGGCGTAACAGGTTTCCTCGGCCTCTATGGGGCGATGAAACTCAATGGCCTGCAATGGAACGCCTCGATCACCGGCGGCGGCATCGACAATGACGCTAGCCGCCTGATCAACAATGGGAGCAATGAGGCATCCGGCGACTTCATGGGCTGGTATGTTTCTCCCGAAATGTCGGTGAGCAGTACCTACCAGATCGCACCGCAATGGGAGCTGACGTCGAGCGTCAAGGCCCGTTACACGGGGGCCTTCTACGATGGCTATACTGAGAGCGGATCGTCGCAGAATGTCAGCTATGATGCGCAACAGAGCCATTCGCTGGACGGGCGCCTGCAGTTCGAGCTGAAGTACAAGACCACTCTGCCGTCCGGCCTGCCGATGGCAGTCACCGCTACCACATCGCTCAGCGACACACAGTATCTGGGCTCAGATAAAGTCCACGCCAGTCTTCTGAACAACGAGTTCACCGTGTCGAGTTCGGCCGATAGAAATGTTATCGGCGCGAGCCTCGGCGTTGGCCTTGACGCGATGATCTCCAAGCGGGCTTCCGTCTACGCGGGAATCGACGGTACTCTCTACAGCGACGATTCCATGGCGGCGTCCGGTCGGCTCGGGATGAAGCTAGCCTTTTAGCGGTCAGCAGTTGAGGACCGCAGGTGTCCCTGCGCCAGCCGGATATCTGAATAAACTGCCAGAGCCGACATCATTGAACCGCCTTGCTCCAGCATCGCCTAGACAATGCCTCTGGTTCCGAGGAGATTTGCACGAACATCCGTCATCGGATCGCGGCTGGCCGTGAGCGGGGAAGGTGTATTCCTCCGGTGAAGGGCGTCTGTGCTGATTTTGTAAATGATCGTAAGCCCATGCCTTATATCAAGCGCTACAGTCATTTCGGCCATTGAGGCGCTACCTGCGGGTGACGTTGGTCGTCGGCTGTAATGGACGTACGAGGAGAAGATCCGGACCGTCGAGTAAAGCCTGCGCGGCTTTCGTCAGAGCTCGGCGACAGCTCGTCACTATGGTGTGTCACCATCTTTGCGGTCGAGGCGGCGGGATTATCGGCGCGGTGTTCTTGGTAATTCGACAGTGCCGGCATTCACGCCTGTTTCCCTTCCGGCGCCAGAGGTGGCGCGGTGAGATGTCATGGTACCTGTGGCTTCGAGCGCTGATACGAAGATCGAGATCGTGTTGTTGAGCGGAGGTCGGCTGACGGTTCCAGCTTCGATCGATCCGACTGTATTCAGCCGCCTGTTGTCCGCCCTGAAGGGACCATGATCGCCTTCCCGGCCGACGCGAGGGTGTGGATCGCGGGCGGGGTGCTGTGCCGATTTCGGCGGCTCAGCTTGGCTATCTTCTCTGCGGGATCGACTGGCGCAATCCTCGCTGGACACAGCGCCCGGCAAAAGCCGGGTGATGGGCCTTATCGGCTGTTTCCAATGGGAATTACCACGGTGGTGCGGTAGGCTTTTGGCATGTCCAATCTTGATGCCGAGATTGCCCGCCTGCGCGCCGAACTGGCGACGGCCCGTGCGGTGTTGTCGACCTACGAGGCGATGATCTTGCACCTCAAGCTGGAGATCGCCAAGCTGTGCCGTGAGCAATATGGCCGCAGTTCTAAGCACCGCGCCCGGCTGGTCGAACAGATGGTGACGCGCTCTAGTGGTTTGAATCAGACATTTGTATCCGCCGGATGTCGGCCTCGGAGCAAATGTCGGTGTCATAAGAGCCACTAGCAAGTTATTTTTCTAGTTGAGCTTTTGAATTTGACATTTGACCGAGAGCCTTACGTCAGGCGGGACTCAAATGTCAGATTCGCTCCACTAGGATCTTCATTGTGGCGGCAATCCACGTTTATACATGGTGCCATTACCATGAAATGCTGCGGACATTGATGACACCAGTACGCATTCCAATTCTCTCTGGCACTACGCCAAAGATGCGAGCCAATGCACGCAGTGTCGCCTCCGAGCCTGTTCCATACGTGGGATAATCCACCCACTCTAGCTTAGCCGAGGCGACGACAGCGAGAACCTCGCGGCGGCACCAGAAGGCACCAAGCGTCGGATAGTCAAACTGATCAGGAAGCCGCCCGATGTTCATGCGTTTGGCGAGATTTTCGGCGGTTGCCAAAGAGGCCCCCCAAGAGTGGATCTCAGGGTCGCCGGGATATACCAAGCCCATTTCTGGGTCACCTTGCATCGCCGTGAGAACGCGGTCAAGCATAGCGCCTCCGGCGTTACCTCCCACAACCGTCTCTATCGCAGCAACCGAAGCGAGAGGAGGCTTGGCCAATTGGCCACCGACATCCAAATGGCCGATCAGTGTGTAGTCGGCCAATAGACAGTCGGCAAAGCCCGTCATTAGTGCGCCAAGCCCGCCAGAGCGCGCCGGCACCGTCGAGAAACCGGTGATCGGCCCTATATCTGCGCTCTCGAAGGCGGCGCGAACTGTTTCGGCTTGGTTCTTGGCGGTGCTGATGAAGATATCCACCCTCGTAGAACACATCTTCAATGCGGTAAAAAGGGAAGGCAATAGTTCCGGTTTTGAGACATGCAGGTGCAAGGCGGGGCTTTTTTCGGCAGAGGGCTTGATCGGGGCGGTGGCATCGATCACGCGTGGCGCCCACGGTCCGGATGGCTCGCCCTCACGCAGAAAGCCAGCAAACGGATCGACACCGATCTCGGCTTGATGATGCATCTGATAAATTGCCGGATGGAATCCGGGTGCCGGTTTACGCGCCTTCAACCCAGAGCGGTTGGCCTTCAGATAATCATGGATCGCTTCACTTTCTTTTGCCGGAATACTGCTGGGTGACGCGAAAAAGTCAGCACGGAAGCGGCCGCTGAGCGCAATTTGGGCAGCATCTTGGTCGATCTGTCGCTCGAATGGCACTATAGCGAGCGCGATCTCATCAAGTCTCTCGACGTAGCGATCGAAATCGAATCTTCGAAGCGCGGCTAACTGAGCCTTCGAAGCTATTTTAGAATAAAATGAGGCGTCTTCGGCGAGGCAACGAATCTTTTGCGCGAGGTCAGCCGTGTCAATGTAGGGGGAAACACAGGCGCTCGCCAGATCGCTCTCAATTAGGAAATCAGCAATGCCGGTGGTTCGCTCAAAGCAGAGCACCGGCTTACCCGCTACCAGAGAGTCGATCGCGACGTTAGGCAGCGGATCAAGACGTGAGCTCAAGAGCAAAACGTCTGAGAGCTGGTAGGCGAGTTCGATCTGACTGGTCGCCGGTACAATGGTCATCTGCTCCTGGATGCCAGCACGCTTAATCTGATCGGCGAGATACATCGAGTTAGCCGCGCCGGTCTCCGGGTCATAACCATTGCCGATCCACACGAACCGGTAGCGTCCTCCGCCCGGGCCGTTGATGACACGGGTCGCACATTCGATGAAGAGCTCAACTGCCTTGCGCGGTTCAATAGTGCCTGCTCCAAGAACCACGAACTCGGCATCTTCCGTCTCTTCCGGTCGCAATAGGCGTTGCAACCAGAGGCGTTCATGATCGACGATCATTTGATCTTGTTGGCCGACCGGGATTGCGCATTTTCCCTGCGGGAGGACGTGGATCGCTGACCCGCGGGTTCGTCCGAGTTCGTCTAGGGCGTTTTCAAGAGTAATCCGGGTTGAAAAGACGACGCTGTCGACGTTATCGAAAATGTCGGCGAAGGCTGTGTTCGGTCGCGTATAGGCGGCAAACTCGTGTAGGAGCGCGAGCTGCGGTACGCCGCAGGCTTTGATGTTTGCCATAATGCTACGCGACTCGGCGCTATTCACCATCGCATATGCCACATCATGTGTCTTGCATATCTGAGAGAGAAGGGCATCCGTTTTGGCAGCGGGCTCCCCGCGTTTGAGTTGGTAGGTGGCGATGGAGGTTGATTCAAAGTCGTCCAACAATGGTCCGTCGCCAAGGATCAACGAGACGACGTTATATTTTTCAGCCAGCTTTCGAGCCAGATTCAAGGCGAGAATGGGGGCGCCGGTACGTGACGCTTCGTGACTGACCACTATAACGGTACGACGATCAGGTATCAGCGGCTTCGCTCTGCCAGCTTGCAGCGCATTCGCGAGAGAAAGGTCATGCGTACGGTGCGGCTCCTTGATCGCGACGCTGGCCTTTTGACGGTCGCTCAGTGAGCGCTTTGGATCGCGCTTGGCTGCGCTCCGAGCAAATCGCGACGCCATTGATTTTGGAACCGGCGGTCCCAGCCTTGAAAGACGGATGAGAATCTTAAATTTGAGGTAACGGAAGAGCGTCTTGAACGGGCGGGAACGAGCGGCCGCCAATTGCCGGCGCAACTCGTCGGTTTCTCCGGCGAGTTTTGCGCGCAGATCTCTATTTTCCGTCAGGAGCTCGAATACGAAGGCAGGCGCTGCAACCTCTTCCGCTTTGTTGTCATCCAAAGGCGCTGAGGAGTTCTCAACAGATCGCATAGCCATAACCGACCTTTTCCGTCCAATACATAATAATACTTATTATCTCAAGTATTCTACAATACAGGAATATCTCTTTCGTGCGAAATTTCACGCTCTGATGTCGCGTAAAATTGTCGTAAGCGGAGGCACTAGGAGCAGAATTGTCGGAATCGGTCAATCCAAAACCACAAGCTTAAAAGGGAGGCTAGCACGTCCGCCCCGAGTGTTCCCGCTTGATGATCGTAAGGCCTGTTGGAAGGACACACGGCTCAAATTATGCCCCCCGTGGCCCGTACAGCGAAGGGCATGGGCCGTAAAGTGGAAGGATTCCGTCCCCGGTCACGGTACAGGATCCGAGTGAGGTGGTCACCGGCAATGTTCGGTAGGGTCTGGCTGCTAACACCAACCACAGACCGAAGAGACCAACGATGGCCATGGACATCATGAACTTTTGCGACCTCGTGGAACAAGCCCCTGACGCTGACATTCTGCGCGAGATAATCGGCTTTGCGGCTGACATTGCCCAGGGCCAGAGCTCAGCTCGGCGGCAAGGCGACGACGCCGACTGGTTCCGCAAGGTGCTTGCAGACAGCGATATCAGCGCATGCATCCCGTCAAAGAAGAATCGACAGGGCCAGATCGAGCACGATGCCGTGCTCTATCGCCAGCGCCACAAGATCGAGGATATGTTTGGCAGGCTCATGGATTGGCCGCACATCCGCACCGCTACGACCGCTGCGCACAAACCTTCTTGTCCGCCATCTGCATCGCAGCAACCGTCATCTTCTGGCTCAACCAATGAGTCCTGATCTTAACTCCGGTTGACTCATTTGCGCCACGTCAGGACAGAAGAAGCAGCGTAGTTGAACACTGAGCCTAAAATGGCCCCGGCGAGTCCGGCCAACATTTGGTTTGGTCCAAAGCCATAGATCCAGCTCGCGACACCAACGTTAGCGAGTGTCCCTAGCGAGCAAACAGCATAAAAAATGACAAGGCCAAAGATGAACTGAAGTCCTGAAAGGCGGCGGTCTCGATAAGTCAGCTGATTATTCAGAACAAAATTCCAGGTCATCGCTACCATTGTGGCCGCAAACTGCGCCCATGAAAAGGTAAGTGCGAAGGCAAGAGTGGTAATCTTCAAAGTAGCCAAATGCACAACAATACCCGAAGCTCCTACCGCCAGGAACATCAAGAAACGCACAGGGAATAGACCGCCAGAGATCTTGGAAAAAAGCAATCCGAGATACTCGGCAGTGACGAGTGTACCGAGTTTGGATTCCCCAGCTTTTCGTTCGCGAAACGTAAAGGGGATCTCGACTGTGTTCAGACGCTCCGGCGTTGAGGCAACAATGTCGAGCAGGATCTTGAAGCCGTCGCTCGACAGTACACTGGCAATTGCCTCGACTTTCTCTCGACGGATCATAAAGAAGCCGCTCATCGGATCGGAAAGCTCGATGCGTAGAAAGCGCTTTGCCAGCGCTGTCGCAGTTTCTGATCCCCACTGTCGGATCAACGACAGGCCGCTTGATGATGAGCCGCCCTCAACATAACGACTGCCAACAACAAGGTCGGCTCCGTTGCGGATGGCAGAGAGCATTGCCGGCAAGATCGTCTCGTCGTGTTGCAGGTCGGCATCCATTACTGCGACCGTCGGCGCTGCGCTGGACATTATGCCCTCAACGCAGGCTCCGGCTAGGCCGCGTCGACCGACTCGCCGCAAGCAACGCACGCGCGAATCAATTAGTCCAAGTTCTTTAGCCACCCGCGAGGTTCCGTCCGGACTATTGTCGTCAACGAAAATTACCTCCCAGGCAATTCCACTTAATGCCTTATCAAGCAGACGGACCAGTGGGGCGATATTGGCGCTCTCGTTGAACGTTGGCACGACAATCGACAATTCAGGAGCAGAGAGGGTAGGAACTGGGCAGTCCATGGAAGCGATAGCCTCTACTGTAATCGGCAAGGTCAGAACACCAGCCGCCGCGCTTGGCGTATGCCATCTGCGCGCCAGACGAGGCGCACCGTGGTGGAAGCTGAGGGGAATTTCAAGGCCGTATCTTCACGTTGGTAGTGATCAAATCGCAACAAGCGAGCTCGCGAACGAGAGGCGGCTTAAGAGCTGTTGGCTGAGTACAATCCTAAACATCCTCGGCAGGGAAGACGCCGCGCGGCGCCACATTGTCTGACGCCAGCAGGTTGTCTGCCACCTTGAGAAGACCGTTGGCGATATCGAGGGCCCGAGGTGGGATTGCCAATCTGATCGGCGACAACGTCGACTCTGCCGCGCGTCTCGCCAAGCCGCAGCATGCCTTTCCGACACCCCCGACGGAATGAGGCAACAGGCCGGAATTTTCCAGCTCCGGCTGGCCTAAAAAACGGGTGGCGCTTCAATATGTGGAAAATTCCAGATCAAACCGGCCTAACAGGCTGTTGAAGAAGTCACCCGAATGGCTTTGAGGGTGGCTTGGTCGCCGTTGTGATAGGCGAAGGTGACCTCGATGGAGCCATCGTCGAGCAATTCGGCGTCACCGTCGCCGGTGACCTCGTCCATTTCGTCTGATCCGGCCCATGTGAAGACGACCATCGAGCGGCTGCAGCCGAGTTCGAGGTTGGCCTGCATGGCGCCGAAGGCGATTTCGCCACGGCTGTTGGCCCCGATGGTGATTGTGGCCGGGCCACACAGATCGAGATAATCGCGATCCCAGATGTCGGCTTCGATGATGCGCCAGCGGCCGATCAACTGGCAGTCCGTTGGCACGCTCATGTGGGTACCGCCAGGAGTTTGGGCAACCGCACCAGATTGTAGGCGGCGGCACAGAAGGTGAAGGCCCATCCGACGCGGTCGATGCCCCGGAACCTGGTCTTGCGCTGCCCGCCGATCGTCTTGATCCAGCCAAAGGCTTCCTCGATGCGCTTGCGAATGCGCAGGCTGACACCATAACCCTCATGCCGTGTCGTGCGCCCGTCGATGGCCGAGCTTCGCCCGCTGGTATTCCGGGCCACGTGCGGCGTCACGTTCATCGACCGCAACTCGTTGACGAAGTCCTCGCTATCGTAGGCCTTATCGGCACCCAGCGTGATCGCCTCCGGCCGGTCGGCACGCAGTTCGACCATGCAAAGGCCCGCCACCCGTTCGGCATGGCCATCGGCTTGGGTCAGGCTGGCATCGACCAGAAGACCGTGGCGGTTCTCCATCAAGCCGTGCCCCATGAAGCACAGCTTCGCCTCCTTGCCTTTGCCCTTCTTGTAGAGCCGCGCCTCCGGATCGGTGGTGGAGACATGGGTATCATTGGTCCGCTTGTGCCCATGAAAATCGGCTTCGGCATTGCGGCCACCACCACCCGAAGGCGGCGTGTCCGATCCGTCTCTGGGCCTAACGCTCTTCATCGAGGCCCACGCCTCGATCAGCGTCCCGTCGACCGAGAAGTGATCGGTGGACAGAAGCTTGTTCACCTTGGGCTGCGCCAGAACCGCCCTGAGGAACTTCGCCGCGACGGCCCCTGCCAGCAACCGGTCGCGGTTCTTGGAGAACGCCGAATGATCCCAGGCCGCATCGTCCACGCCGATCCCGACGAACCAGCGGAACAAAAGGTCGTATTCCAGCCGCTCCATCAAAAGCCGCTCCGAGCGGATCGAATAGAAGGCCTGCAACAGCATCGCCCGCAACAGCTTCTCCGGCGGGATAGAGGGCCGCCCGATCGGCGAGTAAAGCGCTGCAAAATCTGCTGCCAGGCTCGTCAGGGCCGCGTTCACGATCTCCCGGATCACCCGCAGCGGATGATCCCGCCGAACCCGCGCCTCAAGATCGACATAGCTGAAAAGCTCGCCGCTCCGCTCGTCTCCACCCCGCATCCACCACCCTCCAAATCACCGTTCGGACAGAGTGAATCATGCCAGTATTGACGAGGCGAGGCCTTTTTCAACAGCCTGCTAAATCCAAGGGCGACGTCAGCTTCCTAAAGGCTGGATGCATCGCGTTTGATGCTCCCTCTCGTGCCGATATGGATGGCCAATGCTCCGGCATACCGCCTAACGGAGTTGTTCGAGCTGAGGCTAGGAAGTGACGAGCGACGATCATTAATCTTCCTTGAACGTTGATCCCTCGGGGATAACTACGGAGTGTCGGGCTATTTTCGGATAAGGGGATGAGCTGTCATCTTACCCACAGAACCACTTGTGCTAGCTAGGCGAGCTCAGTACAGCCTACTTCGCAACTGCCACATGCCCCGCGCGGGGGAATGCTGTGATCATTGAGGAAAATAATGCGCCGGCTCCTTCAGAATAAAACCAACGCTGGAGCGGCCTTGATGCTCCTCATGGTTGTTACGTTTTGTTGTCTCAACTATTTATGGATGCGAAGTTACCGATTTGGTATGCTTCTCGATATCGACGAGGCGGGATACATCGCTCTGGCGGTGTCGTATGCGCGTGCCATGATCTACGGTGGCATTTCGGGGTGGTTACATGCGCTCTGGTCACCGATATCCATCGCTCCTCTGACGTCCACGGTGGCGTCAATTACGATGTCAATCCACGGTGTTTCCGAGAATACGGCCCTGTTGACGAACACCGTGCTCGAAGCCTGCCTTCTCATCGTTGTCTATGCGACTACACGACGCCTTTCCGACACGACGACGGCTTTATTGGCGGCGTTTTTGGTTGCGACAACACCACTAATTACCGACTTTTCTCGTAACTTCCAATTTGCGATGGGCGCGGCTCTGTTCTTTTCGTCTGCCGTCTACTTCCATCTGCGTTCCAACGATTTTGAGAAACGCGCGCCTTCGATACTTGTCGGCGTGTGTTTAGCGCTAATGACCCTTTCTCGCACAATGGCCGTGGCGTTTCTTCCAGTCTTTGCGATTGTTTTTTTGGTCAGCGCCGCCCTGACGACCGGTATCGATGTGCAACGCCGGCGAAACATCCTCTTGGCTATCGGAGCTTTCTTTCTGGTAGCAGCGCCTTGGTATCTCCGGAATTTCCATAATGTTTTCGGCTATCTGTTTACCTTTGGCTACGGTGCCGCTGCGTCGGAGTATGGCAGCGAGGTCGGCATCTTCACGCTAGCCAACTTGGCTTCGCGAATTGAGGCTCTACTTGGAGCTTTCCATGCTATCCATTTCTTTATCGTTTTCCCTGCGTTCGTTTGTGTTTTAGCGGTCGGAATTTGGAATAAATTCGATTTTAGAAAGCACAATTCGAATTCAATAATTTATTATTATGCGCTATTGGCTTTTGGATGCCTCTTTGTATTGGCCACATCGCGCAATCGAGGAAATGGATTTTCCATACCGATTATGCCGTTGCTTGTTATAGTTGCAGCCGTTGGAATAAATTTGGCTCTACGGAAGACCCTTGTTCGCAATGCAATTTACATTTTACTGCTGTTAGCCAGCGGTGTGGTTGGCTACGCTAGTCAGGATATTAAGGCCTGCTCTGTCTTTCCTCAGAATTTGGACATGTTCGGTCAAGGAGCGGCCATACTATTTGATTGTGAGGAGCCTATTTACAAATACATAACTAGCAATGGAGTAGAAGGGTTGGTTTCCAGGGACACTCGCGATCCGTCAGCTCCTCCTAATCTTGATCAGGATATCTCGCGAAAGTGGAGGGATCTGAGCGTAACGGCTGCCGACGAAATCAGCCGCCTACTCCCAGGCGGACGGGGTCTAGTCGCTTACGGTTCACGTCACGCATTGTTCAATACGAACACCGTTTCGCTTGAGCAGATTAAGCGTTACGGTAGAATTTCTTCCGCCATTCAAATAGAGCCGAGCCTAAGCAAAAACACCCAGGATGACTATCTCGATTGGCTTCGCTCAGGCGGCGGGAGCGAAGCTTGCGTGGTCGTTTTGCTCGACAGTAATCTCGGCGAATTCCATCCCTATCCTAACATCGAGAAAATGGTAGAAGCCCTAACTGAAGCGGGCTATCTAGTCTCAAAGAGCGTTCCGACGCCGACTCCGGGGCAGCATGTGAACTTTTGGTTCAAAAAGACTGCGAACTGTTCATGAGCATGGGTGGTAGGAATTCCGCTCTCCTGGGAGCATGTAGGATAGCGCTTCGTGGTTCGATAGATGTGCTCAGACGCTGTCGACTCGTTTCGAAAGGAACGGCGGAGCCCACAAAGGTCCTGCGTGTACGATGAGTCCACCGCAGGACGCGGAATGCGGTGGACGATTTGGTTCTTGCTTGTAGTGGAGGAGCATCATGGTGACGCCAACTCAATTCACCGGGATTGGTTTCGCCGATTTCCAACGCATGGCGCAGGACCCCGAGCTGTCACGATATGAGAGGATCGGCTTTCCTGATTCCTATCGGGAAGGTTTTGAGCCGGCGATATTCGAGGATATCCGCACCAAGCTCACAAACCTTAATCTGTCCGGTCGCAAAGTTCTCGACATCGGTCCCGGGTGCAGCGATCTGCCTGTGATGCTTGTCGAGCTGTGCAGAACCCACCGGCACTCGCTATCGCTAATAGACAGCGCGGAAATGCTGGCTCATCTGCCTGATGGAGATGGAATCGAGAAGCTTCCTGCATTCTATCCCGACTGTCCAATGTTTATTGAGGCCAACCGTGGGGCGCTGGACGTAATTCTTTGTTACAGTGTCTTGCACTACATTTTCGCGGAGGCAGCATTTTATCGCTTCCTCGACGTTTCCCTGTCGTTGCTGTCTCCTGGCGGACAAATGTTGATTGGCGACATACCGAATGCTTCCAAGAGAAAGCGCTTCTTTGCAAGCGAAACGGGAATTCGCTTCCATCAAAATTTCATGAACACGACCGATATACCGTACGTCGAATTCAACCAGGTCGAGCATGATCAGATCGATGACGCTGTAGTCATGTCGCTCGTCCAACGAGCGAGATTATCGGGATTCGATGCCTATATCATTCCACAGACGCCTAGCTTGCCGATGGCGAACCGGCGGGAAGATATTCTGATCATTCGCCCTTGAGAGCCGGTCATGGAAAAAAACAAGAAAATCGTCATTCTTGGCGACAGCGCTTTCGCAGAAGTCGCCTACGAATGCTTCACGCATGATTCGCCTTACGAAGTCATAGGCTTTGCAGTAGAGGCTGCATTTCTTCAGCGCAACAAACTGTTCGAGCTGCCGGTGGTTGCGCTGGAGACGCTCGAACAAAGCTTCGACCCGGAGAACGTATATTTCTACGCAGCCCTGGTCTATACGGAGCTCAATCGGCTAAGAACGCGCCTTATGCACGTAGCTAAATCTAAAGGATTCCGTCCGGCATCCTACGTCAGCAGCCGTTCTTTCGTATGGCACAATGTGAAACTCGGCGAGCACGCCTTCATTTTTGAAGACAATACTGTTCAGCCATTTGTCGTGGTAGGGGAGAACGTAGTGTTATGGAGCGGAAACCATATCGGACACCATTCCCGGATTGGCGACAACTGTTTCATTTCCTCACACGTCGTGGTGTCCGGTTTTTGTGACGTCGGAGCCAACACCTTCATCGGCGTCAATGCCTCATTGGCTAACAACATTCAGGTCGGGCGGGACAACTGGATTGGCCCGGGCGTCACGCTGTTGCAAAATACGGAAGAAAATCAGTTGTTTAAGGGTTTGCAGCCGGAGCCGTCAAAGGTTTCGCCGAAGCGGTTCTTCAGGGTGCGGTCATGAAGTGGCGAAAACTTGGACTGGTCTGGTCCGCCGGTGGGGCTGATATGCCCGCTTTCACACATGGGATGGCGCCCACTCCTTTTCTACTAAGTGACGACGTTCTGCGCATCTATCTAACGGTCATTGATACGGAAGGTCGCGGGCATGCCAGATATGTGGATGTTTCGGCCTATAATCCGAAGCAAGTTCTCGGTACCTCTCGTCACGAGGTACTAGGCCCGGGAGAGCCCGGCGCATTCGACGACAACGGGCTAATGCCCCTTAGTCTAGTGCGGAGTGCCAACGACAAGCTTTTCCTCTATTATGCAGGATTCGAGCTTTGTCGGCATATTCGCTACAGAATTTTCACGGGCTTGGCCGTCAGTGAAGATAACGGCCGGACGTTCCTCCGCTATAGCCGTGTGCCAATCCTCGATCGAGCTGATGGCGAACTTTACTTCCGGGGCGGCCCCTTCGTTCTTGCGGAGGGTGACGCGTTTCGGATGTGGTACGTTGCAGGCGACAATTGGATCGACCTCGGCGGCAAGCAAATGCCAGTCTATGACATGCGTTACATCGAATCTGTCGACGGACAGCATTGGCCCCAGACGGGGCGCGTTTCGCTTGCGCTCACTCATGATGACGAACATGGATTCGGCCGCCCGTGGGTGGTGCGGCGTGCCCCCCAGGACTATCAACTGTTCTATTCCGTGCGTCGGAAGTCGCTCGGGGCGTATCGCCTAGGCTATGCCGAGTCGAACAATGGTATCGATTGGGTGCGAAAAGACGAAGAGATGGGGCTTGATGTCTCGCCCGTCGGATTCGACTCACAGGCCATTATGTATTCGGCCGTCGTTTCGGCGCACGGAAAGACCTATTGTTTCTACAATGGTAATGACTTCGGCAAGGAGGGGTTTGCCGTCGCGGAGCTGGTAGAATGACTCTCGAAGTCGTAGCGTACACACCTGCCGGCGCGGAGGAATGGGATGCGTTCTGCCGGAAATCGGTCAATGGCACCTTCCTTCATTCGCGGCTTTTTCTCGGGTACCACGGCGATCGGTTTCATGATCTCTCAGTTTCGGTGCGTGATGGGGCGCGCCTCATAGCGCTTCTGCCGGCGGCCCGAGACCCCAACGACGAGAAACTGGTGGTAAGCCACCCTGGCACCACCTACGGTGGTTTCGTCCATGACGGTTACCTTACTGGCGAGAGGATGCTGGAAGCTTTCGAAGCGGTTGGCGCATTCATGGCCCAGAGTGGTAGTCGGCGGTTGCTCTATAAAGCTATTCCTCACTCCTACGCTCGGGTTCCTGCCGGCGACGATCTCTATGCACTCTTCCGCTTGGGTGCGCGACGTGTCCGCTGTGACTTGTCGTCTGCGGTCGATCTTGCTCATCGCCTTCCCGTAAGCGAGCGTCGCAGGCGTGCCTTGCGGAAATCGCAGCGGTACGTCGAAATATCGAGCGATCTGACCCATATAGACGGTCTGTGGGAGGTTCTTTCCGAAAACCTCTCGCGCAAACACAATGCGCAGCCGGTGCATAGTCGCGCCGAGATTGGCGATCTACTGGGCCGATTCCCTGATGAAATCGCCGTTCGCGTAGCGCTTGTTGATAATGAGGTCGTCGCAGGCGTCGTTCTCTTTTTGACAAGCCGCGTTTGGCACGCTCAATACATAGCCTCAAGCGAGGTTGGCTACAGCACATGCGCTCTCGATACCGTATTCGAGACGATAATCGCTGAAGCAACTGTAGCCGGGTGTCGTTATTTTGATTTTGGAACGAGCAACGAAAACGCCGGTACCGTTCTCAACACGGGTCTTTACCGCTTCAAGTCGGAATTCGGCGGGGGGGAATAGTACACGAGTACTATGAACTCAGCCTCACTGAGGGTCAATTATGAGAGTTTCCGATCTAGCCATTACCGTACTTCCGAAAAGGGCGGATCCTCGCGGCAACCTGACCTTCATTGAAGGGGGGCATCACGTACCCTTCGATATAAAGCGAATTTTCTATCTTTATGACGTTCCGACTGCCGAAGGCCGAGGCGCCCACGCGCATAAAGAGTTGCATCAATTCCTCGTCTGTCTGTCTGGCAGTTTCGACGTCGCCACCGACGACGGCTACGAGAAACGGACGATCCATCTCAATCGACCGTGGCAGGGCCTGCATATTCCTCCCATGATCTGGGCGTCGGAGGTTAACTTCGATCCGGGATCAGTGTGTCTTGTGCTCGCCTCGATGCATTATGAAGAGGATGACTACATTCGTGACTACGATGCCTTTCTCACGGCTCGGGGAACCGTTCGATGAATGTGCCTTTTCTTGATCTGCGTGCGTCGTACCTGGAGCTGAAGGACGAGCTGGACGAAGCAATCGCGAGGGTGCTCGACTCTGGCTGGTACGTGCTAGGCGAGGAGGTGGAAGCGTTCGAAATCGCCTTTGCCGACTACTGTGGCGCGAAACACGCCGTCGGCCTTGCCAGCGGTCTGGATGCGCTCCATCTCGGGCTACGAGCTATGGGAATCGGCGAGGGCGACGAGGTTATTGTCCCGTCGAACGCCTACATCGCGACTTGGCTAGGAGTGACGCAGTGCGGAGCTATTCCTGTGCCAGTCGAGCCGTTGCCGCAGACCCATAACATTGACCCAGGTCGAATCGAAGCGGCCATCACGCCGCGAACTCGGGCTATCCTGGCACTGCACCTCTATGGACTTCCTGCGGATATGGAACCGATTCTTGAAATCGCTCGCCGTCGGGGGCTCATGGTCATGGAAGACGCAGCACAAGCTCACGGCGCTCGTTATGATGACAAGAGGATCGGGGCACATGGAGATGTGGTTGCTTGGAGCTTCTATCCGAGCAAGAATCTGGGTGCGATGGGCGACGCCGGTGCGGTGACTACCAACGACCCAGCTCTGGCCGAGAGAATCCGCATCTTGCGAAACTATGGCTCGCAGGAACGTTACGTCAATCGCGTCTGTGGTTACAATAGCCGCCTTGACCCGATCCAAGCAGCAGTCCTGCGTGTGAAAATTCCTTACTTGGACGCGTGGAATGAGCGACGGGCGGTTTCCGCTTCTCGATATGCGGCTCTGCTTTCCGCCAACAAAACAATTACACTGCCGGCTGTGCCGCAGCGATGTACACCCGCTTGGCACCTTTTCGTCATCCGGCACCCTCAGCGAGGTCGTTTGCAAGCTGCCTGTGCGAAGAATGGGATCGGGACCCAAGTTCACTACCCCATTCCACCACACATGCAGGAAGCCTATGGGGATTATGGATGGGCTCCGGAGGATTTCCCTGAGGCGCGCCAATTGGCCTCCGAAGTGATGAGCCTGCCGATCGGACCGCACCTATCTGAAGGCGCCGTCGATCATATCTGCATGACTATTCTGGCCGAACTGAATAACCCATGACCAACCCCGTTTCGCGAACGCTTGCTGAACTCGAAACGGAAGTCCGGCGGTTGGTCGGGATCGAGGCGTTCGGCGAAGCCATGGACGCTATTCGTGCTTTCGTCGACCTGATACTTAATAACCCGCGTGCGACGACGCGTGTGCTGGCCAGCGAGGAGTTGGACCGGCTTTGCGTGCTTGTTGGTGAAGCGGCTAGTCGAGCGTCGCCGGACGTGCCGCGCAAGGATTCTGAACAGAGCGGCGGCACCGTCATCCTGGCAACCGAACTGGTGATGGCCGGAGGCCATGTCGAGGTCATCAAGGACTACATCGAGCTGGCGGTTTTTGAAGCGCCTGTGCGGGTGGCTCTGACTGACTGCTTCGGGCGGGCAGATCCCTCGGTGGCAGCTCGCTTTGCCGCTGCCGAAGGCATCGAAGTCTCCATCGCTGACGGTGCTGACACCGCCTCGCGATTTGCTTCAATAGTGTCGAACCTGCGCCGATTGCGCCCTTCGACATTGGTCATCCTCGTTCATAACCAGGATACTATCGGTATTTGCGCTGCGCTCGCTTCGCATTGTGAGCGGATCATCTACATCCATCACGGTGACCACCATTTGAGCCTAGGCGTGACGTTGCCGAATTTTGTCCACGTGGACCTCGCCAACATCGCCTTCGACAATTGCCGCCATGCCCTGGGTATCCATGGCAATGTTTATTGGCCCTTGATATCTCGCATCGAAACCATCGAGCCAAGACTCACACATATCAATCTGACGGATGGAATACTTTCCTGTGCCGTTGGCCGCCCGGAAAAGTTTGACGCGCGAGGATATGCGTTCGATTACATTGAGTTGCTGCCGGTCATTCTCGCTGCCACCAAAGGGCGTCATATTCACATCGGAAATCTTCCCAGCGAGATGATGTCACGCTTGGAGGAGAGCTTTTCCCGTCAGGGAGTCGATCTGTCTAGGGTTGAGTTCGTTCCCTGGGTCTCGTCAGTCGCTCAGACGTTACGAGAGCGTGCTGTAGATCTCTATATCGGCTCTTTCCCCTTCGGCGGAGGCAAGGCTGCGATCGAGGCGATGGCTGCCGGCATTCCCTTGCTTATGCATCAGAATTACCGGCATCGAATGTATTGCGGTGCGGATATCTCCTATCCCGGAGCTCTGCGTTGGCGCGACGTCGGCGAACTTCTCAAAGCCCTATCTGCCATCACACCCGGATTGCTGAGGCATCACAGCGAATTATCGCGGGCTCACTACGTTGCTCACCACACAGGCCACGTCCTGCTCGAAGCGGTGCGTGCCAGTCACGAGGGGCCTGGTATCCTACCGCCGCCGCTTTCCGAGCATGTCACCAACTCGCTGCAGAGCTTTCTGGACGAAGACCGCGACATCGCACAGCAGACAAACCAAAGCTTTCTCGACGGGCAGTCTAGTGGGAACACGGTGCTCTATGAGAACGTCGAACGTGCGCTCCGTGAGGACTTCGAACGTGCCAGTGCTGCTTACCTGGCTCGGATCGCAGAACTTGAAGCAGTCCACAGATCGTTATCGAAGCTATTTCGGCGCTATTGCCAGGTTCTCAGAGCGCGGATAGCGAAGAAGCTCCATGTCTAAAGTGCTCACCTTATGCGTGAGGATATGTCCAGCATAGTTTATCGGTGCTCTTTTGCCCCATTCCGGCTGAACCACATGAAAAGGCCGCAATGGTAGGATAGATACTCCTCGGACTGCGATGTGGCGCCAAAGGCGGTGATACACTTGGCAAACAGCCCACGCCGGTCGCCGTCCATCATTCCCGAGATACCGAACTTCGAGGAGCAAGCCATATCAAAGGCTTGAACTATTAATTGAGCTCACCTCGCCAAAACTTTCACCCGGGACGCAAGCGCGCGGGCGAGGTCATCGCCGCCGCGGCAAACACGACTTCGGATAGCTTACAACGCCGATATATGCAGTATGTGGTGCTTGCACGTGAAAGCGCCCGGTCGGGCGACATGATCGAGGCGCAAAATCTCCTCCAACATGCCGAACACTATTTTCGAGCGGCAGCCCTACAGAAGGCAGGCGACCAACAATGATCGCAGACACGATTTCCAACGCTGCCGACGACGCGGAAAAAGCCTGGCTGAGGATTCTATCGAAATACCGCACGCCCCACGCGGGCCGCAGCACGTTCGAGTTGGCAGTAACAGCCATCCCTTTTGCCGGCTTGTGGGTTCTCACATGGATAGCCGTCCATTACGGCATCTGGTGGGGCCTGATCCTGATCGTTCCGGCCGCCGGATTTCTGCTGCGGCTTTTCATGATCCAGCACGATTGCGGCCATGGCTCCTTCTTTGCCCGGCGGCGCTTCGATGATTGGACAGGCCGTATTCTCGGTGTCCTGACACTCACCCCTTATGACTATTGGCGCAGGGCGCACGCAACGCATCATGCCTCGGCTGGCAATCTCGATGAGCGCGGCGTCGGCGACATCACGACTCTTACCGTGACGGAATACTACGCGCGGTCCCGATGGGGACGGCTCGGCTACCACCTTTATCGGCATCCGCTGGTGATGTTTGGCATTGGTCCTGCCTGGCTTTTCCTGTTCCAGCAACGTCTGCCATTCGGCATGATGCGCGACGGGATCCTTCCATGGATGTCGACCATGGCCACCAACGTTGCGGTCGTTGTGATCGCCGCGCTCTTGATCTGGGCGATTGGCCCCGTATCCTTTCTCGTCGTTCATCTGCCGATCGTCCTTTTGGCGGGGTCTATCGGCGTCTGGCTTTTTTACGTGCAGCATCAGTTCGAGGAGACGCACTGGTCGAGAAAACCGGAGTGGCAGTTTCCGAAAGCCGCCTTGCACGGCGCCTCCCATTACGATCTGCCATTCGTCTTGCGCTGGGTGACCGCCAATATCGGCATCCACCACGTGCATCATCTCTCGAGCAAGGTCCCCTACTACCGCCTGCCCGAGGTCCTTCGAAACCATCCGGAACTCGGTGAAATTGGCCGGATCACACTCTGGCAAAGCCTGCGATGCGTGAAGCTGGTTTTGTGGGATGAGCAGACCCGCAGACTGATCTCGTTCCGCCAGGCAGCCGATCAGCGCATCTTGCTGTGCGGTGAGGACCGGAGATCGCTTCACGAGCAGACCAACACAGCGCAGTAATCCGCTGGTGAGGTCACCTGGTCGGCTGCTCGTACCGGACTTTTGTGAAGGGCAGCCTGGTGTCCTACGGGTTCGTCTCTCGGTGCCAGGAGGCAAGAGACACATCGACTTCGGTACGAAGCGATGACTTGGAAATCAGCCCAAATACCACCCTGAACTGCACTGGCATCCCGCTTGCTCCGAATAAGAGCATGAAGCGTCAATGTGTTTCAAAGGGGGGCATTTACAATGTTTGATCGGCGTATGGAGCGTCGGGGCCGTACCTATTTGGGAGGCCAGGTCGCTTTCAACAACCGTTGGTCTACTTTCGACTGCCTGGTGCGGAACCTGTCGCAGAATGGCGCAAGGATTGAGTTCGCCAATCCGGTGTTTTTACCCAACGAATTCGACTTGATCATCCCACTCAAAGGAAACAGTCGCCTGGTGCGCGTCGTCTGGAAACAGGCAAAGGCGCTGGGCATCGCATTCGTGGGCACAGATACTGGGACAGTCGTCCCGATTGAGCTGGCGCATCAGATACGAAAGCTGAAAAAAGAACGCGACATGCTGGCGCAGCGGGTTAGAGACCTGAGCGAGTCGGCGATATGATCAGATGGGCTCTGACATTCATCGTGAATCGGCTGATCTTCATGGGCCTCTTCCTGTTGGCCTTGAACGCCTTCATGCAAAATTCCAGCTGCCAGTATGGCAACTCGCAGGGCTTCATGCAGAAGCTCGGCGGTTTGAATGAGGCATTCAGGGTCCTGATCAGTTCGTTCCGCTAGTGCCAAAAGGGCTCGCCTCCTGGAAAAGCATCACTCGTTGAGGTCGCACGCCGGTATCTCGCAGGCGCCGAGATGGAAGCCGCAATCAATCCGGCGCGGTTGAATTCTTCTCCGACCGCCTGCCACTCAAGGTTCGACCGCAGATCTTCATATTGCCCAAATGGCTTCATATCTTGGTTCGGTGGTCGAGATATTGACCTCAGCATGAGCGAGCCAACCCAATTCTGGACATCCCGAGGGACGCGATGGCATCGACTGACCTGGGAGATGGTGCCACTCCGAGAGGCCACGCACCCGCGAGCAATGTGCGCCATACCACTTGGGCTTCCGCCCGAAAGGATATCGTCGGCAATGCGCTGGGTTCGTCGCGACTTTGGTTCACGGTCGCCGAGGGCATTGTTTCCGAGGTTTATTACCCGCGCATCGATATCCCTCAGGTCAAGGATCTCGGGTTCATCATATCCGACGACAATGGCTTCCATGTCGAACTGCGCAAGCCGGCTCATTATTCCGCGTCATTGCCAGATCCAGGCGTGCCGGCCATCGAGATCGTTCATTCGCACGCGCGGTTCACCTTCACGCTCCGCGTTGCACCATCGCAGCGCCGCGACGTCCTTATGCTGCAGTATCGGCTTGAAGGTGATCCATCGCTAAAGCCCTATGCCCTGCTTCAGGCGCGGCTGGGTGGCGACAGCGAAAACAACATCGCCGGCGCAGGAACTTACGGCGGCCGAAAGGTCCTCTGGGCCGAGCAGGGACCATTTGGTCTTGCGCTATTGGCAGTGACAGACGACGCAGCGGACAGCTGGCAGCGCACGTCGGTTGGCAGTTCCGAATTGAGCGACGGCTGGACCGACTTCCAGATGAACGGCCGCATGACCTGGGAATACGCAACAGCCGGTCCCGGCGCAGTCGTGCTGATGGGCGAATTGCCACCGTCGGGCACACTTGCGCTCGGCTTCGGCAGCAGCAAGGAAGCGGCGGCGACACTGGCGATTTCAAACCTGTTGGAGGACTTTTCCAACGTCTGGGACGAACAGGTGAGTGTCTGGAAGTCGTGGCTCGGCGATAGCCACCGCCTCGTTCTGCGCCCGGATATCGATCGTGCACTGGCGCTGTCGGCAACCATGCTCAAGGTGCATCAGGATCGCACCTTTTGCGGCGCGGCCGTCGCCAGCCTGTCAGTGCCGTGGGGCGACGCCAGCGAAAGCAGAGGCGGCTATCACCTCGTCTGGTCACGCGATCTCGTCGAAACCGCCGGCGCTCTCGTTGCGTTCGGATCTTACGGGGATGCGCAGGATATTCTGCGCTATCTGATTGCCACCCAGCAAGAAGATGGACACTGGTTCCAAAACCAGTGGATTGGCGGCAGTGCATTCTGGCAGGGCGTCCAGCTCGACGAAGCCGGCCTTCCCATTCTTCTTGTCGCGGCCCTCAAAGAGCACGGCGAGCTCGATGGCATCTCCGTCAGCGACATGGTCATGCGAGCCGCCAGCTTTGTTGCGCGCACTGGCCCTGCGAGCGATCAGGATCGCTGGGAGGAGGATTCCGGCGTCAATCTGTTCACGCTTGCCGTCGCGATTGCCGCCCTTGTCGAGGCAAGCGCGTTTCTGCCCGAGAACGCCAAGGTCTTCGCGCTGAAATTGGCTGATTACTGGAATGCTCGTATCGAGGACTGGACCTATGTGGAAGGCACCGCCATCGCGGAAGAGAGCGGCGCGACTGGCTATTACATCCGTACGCTGCCGCTCGGTGCCCCGACGCATCGAGACGCCCTCGCCGCGCCTCTCGCGATCAAGAACCTCGCGATCGATCCAAACCTTCCGGCAAATGCCCAGATCGCGACGGATTTCCTGCAGCTGGTGCGTTTCGGCCTACGCGACCCGCACGATCCGCACATTCTTGAAAGCCTCAAGGTGGTCGACGCGGTTTTGAAGACCGACACGCCAAGCGGACCGGTATGGCATCGCTACAACAGCGACGGCTATGGCGAGCATGAGGACGGCCAGGCGTTCGACGGCGTCGGCCATGGGAGGGGTTGGCCGCTGCTGACAGGCGAACGCGGCCATTACGCGCTCGCCGCCGGCGAGGACGTGCTGCCCTATATCGACGCCATCATCGCCATGAGCAGCCCGCTCGGCCTTATCCCCGAGCAGATATGGGACACCGCCGCCATCCCGGCATACGGGCTTGAGCCCGGCCGTCCGAGCGGATCGGCAATGCCGCTTGTTTGGGCGCACGCCGAATTCGTCAAGCTCGTCTACAGTTGGGTCCTTGGCCGCCCGGTCGATCGACCGCTCGCGACTTCCAGCCGGTATGGCGGAAAGCGCCCGGCGATCGATTACACGATCTGGGGACCAAACCTACGAGGACATCACATCACCGCCGGCCACAGGCTGACGATCGCGCTCACCGCGCCGGCGCTCGTTCACTGGGGCATCAACGGCTGGACCAATATTGCGGATACCACGACGGTCGATACCGGCTTGGGTCTCTATGTCGTCGATCTGCCCGTCGCGGAACTCGTTGAGGGCAATACAATCGAGTTCACGCTTTTCTGGCTCGAACAGCAGACGTGGGAAGGTCAAGACCACCGCATCGAAGTGGTGCCTGCCCGATAGGCTGGGCCAGAAGACATAGTTGAAACGTTGCCTAGCTGCGCGCCCAATGCGAGGGACAACCTATGCCTATGTTGCTTGAGGATAAGGTTGCGGTCGTCACCGGCGGCAACAGCGGAATTGGGAGGGCGATCGCGCTTGCCCTCGCCAAAGCGGGCGCCAAAGTCGTCATCGATTATATCGTGCATCCGGAGGCGACCGACGCGCTGATCGTCGAGATCGAGCGGATCGGTGGCCATGCGATCGGCGTCAGCGCCGATGTCGGTAAGATCGAGGACCTCAAGCGTCTCGTTGACGCGGCGGTCGAAAAATTTGGTCGCCTCGATATCATGGTCAACAACGCCGGTATCGAGACGCGCACGTCGGTGCTTGAGACAAGCGAAGAGCAATACGACAAGGTGCTCGACATCAACCTGAAGAGCGCTTTTTTCGGCACCCAGTTCGCTGCCAAACAAATGATCGCGCAAGGCGGTGGCGGCCGGATCATCAACATTACTTCGGTGCACGAGGATTGGCCGATGCCGGGCAACACGGCCTATTGCCTCGCCAAAGGGGGGATGCGCATGCTGACCCGCACAGCCGGCGTCGAGCTTGCCCCGCACGGAATACGCGTCGTTGGCCTTGGTCCCGGCGCAGTCGCCACCCCGATCAACACATCGACGATGAACGACCCTTCAACCTTAGCCAAACTGAACAGCGCCATTCCGCTTGGCCGAATGGCTGAGCCAGAGGAAATTGCCGGCGTGGCCGTTTTCCTAGCCAGCGACGCAGCAAGTTATCTGACCGCGACGACCGTCTTCGCCGATGGCGGCATCATGCAGAACAGCGTAGGGCTCTGATCCGGCCAACCTTTACGAGGGTATATGAGCCGTTTCGGCATCTCGCTGCCGCACAATTGTTACGGTCAGATTTCTCAAGAAACTCGCGCGATTGTTCATTTACCGAGCACGCGGACCGGTGGACACTGGCACTATGGGGATCGATCCAAATTGGCGGTTTACAGCCAAACAGATCCTGGGAGGAGTGCCAAATGAAGATCGGTGTGAACACCTGGGTCTGGACATCGCCGTTCAGCACGAAGGATTTCAACCTTATTCCCAAGATCCGGCAGATGGGCTTCGATATTCTCGAGGTCGCCCTCGACGATCCCGCGATCATCGATGCCAAGGAACTCAAGCGGATCGCCGACGACAATGGTCTTGAAATCACCGTCTGTGGCGCCTTCGGGCCGACGCGCGACATTTCGAATGAGGATCCGGCACTTCGGCGGATCGGTGTCGACTACATACGCGACGGCATCCGCTTCGCCGAGACGGTCGGCAGTCACCTGTTCTCCGGTCCGGTCTATTCGTCGGTCGGCAAGACCCGCATGATCGCCGACGAGCAGAAAAAGCGCGAGCGAGACTGGTGCATCGATAATCTCAGAGCGCTCGCCAAGGTCGCAGGCGACGCCGGAGTGCGGGTCGGCGTGGAGCCGCTCAACCGCTTCGAGAGCGACATGGTCAATCTGGTCGATCAGGCCATTGCCATCGTGCGCGACGTGGGTAGCCCCGCCTATGGCATCCATATCGACACCTTCCACGCCAACATTGAAGAGAAGAGCATTCCCGATGCCATCCGCCTGGCGGGCAAGGAACTGCTTTGCCATGTCCACGCCTGCGAGAACGACCGCGGCATTCCCGGCACAGGCCATCAGGACTGGAACGGCATCCGCGATGCCTTGCATGAGATCGGCTACAACGGCCCGGTGGTGATTGAATCCTTCACGCCGTGCGCAGTCGAAATCGCCAAGGCAGCGTCCATCTGGCGGCCGCTCGCCCCTTCTCAGGATGAACTGGCGGTCGGCGGTGCGCACTTCCTGAGGTCGCTGCTCAACTAAGCTCTGGACAAATCACGGACGG
The DNA here is from genome assembly GCF_041320595.1 of Pleomorphomonas sp. PLEO. Taxonomy (NCBI): domain Bacteria; kingdom Pseudomonadati; phylum Pseudomonadota; class Alphaproteobacteria; order Hyphomicrobiales; family Pleomorphomonadaceae; genus Pleomorphomonas; species Pleomorphomonas sp. PLEO. The sequence goes on from NZ_CP166625.1 coordinate 5,247,131, forward strand.
ATCAGACCCGGCGAAAGTCGTTCGGCGGTTCGGATAGGTCCTATGATACCCTTCACAAACGGGGTTGCCTCCGCGACAATGGGTCGAGGAACATTCCGGGCGTGGAGTGGGCGGAGGGCGCTTGAGGGGTGCCAGCCGGACCGAGGAGCCGTTGCAGCGAGGAGATGGAGTGGGGAGTGGGGTGGAAGAGCGGAACGTCGCGATCATCGTCGAGACTTCGAACAGTTATGCCCGGGGCATCCTGCGCGGGATACATGACTATGCCCGCTCGCGCCAAGGCTGGACGCTCTATCTCACCGAACACGGACGCCACGAGATCGACCAGTCTTTCGCCGGCAACTGGAAATTCGATGGCGCCATCGCCCGCATAGAAACCGACCTGATGGCCAAGATCATCACGACGATGGACGTGCCGACGGTGGATGTCAGCGCCGCCCGGCTGATCAGCGGCATTCCTTGGGTCGAGACCGACGACGAGGCAATTACCCGTCTCGCCCTCGGGCATCTGCGCGACTGCGGCCTGCAGAACTTCGCCTTCTTCGGCGACCCCTTTTATAACTGGTCGATCTGGCGGCAGCAGAATTTCGAACGCATCCTCGGGCGGCCCGACATCATCCGCTCGCGCATCTTCAACCTCCCCGCCCGCAAGGAGCCGCGCGTCCGTTGGTGGACCCAGCGCGAGGAGATCCGGAGCTGGCTCGAAAGCCTGCCCAAGCCTGTCGGCATCTTCGCCTGTTACGATGGCTGCGGCCAGCAACTGCTGGAAATCTGCCGCTACTACAATTTCAAGGTTCCCGCGGATGTCGCGGTGATCGGCGTCGACAACGACGAACTGCTGTGCGAGTTGGCAACGCCCAGCCTGTCGAGCGTCATCCCCAACGCATTCCGAACCGGCGTCTATGCCGCCGAGATTCTCGACCGGATGATGAGCGGGGAGAAGCTGTCCGAGCGCAAGCATTCGATCGAGCCGCTCGGCGTGCGAAAACGGGTATCGACCGACGTACTGACCGTTGCCGACTCACAGGTCGCCAAGGCAGTGGCCTTCATCCGGCAGCATGCCCATTCGAACATCGGCGTCGAGGACGTGTTGCGTGAAGTGCCGCTGTCGCGGCGCGTGCTCGAGGCACGGTTCCGCAAGGCACTGAACCGCACGCCGCATCAGGAAATCCTGCGCGTCAGAACCAACGCCGTGCGTGAACTGCTGCTGGAGACGGAAATGTCGCTTTCGGAAATCAGCGAGGCGCTCGGTATCGAACATCCTGAATATCTCAGTGTTTTCTTCAAGAAAGAAACCGGACTAACACCAAGGGAGTATCGCGATCAGGTTCGAGGGAGGTCCTTCCTCAAGATTGCCGACTGACCTCGTAGTGAGCGCGGGAAAATACCTCATAAATCTCGCGCGAATGTTCATTCTCTTTCTCTTCTGGCTCCCCAATACTGCCACTACAAATGAACTGGGGAGCCATCATGAAGAAGGTAAGAGTTGGACTCATTGGACTTGGTTTTGGGTCCGAATTTATTCCGATCTATCAGGCTCATCCAAATGCCGAAGTCGTTGCGATTTGTCAGCGCTCGCGCGCCAAGCTGGATGAGATCGGCGATAAATTTGGAATCGCTACCCGCTATACAGATTTCCGGGAAGTATTGACCGATCCAAACGTCGATTTCGTCCATATCAATAGCCCGATTCCCGACCACGCTCCGCAGTCGATCGCCGCGCTCAAGGCCGGCAAGCACGTCATGTGCACCGTGCCGATGGCCACCACCGTCGAAGAAGCAAAAGAAATCGTCGGCCTCGTCCGCGAGACCGGCCTCAAGTACATGATGGCGGAAACCGTCGTGTATAGCCGAGAGTATCTTTTCATCAAGGAACTCTACGACAAGGGCGAGCTCGGCAAGATCCAGTATCTCGCCGCCTCTCATCCCCAGGACATGGAAGGCTGGCCCGACTACTGGAAGGACATGGTGCCGATGCACTACGCCACCCATGTCGTCAGCCCGCTGATGGCCATGGTTGGCGGCATGGCCGAGGCGGTGAGCTGCTTTGGTTCGGGCACGATCAACGACGAATGCGCTCGCCGGTCCGGCAGCAAGTTTGCCGTCGAGTCCTGCCATATCAAGATCAAGGATTCCGACCTGGCGGCGCATATCTGGCGCTTCCTGTGGGATACGGCACGCCAATATCGCGAGAGCATCGACGTCTACGGTTCCAAGAAGTCGTTCGAGTGGCAGCTGATGAGCAATGAGGAACCGGTGCTGCATACGGCCAAGAAGCCCGAGCCGGAAATCGCCGAGCGCGTCAAGGTACCCGATTATGCCCACCTGCTGCCGGAGCCGATCCGCAAGTTCACCCGTGGCATCGTCGACGAAGGCCATCTGTCCTTTATCCAAGGCGGCGGTCACGGCGGTTCGCATCCCCACCTCGTCAACGAGTTCATCACCGCGCTTCTCGAGGATCGCGACCCGTTCCCCAACGTCGAGCAGTCGGCGAACTGGACGTCCGTCGGCATCTGCGCACATCAGTCGGCGCTCAAAGGCGGCGAAATCGTCAAGGTGCCGGACTTTCAGAAGCGCTGATCCGCAGCCCGATGCCGTCTTCCTTCTCAGCGAGTCAAAGCATGGATGAGATTCTGCGCCTGTCGCAAATATCCAAGACTTTCCCCGGCGTAAGGGCACTGCAGGAGATCTCCTTCGACCTCAGGCGGGGAGAGGTTCACTGCCTGTGCGGGGAGAATGGCGCGGGGAAGTCGACCCTGATCAAGATCCTGTCGGGCGCCTACCAGCCCGACGAAGGCGGGCGGATTTTCTTCAACGGGTCGGAGGTGTCGCTGACGCCCCGCACCGCCCTCGAAATGGGAATCCACACGATCTATCAGGAGCATATCGTCTTCGACGCCCTGGACATCACCGAGAACATCTTCGTTGGCGCCGAAATCGCTCGCTGGGGGATTCCACAACGCAAGGAGATGCGGGAGCAGACCGAGCGTGTGCTGCACTACCTCAAGAGCGACCTGTCGCCCGACATGAGGATGAGCGACCTGACCAGCGGTCAGCAGAAGATCGTCGAAATCGCCAAGGCGCTGGTCTTCCGCAGCGACGTCATCATCCTGGACGAGCCGACGGCGTCCTTCTCGTCGCGGGAGATCGAGACCGTTCTCGACATCGTCAAGACCCTCAAGGAAGACGGCATCGGCATCATCTACATCTCGCACCACCTCGACGAGGTGTTCGAGATCGGCGACCGGGCAACCGTGATACGGGACGGCCAGAAGGTCAGCACCTATCCCATCGCCGGTCTCTCCAAATCCACGCTGATCAAGGACATGGTCGGACGCGATCCGTCGACCTTCTACAAGCGCGAGCGTACTGCCCGCGGCGACGTGGCGCTCGAAGTCAGAAACGTCACCGGCAACGGTGTGCGGGATATTTCCTTCGCGCTGCACCGGGGCGAGGTGCTCGGTATCGCCGGCATGGTCGGTTCCGGCCGGTCGGAGCTGATGGAGCTACTGTTCGGCGCGGCGCCACTGGTTTACGGCGATATCCTGATCGACGGACGACCGGTCCGACACAGAAGCCCCGAGGATGCCATCCGCAACAAGATGTGCTTCATCACCGAGGACCGTCAGAACACCGGCCTGTTCCTCACCAAGACCATCGCCGAGAATGTCGCGGTCGCCAACATGGTGAACACCAGGGAATTCGTGGTGCGCCCGGCCGACGAGTTCGCCGTCGGTGAGAAATACCGCAAGCTCCTGAACATCAAGGCACCGAACGCGCGGACCCGAGCGGTCAACCTCTCCGGCGGTAACCAGCAGAAGGTGGTGCTCGGCAAGTGGTTCAACACCGGCGGAGAAATTTTCATCTTCGACGAACCCTCGCACGGCGTCGACGTCGGATCGAAGCAGGAAATCTACAAGGTCATGGTCGATCTTCTGAAGGAAGACAAAGCCATCCTGATGGTCTCCTCCGATATGCCTGAGGTCATTTCGATGAGCGATCGCGTGCTCGTCTTCAGGCGCGGCGAAGTGGCGGGCGAGTTGAGCGGTGAAGACATAACCGAAGAAAACATCCTCACCCTCTCGATTGGAGGACAGAAAGAGTGAACACCCACGACACCTCAAATTCGACGGAGCCGCGCAAGGAGTCTCTCTTCAAGAGGTATGAGAACCTTACGGTCCTGTCCATTTTCGTCAGCTTTGTCGTGATCGTGGTTGCCCTTCAACTGATCACGACGGGCGGTTCGCGGTTTCCGACATTCATCAGTCCCGTGAACATCTTCAACATTCTCCAGCAGGTCGCCGTGCCCGGCATCATCGCCGTCAGCATGACGATGGTGATGATCTCCGGCGGTATCGACCTTTCGGTCGGCATGCTCGCCTCGCTCGTCTCGATCGTCGTCGCGATGGGCATTTCACAGTGGGGGCTTGGCGTCGGTCCAGCGATCCTGCTCGGCGTGGTCTCGGCGGTTGTCCTCGAGACGATGATGGGGTTCATCATCTCAAGGACGCGGATCGAGCCGTTCATCATCACGCTCGGCGGCATGATCTCGTTCCAGGGCATCGCGCTGCTGCTGTGCAACTCGCGCGAGGTCGTCATGAAGGGGGAACTCTCCTTCCTGACCGCCAATCTGATCGGCGGCGCCAAGGATCCGGTCACCGGGCTTGATCTGCGCCTGCCGCCTTACGTTCTGCTGTTCTTCGCGATCGCACTGATCGGTGGATTGACCCTCAAGTTCACCAAGTTCGGCCGGCGCATCTACGCGGTCGGCACCAATCAGCGGGCCGCCTTCCTGTCGGGCATCGACGTCAAGAACATGCGGCTCGCCGTCTACGTCATCCAGGGGCTGCTGGTGGGCATCGGAGCGACCCTGCTGCTCGCCCGCATCAACACAGGCATCATCACGCTCGGCCAAAACCTCGAGATCGACACCATCGCCATGGTGGTGATCGGCGGAACCGCGCTGTCCGGTGGCCGGGGCAACATCGTCGGCACGCTGATCGGCGTGCTGTTCCTAGGGTCGATCGCCAACGCGATGAACATGCTGCGGCTGCCATCGGAAGTGCAGTTCCTGGCCAAGGGATTGGTTGTCGTCATCGCCGTTTCGGCTGGGGACATTTCTTCGAGGATTTCAGAGTTCCGCGCTCTGAAGCGCGACCAGGCCGATGCTCAGGCCGCGGCCGCGGAGAGGATGAAAGGAGGAGGGCCTGCGCAGGGAGGAGCGCAGTCGGGCATGCAGAAGTCGTCCGCCTGACGGATCGGGAAGGACAACACGACAAAACAACAATCGTAGGGAGAAACGAAATGAAAATACTGGCACTCAAGCTTCTGGCGCTGGCCGCGATCAGCTCTGTCAGCCTCATCGGCGTTGCCCAAGCCGGCTCCAAGACCATCGGCTACTACATGGACAACTCCGACGACTTCTACAAGGCGGGCTTCGAGGTCTTCAAGACCCTGGCGGAGCGCGAAGGTTGGACCGTTCTCGACGTTGTCGGTCAAGGCACCGCGCCGGATCAGATCTCGGCCGTCGAGAACTTCATCACTCAGGGCGTCGACGCACTGCTCGTGGTCCAGAATTCGCCCGAGACCACGTCCCAAACACTGAAGCTGGCGGCGGCCGCCGGCATCCCCGAGTTCCATCTCACCCACAATCCGCCGAACGAGCCCGGTTTGGGTGGCTTTGCCGGCTACGACTGGGTGAAGATCGGCGAGTACGCCGGCCAGTCCGCGATGAAGCATAACGTCAAGCGGCTGATCATGATCGAAGGCAAGCTCGGTCAGGGCACCGCCTCCGGTCAGACGGACGGCTTCCTCAAGTCTTACAAGGAAGCTGGCAAGGACATCGGCAATCTCGCCGAGAGCGTCGGCGTGAAGGGTGCGGGCGGCAAGGATCTGCAGGTCGTGTTCTGGGGCTCGGGCGGCTGGTTCGCCGATCCGGCCAAGAAGGTCATGCAGGACGCCATCACCAGCCTCGGGCCGGACGGTTTCGACGGCGCCTATGTCCACAATGACGAGATGATGGCGGGCGTGCTGCAGGCGATGGAAGAGGCCGGCCTCGATCCGAGCAAGTATTGGCTCGGTGCCAGCAATGGCAAGGAAAAGGCCTGGAAATGGGTGGCTGACGGCACCGTCACCATGGACGTGAACGAGACCGCCACGCTCGAAGCCGACATCGCCCATCAGCAGATCAAGGCCTATTTCGCCAAGGAGCCCTACAAGAAGGCCGTGTTCGTCTCGGTGATCCCGTTCAGCAAGGCGGACATCAACGTCGACAAGCTCGTGCCGTTCTTCCACGACGACTACATGAAGAAGCGTGACGCCGGCGCCTTCATCTACGATATTAAGGATCCGGTGTTCCGTTCGAATCCCGGCTATTAATATCTGCCGCCGGGAGGATGTCGTCATGGCCTCCTCCCGGCCCTTTTCCGGACGGCTCGCCATCCGGATCAACCTTGCAGTGAGGAACCGGCAAGGCGATTTCGACGGCGAGGAAGAGCACTGAGCACCCAGCGACCGACGACACGCCTCAGTCGGGAAAAAATGTTAGTTACCAGGGAGGAGCACGATGAAGACGATCAAGGGGCCGGCGATCTTTCTCGCCCAATTTGCCGGCGACGCGGCACCGTTCAACAGTCTCGCCGGTCTCGCCGGCTGGGCCGCCAGCCTCGGCTACAAGGGAGTCCAGATTCCGGCCTGGGACGGACGGTTGATCGATCTCGCGCAGGCGGCCGAGAGCAAGACCTATTGCGATGATCTGCGAGGCATCCTGGCCGACGCCGGGCTCGAGGTGACCGAGCTTGCCACCCATCTTCAGGGACAGCTGATCGCCGCCCATCCGGCCTACGACACCCTTCTCGATGGCTTCGCTCCGCCGAGCGTGCATGGCAACCCTAGGGCTCGTCAGGCCTGGGCGGTCGAACAGATGAAGCTTGCGGCAAAAGCGTCCGCCAACCTCGGCCTCACCGCCCACGCCACCTTCTCCGGAGCCCTTGCCTGGCCCTATCTCTACCCCTTCCCACAGCGGCCGGAAGGCTTGATCGAAACCGCGTTCGACGAACTCGCCGCGCGGTGGAAGCCAATTCTCGACGCCTTCGACGAAGCTGGTGTCGACGTCTGCTACGAGATCCATCCAAGCGAGGATCTGCACGACGGCGTGACCTACGAGATGTTCCTCGAGCGCGTCGGCAATCACCCGCGCGCCTGCCTGCTCTACGATCCCAGCCACTTCGTGCTGCAGCAGCTCGACTATCTCGCCTATATCGACATCTATCACGAGCGAATCCGGATGTTCCACGTCAAGGACGCCGAGTTCAACCCGACCGGCCGCCAAGGCGTCTACGGCGGTTTCCAGTCCTGGGTGAACCGGGCCGGCCGCTTCCGGTCGCTGGGCGATGGTCAGGTCGACTTCTCGGCCATCTTCTCCAAGCTCGCCCAATATGGCTTTGACGGCTGGGCGGTGCTGGAATGGGAATGCTGCCTCAAGCATCCCGAACAAGGCGCAGCCGAAGGCGCTCCATTCATCGCGGACCATATCATTCGCGTCACTGAAAAGGCCTTCGACGACTTTGCCGGATCCGGGACCGACCTGGCGGCCAACAAGGCGATCCTTGGTATCGCTTGAAGCGACCGATGCCCGGATATATCCGGGCGCCGCTCCATGTTTCTGTTTGCACATCGGATAGTTCCGAAAAGCGGGCCCACTTTTCGATCCGATGCGTTGGAGGAGGTTGCCATGACAATCGAAGCATCCAGCACCACCACGATAGGCCGGCGCCTGCGGCTCGGCATGGTCGGCGGCGGCCGAGGCGCCTTCATCGGCGCCGTGCACCGCATCGCGGCGCGACTTGACGACCGTTATGAACTGGTCGCGGGCGCCTTGTCGTCCGACCCCGAGCGGGCGCGAGCCAGCGCCGCCGATCTCCATATCGCGTCCGACCGGGCCTACGCCGACTTTGAAACAATGGCAAAAGCCGAAGCAGCACGCCCGGACGGAATTGACGTCGTGGCAATCGTCACGCCCAACCACATGCATGCCCCCATCGCCACCGCCTTTCTCAAGGCGGGAATCCACGTCATCTGCGATAAGCCGATGACGCGCACCGTTGCCGAAGCCGAGGCGCTGTCGGCGCTGGTCGCCGAGACCGGGCTGATCTTTGTGCTCACCCACAACTACACCGGCTATCCGATGGTCAGGCAGGCGCGATCCCTGGTCGCCGCCGGTGAACTCGGGCCGATCCGGCTGGTCCAGGTCGAGTATCCGCAGGACTGGCTGACCGTCGCCGCCGAGACCATGGGCTCCAAGCAGGCCGAATGGCGTACCGATCCAGACCGGTCCGGCGCGGCCGGAAGCGTCGGCGATATCGGCAGCCACGCCATGCAACTGGCTGAATACGTCTCCGGCCTCGAATGCGAGGCGCTGGCGGCCGATCTGACCACCTTCGTGCCGGGCCGGCGCCTTGACGACAATGCCGGCATGCTGCTGCGTTTTGCCGGCGGAGTGCGCGGCATGCTCTGGTGCAGCCAGGTGGCGCCGGGAAATGCCAATGCCCTGCGCATCAGGATCTACGGCGAACGAGCTGGTCTCGAATGGGCCCAGGAGAGTCCCAACGAGCTCTATCTTTCAACGTTCGGCGAACCGACGCAGAAGATCATACGCTCAGGTCCGGGTGCCAACACCGTTGCCGCGCACGCAAGCCGCATTCCGGGCGGACATCCCGAAGGCTATCTTGAAGCCTTCGCGCAAATCTATGCCGACACGGCTGAACTTATCACGGCCAGCATCGAGAAGCGGAGTCCGAACACGGCCGCGATGGCGGTGCCGATGGTTGGCGACGGCGTACGGGGCGTTCGCTTCATCAACGCGGCCGTTGCATCCAGCCGTGCCAATGCCGCCTGGACAAGGCTCGCTGACGTCTGAGCCGGCATGGGCAGCCGGTCTTCCCCCGGGGACCGCCCAAGGCAGAGCAGCCTCAGTGACAGCCGCCGCGTCGTCAGCCTCCCGAGGTGACGCGGCGGCTTTTTGGAATTTGAGCGTCCTGCGAAACGATCCGCATGGGGGTCGTTGCGATGGATATTGCATGTCCTGAGGCGGGAATTGCCAGACTCCCCTGACCGTCAGGCGTAAGGCGCGCCGTTCTTGTGGCTGGCAACCCACTGCCCCGTGTCGTCCATCGTCAACTGGAGATCGTCGTTGGGATACTCGACCGTGTCACCCCGCTGACGGTCGCCGATCTCAAGATAGGTGGCCGGCTCGTCCGCGCGATTGATGAGATGATGCGCCGTGCCACCCGCCGGAAAGCCCGCGCACATGCCCGCCTCCAGCACCGTTTCGCCACTGTCGTGGATGAGGACCAGCGTGCCGGTCAGCACCAAGACGAATTCGTCCTGAACGCCATGGCGGTGGTAGAGCGAGGTGATAGCTCCCGGCGGTATGGTGACGTGATTTACGCCGAAGCTCTTCAACCCGAAAAGGTCTCCAAGCGGCCGCTTGATACGGGCGGAGACGCGGGTTGCGAACGGCTCGGGCAGGAGAGACGCCTTGGCGCGAGGGGGTGCTTCCGCAGCAATAATGCCCTTGGTCATCATGTCGCTCCCTCGGGATGAAAGCCGACATCCGATAGATGCCGGCCATCTGGTTACTTGGTATAGACGGCGGTGATGCTGGCGCTGCCAAGCGCGTTGGCGTTGGTCATGAAGCCGACCATGGCGGCACTTGTCTCAACCGGCAGATCAAGCGCCTCGACCTTGAGCGCGGTCACCTTGAAAATATAGCGATGAACGGCGCCGGGTGGCGGGCAGGCACCGCCGAAGCCCGGCGCGCCGAAATCCGTGCGGCTTTGGACTGCGCCCGCTGGTAATCCTTTGCCCGATCCGGCACCGCCGTCAAGTTTGGTGACCGAAGCCGGGATGTTGAACACCACCCAGTGCCAGAAACCGGAGCCCGTCGGAGCATCCGGATCATAGGCTGTGACAGCGAAGCTTTTCGTCCCGGCAGGGGCATTCTGCCAAGACAATTGGGGCGATGTATTCCCTCCATCGCAGCCTAAGCCGTTGAAGACCTGCGCACTGGCAAGCTCTTTTCCTTCGGCTACGTCGGTGCTCCTCAGTCGGAATTCATCGGCCATCGCCGTTCCGGTGAAAAACAACAAGGCGCCGGCGATCATGACGTGGCGAAACATCTTTTCCATCCTCAGTTGGTTGAGAGATGAAAAAGCTAGCCCGCGACCACCCGTAGCGCGACGCCGCGCCGCTCATTGGTGGTGCCGATCCGCTCAATGTCGTTTTTCTGGCGAATTTCGGAAGGCGACAGGCCAAAGCGTGCACGAAAGCGGATGGCAAAGCGGGAGGCGCTGTCATATCCACATTCGGCGGCAATCAGATTGACGGGTGCCTCGCTCGCCTGAAGTCGGGCGAGCGCAAGTGAAAGCCGCGTGTCGGTGATAATCTCTGTCAGCCCCGCTCCTTCGCCTGACAGCCGCCGGCGCAGGGTCGCCGCGCTCATGGCGTGGCCCTCTTCGGCGAGCGCCGCGACAACCTCTTCTGTGGTCCACGACCGCTCGGGTCGATCGGCGACCATTCGCCGGATTCGCGCTGCCAAGGTATCCGGCGCGCCATGAAGGGCAATGCCCTCGCTTTCGAGCCAGACCAGAACTTCCAAAAGCCGATGCGCGCGGACCGCAGCCGGAAGCGCTTCGCTCTCGCTCACTATTCGGCGGCACGCGGAAATCGTCTCAGAAAAATCCGCGGAAACGCGAACGGCGCCGCAATCATCCCCCGTCCGGGAGGGCAGGCTGTTTAGCCAGCTGTTGGAAAACATAAAGACTTCCGCCCGATAGTCGGGGCTTGATCCTGGGTCGTTGCCCACGTCGACGACGAGACCACCGCTGACGGCGATTGCTTCTCCAGGGTTGGCGGCTAGCACCCGACCGTCTGGCAAGACGAGCGTCTTCCGGCCGGAACAGACGACCATCAACGCGGCCTGCGTCAGATTAATCCGACGGAACAGCGCTGTCGTTGATTGGCGTATGTTAAAGCAAGCGAGGTCTTCCGTCGTCATGGCCGGACCAATCCCTGTCGAAGTCTTCAGGCACTCTACCCGAATTGGCGTCGCCCACTACCCGGGAGAACTGGCCCTGCCACCACCTCACGAGCAATCGAGAATTTTGTCTGGTGACGTGCCGCCGACAGGCAGGTCGATCAGGAAGGCGGCACCCCTGACACTATCGACGAGATCGAGGCTGCCCCGGTGAGTCTCCACCATGGCACGGGCGATCGAAAGGCCCATGCCGGTACCGCCAGCGGCACGATGGGTGGTGAAAAAAGGATCGAAGATGTGCGTGCGATTGGCCGGCGAGATGCCGGGACCATCATCCGCACAGACAATGAATGGGGCGGTTTTCAGCAGCTGGTCAGGATTTTTGTGCAGAGTTTGCGCAGGCGCGACGCTCTCCGCCATTACGGATCGTTGGACCTGCGGGCGCGACTCGTGGCTCAGTAGTGGGTTGGCCAACGAGATCGCGCACCCAGTTAATTGGCGGACGCATCCGTCAGAAGGAATGTAGCACGCGCTTCATTTGCTTGACGCTGGCTTAATAGACTTCAAAATCCGTATCGATATTTGGTAATGGTTCCCATTATCGCCAAATATCTCATGTATTTTTCAAAAGGCCCTTCGTATACATTGTGCCCACCCCCGACATTGCTTTAATGAAACCCTATCGCAGATTGATCGGACACGATTCTATGACCCCAACGCTTCGCTTGGCCATTGGCAGTCTCGTCGTCGGCATCGCCGTCCTCGGGCTGAAGGCCATCGCCTACTGGCTCACGGGCTCGGTCGCCCTGATGTCGGATGCGCTGGAAAGCATCGTGAATGTCGTCACTGCGCTCGTGGTTTTGATCGCCCTCCGCGTTGCCTCCACTCCCGCTGATCTGCAACACCCCTATGGGCATCACAAGGCCGAGTTTTTTAGTGCCGTTCTAGAAGGGGTGATGATCATCGTCGCCGCCTTGCTGATTATCGAGGCAGCCTACAAAGGCATTCTGAACCCGCGCCCGCTCGATGCCCCCTTCGAAGGTCTACTGATCAACGGCCTCGCCACGGCGATTAACGGCTTCTGGTGCTGGATGCTGCTCGTGCAAGGTCGCAGGCATAAGTCGCCGGCCTTGGTGGCAGATGGCCATCATCTACTTTCCGACGTAATATCGTCCGGCGCTGTTGTTGTCGGCGTCCTCCTGGCGGTGATCACGGGCTGGTATGTTCTCGATCCGATACTGGCCAGCCTCGTTGCCCTCAACATCCTATGGTCGGGCTGGAAGGTTGTGAAATCCTCGCTCAGCGGGCTGCTCGACGAGTCGGTCCCGGACGACAGGCTCGCTTCCATGCGCGCCATCATTTCGGCGGCAGCCATAGGCGCCATCGAAGTCCACGATCTAAAAACGCGCCACGCCGGCAAGATGACTTTTGTCGAATTCCATCTAGTCGTTCCCGGAGCGATTAGCGTCAGTGAAGCCCACGACATTTGTGATAAGGTCGAACAAGCCATCAAGGACGAGTTTGGCGACGTCACCGTCACCATCCATATCGAACCGGATAATCAGGCTTTGCAGCACGGCGTTCTGGTTCTCTAGCGTCTTGACCCCCGATTTCGGACGAATGTGATCCTTTGGGAGCCGGCCACAGACCAGACAAAATCGGCCTTGTGGCACCCCCCTTCGAGAACGGAACTTCCAATGCACAATAAGCCGATAGACTAAAACAATTAAAACCCAGACGTCCAATTTCACCCAAAGTGCCACAATGTAGCAAGGCGCGAAATCGTCTAGTTTTAAGTCAGCCAGAGCTGCTTTGCGCTTTGGTCAATCGTAGGGGGCTAGCATGGTGAAGAAAACTGTCGACGGATATTCGACAATACAAATAACGCTACACTGGCTAATTGTTGTCGCCGTCTTATTTCAACTCGTGTTCGGCGAAAGCATGACAAATGTCGTCGATGCCCTCGAGGAAGGGGCGACACCAAGCGCGGGCGATCTTCAGCTTTCATCGGCTCATCTGTGGGTAGGCATTGCTATACTCGTATTGCTGGTGATCCGTCTCATTGTTCGAGTTTTCACAGGAACTCCCGAGGTAATTGGCACACCAGGCTTGGCAACACTGGCCGCCTCGGCGATGCATTGGCTATTCTACGCCCTCCTGGTCGTCGTTCCGGTAACCGGTTTGCTGGCGAAGTACGTCGGGGACCCATGGGGTGACATACACACCATTGGTAAGCCCGTCTTTATTGTTCTTATCATTCTTCATGCAGCGGCAGCGCTCTATCATCACTTCCTGCTGAAGGATGAGACGCTGATGCGAATGCTGAAGCCTAAGCGTTCCTGACCGATCAAGCCTCAAGCATGGCGCGGCGATCATTGTGTCGTGACCGCCGCTCCGGTTTCTTGGCCGAATAGACTCGCCGGTCGATAGTCCGGCACGCCAGGGACAATGAGACTTCGCGCCGCAATGGGCGCCTGCGCTCTGCTATGGCTTACCCAGCGAAGGCAGGTTCATCGAAAAATCCACGTCGTAACTTGCCTCCGAACGCTGAACCCGCAGTGCGAAAGAGGTGTCGGCAAACGGAGCCTTGCCGCTTCATATTCGCATCAGCCTGACTTGGTATCCAACGAGCCTGGGGCAGAAAGACCGGGGCGCCGGACAAACCAGCAATAGCGGTACAGCAGAGTTACTTTGGGGCATATGCACGATGCGTTGGTCGAAAAGCAGCCCTCTCTTGGCAGGCCTCCCGGTCCTGGCTGCGTTCTTCTCGACCGTTCCGGCCCACGCAGTTGATGGTCAGACCGCGTCCACACCGGATTCGGGTTTCATCATCACTCTGGGCGGCTCCGTCGAGATGGCGCCGGATTACCCAGGTGCGCGTCGGCAGGGCATAAGTGGGTTGCCTTCAATCGATATCCGACGTTTCGACGAGGTCGAGGAATTGTCGGCTACCGATGACGGTATCGACTATAGCCTCCTGGACATCGCAGGCTTTGAGTTTGGCCCGGTGATCGGCTTTCGGGACCGGCGCAATTCATCCGCCGCGGGCTTCCCTGGATTGCACGATCTGTCCTTCGACGTAGACGCGGGCGTTTTTCTTCAAACCTGGGTTGTTCCCGACCAACTGCGCTTCCGAACAGAAATCCGACAGGCCCTTACCAACGGCAGCGGCCTGGAGGTCGATACGGGTATCGATTGGTTCAAACGTCTGGGCAGTGATTGGGTCCTTGCGCTAGGCCCCCGCCTCTCCTTTGCCGACGCATCATATATGCAAAGCTATTTTGGCGTTTCGCCCCACGAGGCCGCTTTGTCGGGTCTCTCGGCTTACAATGCCGGAGGGGGACTTAAATCGGTCGGTCTTACCGCCTCGATCAGCTACCAAATTTCTCCGACATGGTCGCTGGACCTCTACGATCGTCTGGACGATCTGACTGGAAACGCAGCCAGAAGCCCGATCACGCGGTCAAGCGCCGGAAGCCGCCTGCAAAATACGGCAGGCGTTTCTCTTAGCCATAGTTTTTCGCTGGATTTGGGACATTAGCGTTGCGCGGACGATCGAGCCACGCGAGGCGAATACCTCCACTTCAGGCAAATACAGCCCGCCTTGTTGGTGCGAGACTTTGAGCCAGCTTTCCGGAAATGACGGCGCGTCGGGCAACATTCACAAAACTGAAGCATAACTGACACACGGGTGGCCTATGCGATGCAGGCTGCCGCTGCAACCGCAGTCGGCAATGAATAGTTATTGGGGGCCACCCTATGGTAATCCTTAAGTCCGTCGCGCTGAAGCTCGGCGCGCTCCTCCTCGGCGCCGGCATCGTGGCAGGCTCCGCTGCCGCCGCCGAGATCACCGGCGCTGGCGCCACCTTCCCCTACCCGCTCTATTCCAAGTGGGCCGAGAGCTACAAGGCCAAGACCGGCGTCGGCCTTAACTACCAGGCAATCGGTTCGGGCGGCGGCGTCAAGCAGATCAAGGCCAAGACCGTCACTTTCGGTGCCACCGACAATCCGCTCAAGAAGGACGCGCTGGCTGCCGCCGGCCTCGTCCAGTTCCCCACCGTCATGGGCGGCATCGTCCCGATCGTGAACCTCAAGGGCATCGGCCCCAACAAGATGGTTCTCGATGGCCCGACGCTCGCCGACATCTACGCCGGCAAGATCAAGACCTGGAATGACGCGGCGATCACCAAGCTGAACCCCGGCCTCACCCTGCCGGCGACAGCGATTGCCACCGTGTGGCGCTCGGACGCATCGGGCACCAACTTCAACTTCACCTACTACCTTTCGCAGGTCAGCGCGTCGTTCAAGTCGTCGATCGGCTCGGGCAACAGCGTGAAGTGGCCGGGAGGCATCGGTGCCAAGGGCAATGACGGCGTCGCCGCCACTGTGAAGCAGACCGCCAATTCGATCGGCTTTGTCGAATACGCCTATGCCAAGCAGAACAACGTTGCCTTCACCAAGATGGTCAACGCCGCCGGCAATGTCGTCTCTCCGGACGTCTCGGCCTTCACCGCCGCCGCCGCCAGCGCCGACTGGTCGAAGGCCGTTGGCTTCTACCTGATCCTCGCCAATCAGAGCGGCGCCCAGGCTTGGCCGATGACCGCCGCGACCTTCATCCTGGTCGAGGCTCGTCCGAAGGCCCCGCCGGCTACCGCCGAAGCTCTGAAGTTCTTCGACTGGGCCTATTCGAACGGCGATGCCGCCGCCAAGGCGCTCGACTACGTGCCGATGCCGGCCGCCGTCAAGGCCTCGGTCCGCGCCACTTGGGTTCGTGACGTCACCGCTGGCGACAATAACGCCCCGCTCTACAAGCCGGGTTCGTAATAGCAGTCGCGAGTTCGCGACAGGAAGCTTGCGGGGGCGCACACACGGGTGCGCCCCCGTCTCCACGACCGACTAAAGCCCGGTCGCCATCCTCACGGCGGTGCTCTGCTCGATGACCGATGAAACCCTTGCCGCAGCCATCGATGAGCAACGGGTCGCTCCCGAGATGACCGGTACATTGCGTCTTTACCGCTGGCAGGACGCCATATTCCGCGCCATCACCTTCCTGTCGGCCGCGCTCGTCGTGGTCGTGCTTGCCGGTATGATCGTTTTCCTCGTCCATGGCGCCATCCCGGCGTTGACCGCGATGGGGCCATCCTTCTTCTGGACGTCCGACTGGGACACGGTCGAAGACATCTACGGCGCGCTCGCTCCGATCACCGGCACCCTGATCACGGCGACAATCGCCATGGTGATCGGCATCCCGGTCAGCTTCGGCATCGCCATGTTCCTGACCGAGATCTGCCCTGGAGTCCTGCGGCGGCCGATCGGCACGGCTATCGAACTCCTGGCCGGCATCCCGAGCGTGGTCTTTGGTATTTGGGGTTTATTCTACCTGACGCCGGTATTGCAGGAATATGTCCAACCCGTACTGATCGATTATCTCGGCCCGCTGCCGATCATCGGCGTGCTGTTCCAAGGGCCGCCGTTCGGCATCGGGATTCTCGACGGTGGGATCGTTCTCGCCATCATGGTGTTGCCCTACATCACCTCGATTACCCGCGATGTGTTCATGACCGTGCCGCCGCTCCTGCGCGAATCCGCCTATGGCATGGGCTGCACCACCACGGAAGTCGTCTGGAAGATCGTCATTCCCTACTGCCGCGTCGGTCTCATCGGCGGGGTGATGCTCGGCCTCGGCCGGGCGCTCGGCGAGACGATGGCGGTCACCTTCGTGATCGGCAACACCTACCAGATCAGCGCGTCGCTCCTGGCGCCTGGAACGACCATTTCGGCGGCGATCGCCAACGAATTCAACGAAGCTTTCGAGGAACAGCACCTGTCGGCGTTGATCGCGCTCGGCCTCGTCCTATTCCTGATCACCTTCGTGGTCCTGGCGCTCGCCAAATGGATGCTCATGGCGATCGACAAGCGGGAGGGCCGCCGATGAGCGCCCGAGTACGCCGCCGCGGCGTGGTCAATATCGTCGTTCTGTCGCTTTCGGTCGCAACAGCGCTGGTAGGGCTCGCGTTTCTGACCCTGATCGGCTGGACGCTGGTTTCGCGTGGCCTGTCGGCGATCAACCTGGATCTGTTCACGCTGGAAACGCCACCTCCCGGCAGCCGGGGTGGCCTTGCCAACGCCATCGTCGGATCGGCGATGATGACCGGGCTCGCCATGCTGATCGCCACGCCGATCGGCTTGCTCGCCGGCACCTATCTCGCCGAATATGGCCGCGACAGCCGGTTCGGCAGCGTCGCCCGGTTCATCAACGACATCCTGCTATCGGCTCCGTCGATCCTGGTCGGCCTGTTCGTCTATGGCTTCACCGTGCTGCCGATGCAGCACTATTCGGCCTGGGCCGGCTCGATTGCCCTATCGCTGATCGCACTGCCGGTCATCGTGCGTTCGACGCAGGATATGATCGGCTTGGTGCCGGTGCCGCTGCGCGAGGCGGCGGCGGCGCTTGGCGCGCCGGAATGGCGGGTGATGGTGTCGATCGTCTGGCGAGCGGCCGGCAGCGGCATGCTCACCGGCGTGCTGCTCGCGGCGGCGCGCGTCTCCGGCGAAACGGCACCGCTGCTGTTCACGGCGCTCAACAATCAGTTCTGGTCGACGGACCTCAACGCGCCCATGGCGAACCTGCCGGTGGTGATCTATCGCTTCGCCCTCAGTCCCTATGACGATTGGCAACAACTCGCCTGGGGCGGCGCCTTCCTGATCACCTTTACGATTCTCGTTCTCAACGTGCTGGCGCGGGTTGTTTCGTCGCGCAGCCAATTGAAGGTTTGACGATGGCCGGCCAAACGCTCGCTCCCCGTCCCAGAGTGCATACCAAACCGGCCGACGCCGAAACCGCCGCAGTCAAGGTATCGGTCCGCGACCTGCACTTCTACTATGACAAGTTCCAGGCGCTGAAGAACGTCAATCTCGATCTCGAGGATCGGCGCGTCACCGCTTTCGTGGGGCCATCCGGTTGCGGCAAGTCGACGCTGCTGCGCATCTTCAACCGCATCTATGACCTCTACCCCAGGCAGCGGGCGGAGGGCTCCGTCATGATCGGCGGCCGCAACATCCTCGACCGCGACCAAGATCTCAACGCCCTGCGCGCCATGGTCGGCATGGTGTTTCAGAAGCCGACGCCGTTCCCGATGACCATCTACGAGAACATCGCATTCGGGATCCGGCTCTACCATTCCCTGCCGAAATCAGAACTCGACGACCGGGTGGAATATGCCCTTAAGCGCGCCGCGCTCTGGGCCGAGGTCAAGGACAAGCTCAACCAGAGTGGGCTCAGCCTTTCCGGCGGTCAGCAGCAGCGCCTCTGCATTGCCCGCACCATCGCAACCGAACCGGCGGTCGTCCTTCTCGATGAGCCGGCCTCGGCGCTCGATCCGATCTCCACCGCCAAGGTTGAGGAACTCATTTCCGAGCTTCGCTCGGACTACTGCATCGCCATCGTAACGCACAACATGCAACAGGCAGCCCGCTCGTCGGACTACACTGCCTTCATGTATCTCGGCGAACTGGTTGAGTTTGGTGCCACGGAGAAAATTTTCACCAACCCGCGGGACAAGCGCACGGCCGATTACATCACCGGCCGCTTTGGCTGATCGAAGAACAACCCGCTCCAAGAAAGCCTTTGCGGCGATTGCGAACTCTGCGTGCGAAAGGCCGTGACCGAACCGCCCGGTCCCGCATCCGCCACCTGCGCCGCAAAGACTTGGGGCAAGCGGGAAGGCGACGCATTCGCCTTGGGCCAGCGAGCGCCTGCCGAGTCATCTCGGCTTCGTAAGCCACATCGCATGCCGGCTAACAAGTTCTAGCGGGCACCAGCGCATCGTGAATTGCCACGCGAATCCGCTCTTCTAACGTTGTCTGGGTTCTTCCAGCGGGATGAACCGTTATTTCATCCTTGCCTGCCAAGATGGGTGGTGATGATCGGCTTGGGCCATGCCCTATACTCCTGCTTCTGGGCGCCGCCGGAGGAAACCAGACCGTGCTCACTGAAGGTCATGGCTTGTCCAATAAATCCAATAGACCCATGCGGGCGCTCATCGTCGACGATAGCAAATCGGTATTGTTGTGGATGGGCACCGCCCTCACCGAAATACCGGACCTCGTTCTCGATCTCTGTGACACGCCTGAGGAAGCTTTGGCGCTCGCGACCACGCGGCAATATGATCTTGTGGTGGTCGACTATCTGATGCCGAAACTCACAGGCATCGAGGTTACCGAGGCCCTGCGCCGGCGGCCCGACTATCACGCCATTCCCATTGTGATGATTACCGCCGAGCAGGATAGCGAGATAAGGCTCAAAGCAATTCTTGCTGGGGTCAACGATTTTCTGAACAAGCCCTTCGACCCTATCGAACTGCGGGCAAGGGTCACGAACCTGATCTCGCTTCGGCGTACTCAAATCGAGCTCGCAGCCCACGCCCATAAACTTGAGGCGGCGGTGCGCGAGGCAACAGCCGAACTGGCGTCCCGCGAGAGGGAAATGATCTGGCGTCTGGCGCGCGCCATAGAAATGCGCGATGGCGGTACCGGCGCCCATGTGTCGCGTGTGGCGGCCATTAGCCTGGTGATTGCCAAGGGCCTCGCTCTCGCCCCCAACTTCTGCCAAATGATCCATCTCGCGGCACCATTGCACGACATCGGCAAAATCGGCATCCGAGACGCGGTGCTGAACAAACCAGGCCGGCTCACTCCAGAGGAAATGGCCGAAATTCGCGAGCATGTGGACTATGGAGTCCGGCTTCTCGACAACGGCACCTCCGAACTCATTCGCGTCGCGGTCGCCATTATCGGTGGCCACCACGAAAAGTGGGATGGCAGCGGCTATCCGCGTGGTGTCTCGGGCACCGCTATCCCGATCGAAGCGCGCATCACCGCCATCGCCGATGTCTTCGACGCGCTGACCTCGGCACGCCCTTATAAGGAGGCATGGCCGCTTCAACGCGCCTTCGACGAGATCGTGCGCCTGGCGGGCAGCCATTTCGATCCGGACTGCGTCACAGTGTTCTGCGAGAAATGGCCGGACATTGAGGAAATCGCCCGTACGCTTCGTGACGATGAAGAAGGGGCTCCCGGCTGGGCTTCACAAAGTGCTGTCCCACCAGTTGATCGACAGGAATAACGGCCGGACAAGAGGCCAAGTATACTTCCCCACACAGTCTGGCGGTGTCGAACTCGACAAGATGCCGTAGAGCCAAATGCCATCGCATATCGCAGCGCTGACGTGCCATTCCGGTCCGAAGCCAGCCGACGGCGCGATCGATAAGTTGTCCGTTTGGCAATAATTCCCAGGCCAACGACGCTAACCTCTACGTGAATAAGTAATACTACGTAGGCATTTTTTTCATGGCCTCACAATCATTAAGGGCTCTCACCTTCGTTTACTACCGCGACAACCTTTACGAGTCCGCAGACGCCGAACCAAAAGCGTTTCCCCGCTAAATGTTCGCGATTCTTGCGGTTTGTTACAAGCTTAGTACTCGCAATACGAGTCTGTTGACTCTGGAGTATTAACGCACACGTTCGGATCCTCATGAATCTATATCGAACTTCCTCTCTTTTAATTCGATAGCAAAATGGGGAGATTTATCGAAATTTAGCAATTGCGCTCCATATTTTCGTCGTTATCAGGAGCCGTCCAATGGAGAAACCAACCGTCATTCGGATGCATCCAAATCTTTGCGTTTCAGACATCCGCGCATCTTATTCTACTCTCGTAGAAGCGATGGAAGGATCTTCGAGTCTTCAACTGGCCATACCCGCAGACGCGTCAGTTGACCTTAGCTTCCTCCAGATTATCGAAGCCGCAAGGCTGAAATCAACCGAGCAGGGCAAGTCCCTTTCTCTTCTTGAGCCGGCCAGCGGCGAGCTTAGGCGCGCGCTAGACCGCAGCGGTCTTCTGACAGCCGCGACAATTGCCGATCGTTCATTCTGGCTCCACGAGGAGACCGCCCAGTGACCGCGAGTATTCTGACCGTCGACGACTCGATGTCGGTGCGCATGACGACGCGCATCGCCCTCACCGGAGCCGGCTATAAAGTGACGGAGGCGGTCGACGGTCTCGACGGCCTCAACAAAGCCCGAACGACCCGCTTCGATCTCGTCATTACCGATCTCAACATGCCAAACATGGATGGCCTCCGCATGATCGAGGAGCTTCGGCGTCTGCCGAACCAGATCGGCGTGCCCATCCTGTTTCTCACCACGGAATCCGACCCCGCTCTCAAGGGACGCGCCAAGTCGGCCGGTGCCACCGGTTGGCTGGTCAAACCCTTCGAGGCGGATCAGCTGATCCGCCTCGTGCAAAAGGTGCTCGCCAAATGAGCAATCCCGATCCCGCGGATATCTTCCGCATCGAAGCGGCCGAACTGCTCGAGCAAATGGAGCAAGGTCTGCTTGATCTCGAGCATCGTCTCGACGATCGCACGCTGGTCGACGCCGTCTTCCGCGCCCTGCATACCCTCAAGGGGTCGGGCGCAATGTTCGGCTTCGATCGACTTGCCTCTTTCACCCACCACTGCGAAACGGCCTTCGACCGCGTCCGCAAAGGGCAGGCAGAAGCAACACCAGGGCTGGTCTCGGCTGTGCTTGAAGCCCGCGATCACATGCGGGCTCTGGTGGAAGATCCCAGCGGCGACCACGCTGCCGAGGAGCGCTATCTTCTCGAGCGCTTGCATGCAGCCGTTTCCGGCGCCGAGGCTGTGCCTGCCGCAACATCTGTCGCGGATACGCCAACCAAGGCGGCAACCCCGACTATGCCAACCACCTGGCGCATCAAGGTCGGGCTGCCGGACAACACCTTCATCAACGGCACCAATCCGCTGAGCTTCCTTGATGAGTTGAGGGCGATGGGCGAATGCCACGTTGTACTCGACAAATCGGCGCTTCCGCCCCTCGAAAAACTCGATCCGACGACGCTCTACTTCGCCTGGGAGGTGACGCTGATCACCGACCGGAGCCGCGCCGACATTGAGGATGTGTTCCTGTTCGTCATGGACGACATGACCCTCGAAATCGAAGCACTGAGCGATAGTACGCCGTCCACAGATGCTGGGTCGCAGGGCGTCGCGAATGTCGACACGCCGCCGACCGTTATTACCGCCGAACCACCGCCAATGGAGCCGCCAGTCTCCGAAGTGGCTGCGCGTCCGGTTGCCGACCCCGCCGACCCCAAACTACGTCGGAAGGTGGAAAGCGTCCGCGTTCCCGCCGAACGTCTCGACGAACTGATGGATCGTGTCGGCGAATTGGTCATCGTCCAGTCCCGTCTTCAGCAGATCGCCGCCACCAGCAGCGATATCGGTCTTCGTACCGTCAGCGAGGAGATGGAGCGCCTGTGCAGCGAACTGCGCGTTACCATGATGGTGCTGCGCATGGTGCCGGTCGCTACGCTGTTTGATCGCTATCGCCGTCTCGTGCACGATCTTCAGCGCGACACCGGCAAAAAGATCGAACTTTCGACCGACGGCGAGAGCACCGAGATGGACAAGACGGTGATCGAACGTCTCGCCGATCCGCTGGTTCACCTCGTCCGCAACGCCGCCGACCACGGCCTGGAGGACAGCGAAGCTCGCCGTGCCGCAGGAAAGTCCGAGGCCGGCAGCATTCGCCTGTCGGCCCGTCAAACCGGCGGCGAAGTGATCATTTCGGTGACCGACGACGGTCGCGGCATCGATCGCGCCAGGGTGAGGGCCAAAGCGGAAGCCGCCGGGCTGATCCAGCCGGGCGCGACCCTTGCCGATCAGGAGCTGCTCCAGCTGATCTTCCAGCCCGGTTTCTCGACTGCCTCGTCGGTCACCAATCTATCCGGCCGAGGCGTCGGGATGGATGTCGTCAAAAAAGCGATCGAGTCGCTCCACGGCTCAATCGACCTCACCAGCCGTCCCGGAGAAGGGTCCACCGTCTCGCTTCGCATTCCACTGACACTGGCCATCATCGATGGCCTGCTCGTCAGGGTGGGCGAAGGTCACTACGTGATCCCGTTGCCGGCCGTCGAGGAATGTATCGAACTCAGCCAGGAGGAGGATCTGCGCTCGCGCGGCCGTGCCTTCCTGTCGCTTCGCGACACGCTGGTGCCCTTCATCCGCCTGCGCGAGCTGTTCGCCACCGGCACGAAGCCCGATCTCTACCAGAAGATGGTGGTTATTTCGACCGGCGAGGAGCGCGTCGGCCTGATCGTCGACCAGATCATCGGTCACCACCAGACCGTCATCAAGTCGATGTCCAAGCTGCACGACGACGTGACCACGTTCTCAGGCGCCACCATTCTCGGTGATGGCTCCGTGGCGCTCATCCTCGACGTGGGCAACCTGGTATCGCTCGGCCAGGAGCAGGAGGCGCAATTGCGCGCAATCGCATGAGTGATTTAGCCCTCAAGATCAAGGCCGTTCAGAACGTCTCCGCCGATGAGATCGAAGTACTGACCTTCGAGATCGGCGGCGAGACCTTTGCCCTCGAGGCGGCCATCGTCCGCGAGATTCTCGATCTTCTGCCGGAAGCGATCGTTCCCGGCAGCCGGCCATTCGTCAACGCGGTGATCAATTTCCGCGGCAAGGTCATACCGCTCGCCGATATCCGTGTCGCCATGGGCATGCCGATGGCTGCCACCACCATCGATAGCCGCATCGTGGTGGTCGAGCTGGATCTCGATGGAACGCCTTCGCTTGTCGGGCTCAGAACCGATCGCGTCAACGAAGTTACCACGCTGTCGAAAGCAGCTGGCGAACCACCACCGCGCGTCGGCCTCAAGTGGCCGCCGCAGTTCATCGAATGCCTGATTCATCGGGAAGGTAGCTTCATCATCTTCCCCGATCTCATGGCAATTTTTGCTTCAAAGGGCCGCACGAGCCAGCCGAACTGAGCCGTAGCCCCCCACCAAACTTCTCCATGTCGAGCCTGGATCAGGAAGTCCGGGCACAGCATAGGAAACACCAGTATCATGCGTCTCACCATCAAGCTCAAACTTGCACTGTCCTTTGCCGTCATCATCGCTCTCGTGGCCGGCATGGCGACACTCGCCATTTCCAACCTGGCATCGCTCAATTCGGCCATCTCGGACATCGTCAGCGGTCCAGCCGCCGACCTCAACAATATCCGCGGGCTCGCCTTGGCATTCAATGACAGTATCCGGGCGGAGAAGAACAGCATCCTGAACCAGGATGCAGCCCAGATCGACGGATACGTCAAAACATCCAACACGAGTGCGGACAAAGTTCAGGAGTTTGTGGCGAGCCTTCAAAAGTCGACCAATCCCGAAGTCGTCGCAGCAGCCAGCGATTTCTTGAAATCATTTCAGGATCGCGAGCCTATGCGGAAGCGCATCCTGGAGCTCGGCCAGCGCAATACGACCGAGAGTAATGCCGAAGCTGCGCAGATCAGCATGGTCGGCGTGAAGCAGCTGAACGATACGTTGTTCGGGTTACTTAACTCCATGTCGTCGAACATCTCCGATGACCTTCATGCGACAGACCAGGCGACAAACGACCTCTACGCCCAGTCCCGCACGATACTGCTGACCTTCATTACCGCCGTTGCGATCCTCTCCATCGGTATCGCTCTTTGGATGTCACTTTCCATCGCCCGCGGTCTTAAGCGCGGTGTCGAGCTGGCGGAAGCGGTTGCCATCGGCGATCTCAGCCACGATGTCGCCCACAAGGCCAATGACGAGATCAAGGACCTGATCTCTGCCATGCAGAAGATGACCGCCAATCTGCGCGAGACCGCCGGCATGGCTGCCGAGATCTCGAACGGCAACCTCACCGTGACGCCGAAGCCACTCTCGGACAAGGACATTCTCGGCAAGTCGCTGCTGGATATGGTCGAGCGGCTTCGTTCGGTGGTCAGCGATGCGCTCGTTGCTTCCGACAACGTGTCGGCCGGTAGCCAACAGTTGTCGTCGGCGTCCGAGCAGATTGCCCAGGGTGCGACCGAGCAGGCTTCATCGGCCGAGGAAGCGTCCTCGTCGATGGAAGAGATGGCCTCCAACATCAAGCAGAACGCCGACAACGCCGCTCAGACCGAGAAGATCGCCCGCCAGTCCGCCAAGGACGCCGAGATCTCCGGTCAGGCCGTCAACCAGGCCGTCGCCGCCATGCAGACCATCGCCGCGAAGATCGGTATCGTCCAGGAGATCGCCCGCCAGACCGACCTTCTCGCCCTCAACGCCGCCGTCGAGGCAGCCCGTGCCGGCGAGCATGGTCGCGGCTTTGCCGTCGTCGCCTCGGAAGTCAGGAAGCTCGCCGAGCGTTCGCAGGCCGCCGCCACCGAGATCTCGCAGATGTCGGTCGACACGGTGTCGTCCGCCCAGCAGGCCGGCGACATGCTGAACCGCTTGGTGCCCGACATCCGCAAGACCGCCGAACTGGTGTCGGAGATTTCCGCAGCTTGTCGCGAGCAGGACATCGGCGGCGCGCAGATCAATCAGGCAATCCAGCAGCTCGACAAGGTGACGCAGCAGAACGCCGGCGCCTCCGAAGAGATGTCGGCAACCTCGGAAGAACTGGCCGCCCAGGCCGAGGAACTACAGGCCTCGATCGCCTTCTTCCGTGTCGACAACGCCGCAGCTGGCTCCAAGACCGCCCAGCGCAAAACAGCAGGACGAGCAGCCGCCAGACCGGCTTCCGGCCAGCCGACTGGGCGTCCCGCCCAATCGGTTCCAACCTCCAAGAAGCTGAGCGCGCCCGCTGCAAAGCCGCAGCGTCCGACGGTGAAGGCCCAGCAGGAGGCGGTGCGTGGTTTCGCGCTCGACCTCGACATGGGCGGCCCTGACGACGACGATGCCGACTTCCGCGAAAGCGCTTGATGATGACGGCCCGTTCTTCGGAGACCCAGTACGTCACCTTCGCCCTCGGCAGCGAGGTGTTCGCGGTCCCCGTCGCCGTGGTGCGGGAGATCCTCGACCATGAAGAAGCCTTCCGCATCCCGAACGGCCCGGACTATCTGGTCGGCCTGCGCGACGTGCGTGGACAGGGCGTGCCGGTGATCGACCTCAGGCTGAAGCTCGGCCTCAGTCCCACCGTGCCGACCCCCCACACCCGTGTGCTGGTGGTCGACATCACACTCGGCGAGCGGCAGTTGTCGCTCGGCCTCGTCGCCGACCGGGTGTTCGAGGTGGTAGCCTTCCAGGGCGATCAGATGGAAGCGGCACCGGACATCGGCGTCCGCTGGAACTCGGACTATATCGACGGCGTCGTCCGGCGAGATCAGGGCTTCGTAGTCGTCATCGATCTCGGAAGACTGCTGAGCGCTAAAGACCTCGCCACTCTCGGCGGCACAGACAAAACCCGCGCCGTCGCTTGAAGAACGTGTGGGGCAGCACCTTCGGCTGCCCCCGATACCCATTACATGCAGCATAATGAGCTCGCCCGGTACCAAGCCCTATTTCGCGCCGACGCTATCGACACCGAAAAGGACTGGGGAGCCCCTGCTGAACAAGAGATCAAACCCAGCTTAGGCAAGCGAAATAGGGGATTGAGTTCATGCGTATCACCATCAAAGCGAAGCTGGGGTTCGCCTTCGGCTTCGTAATCTTGCTCACGGCGGCCATGGCGGCCCTTGCCGTCAACGACCTCTCTTCGCTGAATACGGCGGTCACCAATTTGGTCAATGGGCCGACGACCGACCTCGAGAACATTCGAGTCCTGACCAACGAATTCAATGCCGAGGTCCGCAACGAAAAGAACGCAATCATGAGCTCCGACGCGGGCCAGATCGCGTCCTTCCGCCAGAAGATCGATCAGAGCAATCAGACGATCCACGA
Organism: Pleomorphomonas sp. PLEO; assembly: GCF_041320595.1. NCBI lineage: Bacteria > Pseudomonadati > Pseudomonadota > Alphaproteobacteria > Hyphomicrobiales > Pleomorphomonadaceae > Pleomorphomonas > Pleomorphomonas sp. PLEO. The sequence continues at coordinate 5,273,923 of NZ_CP166625.1, forward strand.
TCTAGCCGACAAGATCGCGACATCCACCGACCCGGACATCGTCGCCGAAATTGCCAAATTCACGTCGCTCTTCGATCAGCGTACGCCACTATCCAGCCAGATACTCGATCTCGCCGCGCTGAACACAGATCAGGCAGACGAGCAGGCTTCGCAGGCGAGCATGGGCAAAGCTCTTGAGGTCGGCTACGCGATCTACGCTTTGCTCGATGAAATGTCTGCGAATATCAACGACAATCTCAACAAAACCGACGATGCAACGAATGAACAGTATGTCTCATCGCGTAATCTGCTGATCGGCGCTATCGGCCTGCTCTGCTTATTCTCATTGGTCATTGCCGTGTGGATGTCCGTTTCCATCAGCCGCAGCCTGCGCAACGCCGGCAATGTGATGGGTCGGGTTGCCGATGGCGATCTGACATGGAAAGCGGAGAAGCTGCCGAAGGACGAAATCGGCGACCTGCTTATGCTCGTGAACACCATGGTGGAGCGCCTGCGCTCGGTGGTCAGCGATGCGCTCGTTGCCTCCGACAACGTTTCGGCCGGTAGCCAGCAGCTGTCGTCGGCTTCCGAGCAGATTGCCCAGGGTGCGACCGAGCAGGCTTCATCTGCCGAGGAAGCGTCCTCGTCGATGGAAGAGATGGCCTCCAACATCAAGCAGAACGCCGACAACGCCGCTCAGACCGAGAAGATCGCTCGCCAGTCCGCCAAGGACGCCGAGATCTCCGGTCAGGCCGTCAACCAGGCCGTCGCCGCCATGCAGACCATCGCCGCGAAGATCGGTATCGTCCAGGAGATCGCCCGCCAGACCGACCTTCTCGCCCTCAACGCCGCCGTCGAGGCAGCCCGTGCCGGCGAGCATGGCCGCGGCTTTGCCGTCGTCGCCTCGGAGGTCAGGAAGCTCGCCGAGCGTTCGCAGGCCGCCGCCACCGAGATCTCGCAGATGTCGGTCGACACGGTGTCGTCCGCCCAGCAAGCCGGCGACATGCTGAACCGTCTGGTGCCGGACATCCGCAAGACCGCCGAACTGGTGTCGGAGATTTCCGCCGCTTGCCGCGAGCAGGACATCGGCGGCGCGCAGATCAATCAGGCAATCCAGCAGCTCGACAAGGTGACGCAGCAGAACGCAGGCGCCTCCGAAGAGATGTCGGCAACCTCGGAAGAGCTCGCCGCCCAGGCCGAGGAACTACAGGCCTCGATCGCCTTCTTCCGCGTCGACAACGCGAGTACCGATACCAAGGCTACCCAGCGCAAGGCACCTGGACGGGCCTCCAAGCCGGCCAGCGGCCAAGCAGCCGGACGCCGTGCGCAGCCGCTCGTCAAGCGGGCCAATGGTTCAGGCATGCCGCAGCGTCAGACGGTGAAGGCCCAGCAGGAAGCCGTGCGTGGTTTCGCGCTCGATCTCGACATGGGCGGCCCTGACGACGAGGACGCCGACTTCCGCGAAAGCGCTTGATGATGACGGCCCGTTCTTCGGAGACCCAGTACGTCACCTTCGCCCTCGGCAGTGAGGTGTTCGCGGTCCCCGTCGCCGTGGTGCGGGAGATCCTCGACCATGAGGAAGCCTTCCGCATCCCGAACGGCCCGGACTATTTGGTCGGCCTGCGCGACGTGCGTGGACAGGGCGTGCCGGTGATCGACCTCAGGCTGAAGCTCGGCCTCAGTCCTACCGTGCCGACCCCCCACACCCGTGTGCTGGTGGTCGACATCACACTCGGCGAGCGTCAGTTGTCGCTCGGCCTCGTCGCCGACCGGGTGTTCGAGGTGGTAGCCTTCCAGGGTGATCAGATGGAGGCGGCGCCGGACATCGGCGTCCGCTGGAACTCGGACTATATCGACGGCGTCGTCCGGCGAGATCAGGGCTTCGTGGTCGTCATCGATCTCGGAAGACTGCTGGCCACCAGCGATCTTGTCGCCCTTGGGGGTGCGGATACCAACCGCGCCGTTGCCTGACCCGATACAACACTGCCCGGCTCCGCCCAATAAGGCGGAGCCGGGCCTTCAATCAGACCAAACCTTCACATATGGGGACCGAGCCCTTGTCGTCTGTCCAGGCTACTTATTCCGATCGTTCGGTCGACCAGCTCAGCGCCAAGAATTTTCGGCGTTTGTCGGCGTTTGTCAGCAGCTATAGCGGCATCAAGATGCCCTCGGGCAAGCAGACGATGCTGGAAGGGCGCCTGCGTCGCCGCATGCGCTCAACCGGCTTCGAGTCGCTCGACGAGTATTGCGCCTATTTGTTCGACAATGGCGGCCTCGATACCGAAGCCGTAGCGCTCATCGACGCGGTGACGACCAACAAGACCGATTTCTTTCGCGAACCCAAACACTTCGAATATCTGGAACGGCAGGTACTGCCAGCCTTCGTGCGCGGTGGCCGGACCTCATTTCGGCTATGGAGCGCAGCCTGTTCGGTGGGAGCCGAGCCCTATACCATCGCCATGGTCATGGCCGGGTTTGCCGAACGGTCCAGGCCTATCGACTACTTCATTCTTGCGACCGACCTGTCCACAGACGTTCTTGCCGCGGCTCGAAAGGGCATTTATCCCGAAGGCATGCTGGCGCCGGTGCCAAACGCCTACATGCAACGGTTCGTGAAACGCTCAAGCGAGCCGAACAACAACCTCGTCCGCATAGCGCCGGCCCTCCGTTCCAAGGTCGGTTTTGCGCGCCTGAACTTTATGGATGACGCTTATCCGGTCGGCGAACCGATGGATGTCATCTTCTGCCGCAACGTCCTCATCTACTTCGACAAGCCGACGCAGGCAAAGGTTCTGGGGCGCTTGTGTGACCGCCTGGCGCCGGGGGGATATCTGTTTATCGGTCATTCGGAATCGATCACCGGCTTCAACCTGCCTGTTCGCACGGTGGCGAATACGATCTTCCAGAAGATATAGGACGCACTGCCACGAAGCGCCGCCCATCCTCGGGCGGCGATCGACTGGGTCCAAAGCTGACTTGCTGCTTCGATTACCACCGTGATAGGCCAAATGGGTCTAGCGCGCCCGTTAGCAGCAGGCATGAGCTACCACCGCCGAGCCCCCGCCCGTTTTTTGAACGAGGTGACGTTGACCAGCCCAAAGCGCATCCGCGTCCTCATTGTCGACGACTCTGCATCCGTCAGGCAGACATTGGCCACCATTCTCGGCAATGATCCCGAGATAGAGGTGATTGGTGTGGCCGCCGATCCCTTCGTGGCGGCCAAGCGCCTGCGGGAAGACATTCCCGACGTCATAACGCTCGACGTCGAGATGCCACGCATGGATGGCATAACGTTCCTCAAGAGGTTGATGGCTCAGCATCCCATTCCGGTGGTGATGTGTTCTTCGTTGATCGAAGAGGGCTCGGAAACGCTGATGCAGACGCTGGAAGCCGGCGCGGTCGACGTTATTCTGAAGCCGAAGATCGCCGCCGCCGATCACCTTGCTGAGCAGGCACTGCTGATTTGCGATACCGTGAAGAGCGCGGCCCGTGCCCGCGTGGGCGCGCGGCGCAACAAGTCCCCGACCACCACCATGGCAACGGGAATGAAGACACCAGCGCCTAAACTCACGGCCGACGCCATGCTGCCGCCGGCGGGGCACCGCGCCATGGCCAAGACGACCGAGATCATCATCGCCGTCGGCGCCTCGACAGGCGGAACAGAAGCTCTGCGCGAATTTCTCGTGGCCCTTCCGGCCAACTCCCCCGGCGTCGTCATCGTGCAGCATATGCCGGAGCATTTCACTGCTGCCTTTGCCAAGCGGCTCGATGGCTTGTGCCAAGTGAGTGTCAAGGAGGCCGAAGACGGCGATCCGGTGCTGCGCGGCCATGTGCTAATCGCGCCGGGTGGGCGTCACCTGTTGCTCGAACGACAGGGCGCGCGCTACTACGTCACGGTGAAGGACGGTCCGCTGGTCTCGCGCCATCGACCTTCCGTGGACGTGCTGTTCCGCTCGACCGCCCGGGCAGCCGGCCCCAACGCCATCGGTGTCATCATGACCGGCATGGGCGATGATGGCGCCCGCGGAATGCTCGAAATGAAAGAGGCCGGCGCCTATACCATCGCGCAGGACGAGGATAGCTGCGTGGTGTTCGGCATGCCGAAGGAAGCCATCGCGCGCGGCGGCGTCGACACCGTCCTGTCGCTCGAAGACATCGCCCCGCACGTGATCCTGCAACAATCGAGGCGATAAAGGCCGGGGGACTGGCGAGCCAGCTCAGCGTGGCAAAACTGCTAGAGCGACAGCTCGATCCGCTCGAGAAGGTCGGGCAGGTCCTCGATATAGTCGATGGCAAAGCGCGGCTTTTCCGAAGCGTCCCTCGGTGTGTGCGTCCGCCGGGTCGACCAGCGCATGAAGACGCTGATCAGGCTGGCCTCGTTGGCCCCCTTGATGTCGCGTTCGAGATTGTTGCCGACCATGACGACGCGGTTTGCCGCTTCACCGGGAAGGCCGAGCGCGGCCAGCGCCGTTTCGAACATGCGGCGGTGCGGCTTGGCGACTCCGAGATCGCCCGAGATCACGTGCGCTTCGAAGTCGTTCCACAGACCATGCTGGCCGAGGATATTGACGAAGGTTTCGCGTGGCCCATCGGCAACCAGTGCCAAGCGGTAGCCGCGTGCCATGAGGCGGCGGGTGAGATTTTCAGCACCTGGAATGAGGTCCGCCGAACTGACGATCTCCGTCGTCTCGTCCTTCACCTCGGTGCTTTCGTCGGCCAATGTGTCGCCGCAGTCGAGAAAGACGGCCTCGAGATGTGGCACGCTTTGGCGAATGTCGGAGATCAGCGACTGAATCCGACCTGGAATCCACGCGGCAAGGTCCGCCCAAGGAGCGAGCGGCGCGGCCTCACAGGGCGAAGGTGCCGAGAACTCGAAAGCTGGACGAAAGGCATCCCTCTTCAGCTTCAGCGCGGCGAGCCGGTGGTCAAGGGCCGTCGCAGTGATTTCGCCGCGATCGCCGAACGGGTTGTCGACATGCACGCCGTCATTTCCGGCGAACGGCCCGCACTGGGCAGCGATGCGCGCAAACGCCGGCTGCATTGCGACGGGGCTCGACCAGATGGCGTGCTTGCCGGGCTCAAGATAAACGACCGGCCGGCCGGCGTCGACGGCGCACCCCGTCAGATCGACACGCCGACCGTGCTGAGATCCTTCGACGGCGATCACATCTCCAGCGGCGTCGACATGCACCCAGACGTGTTCTAGGTCGTAGAGATGGCCGATGTCCCAATCGCACCAAACAGTATACTCGATCACAGCCGCGCCACGCGGGACGAGGTCGAAGGACGAGGATGGCGACCGCGCCGGTTCGGTTGTCACGAACCAACCGAGCCGGCTCGGTGGATAAGGCTCCGTCCGGCAGCATAAAAGGACTGGCCGGTGGTCGGCGACCAGCTTTTCCCAAACGCCCATCAGTAGGCCCCGGTCAACGATAGTTCGCCGGCAAAGTGACAGCGGGAGAAGCGGCCCGGCAGAGCCTCCCGCAGGTCCGGCTCTTCGACCTTGCAGATATCCTTGGCGTACGGACAACGCGGATGGAAAGCGCAGCCGGTCGGTGGATTGGACGCATCGGGGATTTCCCCCTTCAGCATGATGCGCTTGCGGCCGCGATTGCGTTTCGGATCAGGCTGCGGCACCGCCGACAGCAGGGCCTCGGTGTAGGGATGCAGCGGCTGCTCAAACATCGGGTCGGTGCCGGAGACCTCCATCAATCGCCCGACATACATGACGCCGATGCGGTTGGAGATATGCTGCACCATCGAGAGATCGTGGGTGATGAACAGATAAGTGAGGCCGAACTGCTCTTGCAGGTCCTGCATCAGATTGATGTTCTGGGCCGCCACCGAGACGTCGAGGGCCGATACGGCCTCGTCGGCGGCGATGAAGGCGGGATTGAGGGCAAGCGCGCGGGCAATGCCGATACGCTGGCGCTGACCGCCGGAGAAAGCGTGCGGGTAGCGGCCGCGGAACTCCGGCCGGAGACCCACCAGCTTCAGCAGATCAGCCACCCGGTTGTCGAGTTCGGACCCGCTGGCGACGCCGTGGACCAGCAGCGGTTCGCCGACCAATTCCCGCAAGGTCATGCGTGGATTGAGCGACGAATAGGGATCCTGGAAGATCATCTGCATTTGGCGCCGCAGCGCCTGCAGCTCGGCCTTGCCAGCGGTTGCCAGTTCGACGGTGTTGCCGTCGTCACGGCGGAAACGGATCGAACCGGCCGTGACATCGTAGGCGCGCAGCATCAATCGAGCCACGGTCGACTTACCCGACCCGCTTTCGCCGACCAGGCCGAAGGTTTCGCCCTTGGTAATGGTGAAGCTCACGTCGTTAACGGCTTTGACGACCGGCTTCGCCTTCTGAAACAAGCCCTTGGCCGCGCCGCCGAAATGCTTGCTGAGACCTTCGACCGCGAACAAGGTCTCGGAATTGAGCGGCTCAACCGACATCCGGTCCTCCGGTCTGGTTCTGAGAGTGAAGATGGCAGCGAACATTGCGGCCGCCGGCAAGATTGATGAGAGGGGCATCCAGCCGGTCGCAAGTACCGGCAACCACCTCCGAACAGCGGGTGTGGAAGGAGCAGCCCTTGGGCAGTTCGAACGGATCCGGCACCATACCGGGAATGGTAGTAAGCCGGCGTCGGCGTTCCGCGCCAAGGCGCGGCACCGAAGCCATCAGCGCCCGGGTATAAGGATGCTGGGGACTTTCGAAAATATCGTCCACCGGTCCGCTTTCGACGACGCGCCCCATGTACATCACCGCGATGCGATCGGCGATATCAGCCACCACGCCGAAGTTGTGGGTGATGAAGATGATTGCCATGCCGAGCCGCTCCTGCAACGACTTCAGCAGATCGAGGATTTGCGCCTCAGTCGTGACGTCGAGCGCCGTCGTCGGCTCGTCGGCAATCAGCAGGCTCGGATTACAGGCAAGCGCGATGGCGATCATGGCACGCTGGCGCATGCCGCCGGACAGCTCATGCGGATAGGCATCGAGCATCTGGTCGGGTCGCGGCATCTGCACGAGTTGCAGGAGTTCGCGCGCCCGGTCGCGTGCCTCCTTCTTGCCGAGGCGGAGATGCAGACGGATCGGCGTCATCACTTGGTGCCCGATGGTGTGCACCGGAGACAGCGCCGTCATGGGCTCCTGGAAGATCATGCCGATATGCCGACTGCGCAAGGATCGAATTTCCTTGCCCTTGCGATCGAGCTTGGCGATATCGACTTCACGGCCCTCGGGGGTCCGGAACACAACACTGCCACGCGACAGCGACGCCGTTTTCGGCAACAACTGCATGATCGACCGGACCGAGATCGACTTGCCCGATCCGCTTTCGCCGACGATGCCGAGCACTTCGCCCTTGCGGACGTGCAGCGAGACGCCATCGACGGCCCGCACCACGCCTTCGCGCATGCGAAACTCGACACCAAGGTCGGTGATTTCAACGAGAGGAGTGTCTTCAGTCATAAGCATGCTCACCGGCCGTACGGGTCGGCAGCGTCGCGCAGACCGTCACCGAGGAAGTTGAAGCCCAGAACGATAATGACGATCGCCAAGCCCGGCAGCAGCAGCCAGGGCGCCTGAACGATGACGCGCAGGCTCTGCGCCTCTTGCAGCAATACGCCCCAGGAAACGACCGGTGGCCTGAGGCCTAGGCCGAGGAACGACAGAGCGGTTTCGCCAAGGATCATTTCAGGCACCGACAGCGTCACCGCCGCGATGATGTAGGAGGTCATGGCCGGCAGCATGTGCTTGAGGATGATCCGCTGTTCGGAAGCGCCGAGCAGACGGGCAGCCAGCACGTAGTCTTCGCCGCGCAGTGACAGGAACGAACCGCGCACCGTGCGGGCGAGATAGGTCCAGGAGATCAGCGACAGCAAGATGGTGATCAGGAAGTAGACGAACAGCGGGTCCCATTCCACCGGCAGAGCCGCCGCCAGTCCCATCCATAGGGGGATGGTGGGGATCGAGCGAATGAACTCCATCAACCGCTGGATCGCCCCGTCGATCCGACCGCCGTAATAGCCGGAGATCGATCCCAAGGTGATGCCGATGAGGAAAGAGAAGAACACACCCAGGATACCGATGGTCAGCGTCGTTCGACCGCCGTGAATAAGACGGGAAAGCAGGTCGCGGCCGAGCGTGTCGGTGCCGAGCAGATAGATGCGCGCGTCGGGATCCTCGGCGCCAAACAGATGGATCGAGCCAGGAATGAGGCCCCAGAACAGATAGTCCGACCCTTGCGTAAAGAAGCTCAGCGGGACGATGTCATCGGTATCGACGGTGTAGACAACAGCCGCCGTTTCGAGGTCGCGCGTCCGCTTGAGGCCGTAGACGAACGGCCCGTGGAAATTCCACTCCTCGTCGAACAGATGCACCGGCTGGGGCGGCTGCATGGTCGCCATCTCGGTGATCTCGTAGGGATCGTAGGGCGCGGTAAATTCGGCGAACGCAATGGTCACATAGGCGAAGAGGAGCACGCAGAGGGAGACAACGGCGAGCTTGTGCTTGCGGAAACGCCACCACATCAACTGGCGCGGCGTGGCGCGGTAGAGCGCCTCCTTGGCGTCGTTGGTCTCGACGGGCGTCGGATTGATCAGGCTAGTGTCGGTCATACCGGTTCCTCAGCCTCGGCGCACGCGCGGGTCGGACAGCGCGAGCAGAATGTCGGAGATCAGCGTTCCTATGATGGTGAAAACGCTGAGGATCAGAATGAAACTGCCAGCGAGATACATGTCCTGGTTCTTGAGAGCTCTGAGTAACAGGGGGCCGGTGGTCGGCAGATTGAGAACAACGGCGGTTATGACGTCGCCCGAGATCAGCGACGGAAGCGCCCAGCCAATGGTCGAGATGAAGGGATTGAGGGCGACGCGCACTGGGTAGCCCCAGACGACTCGTCGTTCGCTGAGCCCCTGCGCGTAAGCGGTCTCGACATAGGGTTTATTGAGCTCATCGAGCATGTTGGCGCGGACGACCCGGATGAGGCCGGCGGTACCGGAGGTGGCCAGTACGACCAGAGGCACCCAGATGTGTCTGGCGACATCGATGACCTTGGCGAACGACCAAGGTTGTTGCTCCATACCCGGACTCATCAGACCGCCGACATCCATGTTGAGCCAGGAATAGGCCAGCCACATCAGGACGAGTGCCGTGAGGAATTCGGGAAAGCCACGGCCGATGAAGCCGAAAACCGTGAAGACGTAGTCAAGTGCCGAATATTGCCGCGTCGCCGAGTAGACACCGATTGGAATGGCAATCAGCCAGGTGAGCAGCAGTGAGCTGATCGAGATTGCCAGCGTGAGGCCAAGTCGCGTCCAGATCAGATTGGACACCGGCATATTGTAGTCGAGCGACTGGCCAAAATCGCCATGCAGCACGATGCCGGAAATCCACCACCAGTACTGAATGTAGATCGGCTGATCGAGCCCGAAATGGACGCGAATTTCCTGTTCCATCAGCGGATCGACCGTATCGCCCTGATGGCGCAGCTCCGCTACGTAGGCGGTCGCGTAGTCGCCCGGCGGCAACTGGATGATGATGAAGGCCACGATCGACACGGCGATCAGCATGGGAATGGACCAGAACAGCCGTTTCGTCAGGTAGGCCAGCATCGTCCATCAGGCTCCGTCGGAGGAATGAAAGTTGGGGGAAGGGCATCTCGGCCCTCCCCCCGTGTGTATCACTTCTTGAAGTAGAGCTGCGCCGGCTGGAAGTTGCCTTCGTTGCGCAGTACTTCCTCGTTGGTGAAGCCCTTCGGGAAGTTTCCGAGCTTGGCGTTGACGATCACCGGCGCCGCGCCCTCGCCGACCAGACCGATCATGTAGACCTGCCCCTTGAGGTCGGTGATCATGTCCTGGACGTGCTTGTGCGCCTCATCAAGCGTCGGTGCGCTGGCAGCAGCCTCCCAATCCGCCCAAACCTTGCGGATCGGATGGTCCTTCGGCGGCTCGACGCCATCGGCACCCTTGGTGTTCCACCACTTGTAGTAGTTCTCGGCATAAGATTCGTGGCCGAGAACCAGCGTCGGATCGGCCGACACCTGCAGCATGCGGTCGGCATAGGTATAGAACAGGTCGAAGTCGCCGTTCTTGAACTTCTGCGTCGCCATGTCTTCCTGCTCGATACGGATCAGGATTTCGATGCCGATGGATTCCCAGTTCTTGCGCAGCAGCTCGAGCGTCTGCGGCGGCAGGTCATCCTGCACGGCTTCAAGCGTCAGCGAAAGACGCTTGCCGTCCGGCCCAAGACGGAACTTGCCGTCCTTCTTGGTCAGGCCGATCTCGTCGAGCAGGGCGTTGGCCTTCTTCTTGTCGTGCTTCACCCACTTGCCGGCGAATTCCTTGTCGAAGAAGGGCGAGGCGGTCACAGGCGCAGCCTGGCGAGGCGTGGTGAGACCCGAGTAGACCACTTCGTTGATGGCATCGCGGTCAACAGCGATGCTCAACGCCTCGCGGAACTTCGGATCGTTGAACAGCTTGTTCTTGATCGGATCTGCGCTGGCGATATTCGGCATCACCGCGACGTTCTCGCCGCCCTTGGAAACCTCAACCTTGTAGCCGCCCTTGGCCTCGTTCTGCTTATAGAGCGGGAAGTCTGTCGCCGGCACGAAGCGCGACTGCATGTCGACCTGGCCCTGGACGATCATCAGGTTCATCGCCTGCTGATCCTGGAACACCTTGCTCTCGATCTTGTCGATATAGGGCAACTGGTTGCCGGCCTTGTCGACGGCCCAGTAGTATGGGTTGCGCTCCATGACGATGGTGTCAGCCGGCGGCGGCGTCACCATGCGATAGGCGGTGATCACCGGATAATCCGGATTCAGCCACCACGACTGGATCGGCCCCTTCTCACCCCAGAGATCGACCCAGCTCTTGACGCCCTTGTCGGTGGCGATCTTGGCCAGCTCGTCGGCGCTCACATACTTCGGGTGATACTTCTTCATATAGTGGGCCGGCACTAGGAACGAGGTGCGATCGAGGCCCGGCTTGCCCGTGCCATCCTTGGCGACGATCTCGGGGAACAGCGCGTAGGGCTTGGCGAAGGTGACCGTGAAGGTCTGGGCATCCTTGATGGTGACAACGAGCGGCTTGCCGTCGGCCATCAACGTCGACGGAATATTCGGCGTCAGGTCGGTGTTGAGGAAGACATCCTCGTACCAGAAGCGAACGTCATCGGTGGTCACCGGCTCGCCATCCGACCACTTGAGCCCCTTGAGCAGCGTGAAGGTGAACTCGGTCGAGTTATCGTTGACGGTGTAGGACTCGATGAAGCGCGGCTTCAGAACCGTCTTGCCGTCGACGTCCTGCATGAACTTCACGACCCGCTCTTCCATCAGCTTGGTCGTGCCCCAGCGATCGCCGATGCCCTTGTAGGCGCGATGCAGCGTGCCGCCATAAGTGCCGACCTCACCGAATACATCCATCACCGCCGGCTTTTCCGGCAGGCGCTGGTCGACCGGCGGCAATTTGCCCGCCTTAACAAGATCGTCGAGCATCGGCGACTGATTGAAGGCCAGCGCGGACGACGCCACACCAACGAGGAGAAGCGATGCAAGCGCGCCCCTGGTGGCATGGCGGAAAAGCGGAAGGCTGAAAGACATGCGAGTTCTCCTCTTCACGTTACGTTTGGCTCGATACGCCTACGGTTCGCACCGCCCGCGATCATCGATCGCGAGCGTTCTTACATGACGACAAGCACCCTCCCGTGAGGGGGCAAATCGAAAGTCTGAACCTCTCCATCCCGTCCGGCCGCCTCCGGCATTTGTGCCTTGAATTTTTTCAAGTACACGGCTCATGCCTCGGCCGGAACTATGCGCCGTTCTATTTTGTGCGGCTGCCTTTTTGTCCCGTGTATAAAACGCAGTATGTTGTGGCCTTCGTCACTAGGCAATATAAAAAAATTTTTATTTTCATCGACTTTGGTACCGATATAGGCACCTGAAATGCATGCTTTCGGCCGGTGTATCTTGATTTTATCCACCCTGAGTAGCGCACCTAGACCAACACTCAATCAGACTCAACGACAGCTTCGATCATAGAAAAAATTTGGTTTTCTATTTGATTTTATTATATTTTATTTCCCTGGCTCGTTAGACCACCTCGGCAGATCGACGCGATGCACAGCGCGTCAAAGTTGCTCTCGAAGCCAGTGCGTCCTCTCACTCAGAAACAAATTTGAAAATTTTCAATTTCGAGTTTGATTTCCTGTCTTGGTGCCCCTCCTTTGGTGCAGGCTTGACACCAACTCGAATTCCATTGATCTCTGCTGGGGCGTTCGGCATTTCTTTAGGGCAGGCCAAAGAAGAGACGCCATGTCGGAAAAAAATTTCAATATTTGCGATCGGATCGCCGCTCTGGCACTCGATGCCTACAGTCGTCCGATCAGCCTTGGCGAGGCGCTTGACCTATGGGCGCTGTCGCCGATCCGCGAGCAGCCTTTCCAGGGAGAGCCGGGGCTGCTCGTCGATCCTCAGAACTATCGTTTCGTCAATGGTTTCGTCGGCGTAGGCGACCTTCCCTGCCGGACGGCGTTCCGCTCCACCATGATCGGTCGCGACGTGCCGTTCGACGATCAGTGGCCGGTCAGCCATCTGCGCCTGCCGGATGCTGGTACGCGCATCGACTTTTCAGAGTTCTGGTACCGCCCGACCCACCTTTCGCGCTGGGCCGCGACCATCCTCGATATGCCCAAGGCAATCGAAGCCGCCTTCCGTCTCACCACCAACGGCGGCGTCCGCCTGTTCGTTGACGGCAAGGAGATTGTCCGATTTGAGCCATTCCGGCGCAACCGATCGGAAAGCGTCGATGTTCGGCTGCCGCTGGCGGCTGGCCTCAATCAGGTCATGGTGTTCACGGAAGACCTCGCGGAACGCGATACCGACTGGTTCTTCGAACTGGTCCGTCTCGACGACGCTCCGATCGTTGCGCGCTTGCCGATGAATGTTGGCGCCGCCGGGATCGGTGACGTCCAACGCCTCGCTGCCAGCGTACGGCCGGAGTTCGGGCTCAATATCGACCGCCCCTTCGCCCTGTTGTTCGACAATAGCGTTGGTGCCGATGTCGCCGTGCGCGTTGTCATCGGCAATCACGTCCATGAGCGATATGTCGTCCTTGAGCGCGATCTTCGTCTTGAGGCCGGAGAGCGACGCCTCGAGATCTGTCCGGCCGGCGCGATCATCGACGGGATGTATCGCGTCGTCGTCCAGTTCCACGTGGGCGGCGCGGTCGTCGAAAAGGTGATCGAAGGCGCCTTCCTGTCATCACTGACGCCACGGCCGGCGCTTTCCAGCATTGCCGAACGCAAGACAGAGGCATCGCGTTGGTTCGCGCAAAATGGCGAGCTTCTGGTCGGTCGCGTGCTGGCCATGCTGCACTCGGGCGAGGTTGATCCGCCCGTGATGCGCGCGATCCTTGAACGCACCATCGATTTCATCGTCAATCGAGAAGACTGCTCCGACTTCTGGATGGTGCCGTTGCTGTGGATCTGGCGCGATTATCGCGACCAGTTGCCCGAAGACCTGCGGCAAGCCGTGAAGGATGCGATCCTCGGCTATCGTTACTGGGTGGATGAACCCGGCAACGACGCCATGTGGTTCTGGAGCGAGAACCACGTGCTCTGCTTCCATGTGGCGCAGCATGTGGCAGGCCACCTCTTCCCCGACGAGCGTTTCGCCAATTCGGGCCGCAGCGGGCGCGATCAAGAGCGAGAAGGCGCCGAGAAGCTCGCACTCTGGTTCGATTCGATTGAGCGCGAAGGCCTCGCCGAATGGAACTCATCGGCCTATTACCCGATCGATTTCATTGGTTTGCTGGGCCTTCAGCATATGGCAGGCTCGCCTTTGAAGGCGCGTGCCGCCAGTATGCTCGACCGAATCTGTCAGATGGTGGCGTTGCACACCACTGCCGGCGTTCCCGGCGGCTCTCAGGGGCGCGCCTACAACAAGGAACTCCTCGGCGGTCCGCTCACCGAACTGGTGTCGATCGTCCGCATCGCCTTCGGTCCCGGGTGGCTCAACCACGGCGTCACCGCGCCGCCCATGTTGGCGGCCAGCGACTACGAGCCGCCGGCTAGCGCCATCGCCTTCGCCGATCCCGGTGAAGGGCAGTCGCTCGAAGCCCGCTACACGCAGGGTCTTGATCACACCGCCAGGCTGGTGGTCTACCGAACGCGGGATGCGCAGCTGTCGTCGGTGATCGACCACAATACCGGACGCCACGGACATCAACAGCACGTGGTCGACGTTCAGCTGTCCGGCCACCCACTGGCGCGTCTGTTCGTCAACCACCCCGGCGAGGAAGATCCCTCCGGCAGTCACCGCCCCTCCTTTTGGGCTGGCAACGGCGTGTTGCCGCGCGTCGGGCAGTTGCTCGACGTGTCGATGCTCGTCTTCGATCTCGGCGACGATCGCATTGGCTGGACGCATGGCTATTTCGGCCGCGAGGGCATGGACGACATAGAGCGCTTCGGCGACTGGCTGCTTGTCCGCTCCGGCAAGGGGGCCGCCGCCCTATTCGCCGCCAACGGCCTCTATCCGATCGAAACCGGGCCAACCGCCGATCACGAAGTCCGCTCCGATGGTCGGCGCAACGGCTGGATTGTGGCGATCGGCCAGAGCTTTGCCGAGCTTAAGGCCCGCGTCGGAACCGCCGACGTGCGCTTCAATGCTGAGGACCTCCGGCTCGACCTAAAGCTGCCTGACCGCCCGATGCTGACCCTGTCGCACACCGATGGCCTCAGCTTCGACGGCCGGCCGCGGCCGTTCAGCCATTTCATCTCGGCGCCGACGCTGACCTTCCACAGTGCCCAGCCCGCGATTTGCAACCTTTCCCCCTTCCTTTCCGCCTGAAAGTCCGACCATGCCTGCCAGTGAGAAAATTGCCGAGACGCTACAAATGGTCGCGCTTGGTCTTTGCCGCCTGAAGGGTATCGGCGAAGGTCTCGCCCCCGTTGACGGCAAGGTGAAAATACAGTTCGACGAGTGGGACTGGGAGGTCGGCGTCGGCCTCTACGGCTTCTACAAACAAGCCATTCTCAATGACGATAAGGCGGCGATCGATGCGCTTGTCGATTGGTTCGACTGGCAGATCGGACGCGGGCTGCCGCCGCGCCAGATCAACTCGACCGCGCCCATGCTGCCGCTGGTCATGCTGCTCGGCCATGTCGACCGGCCGGCTTTCCGCGACCTCGTGGAGGATTGGGCCGACTGGCTGGTCAATTCGCTGCCGAAGACCGAGGACGGCGGCTTTCAGCACGTGGTCAAGGAACGACTCAACGAGGGCGAACTCTGGGACGACACGCTGTTCATGGCCTGTCTGTTCCTCGCCCGCGCCGGCAAGGTGTTCGGTCGCCAGGATTGGATCGACGAGGCGGTCTATCAGTTCCTGATCCACGCCCGCTATCTGGCCGATCCGGTTTCAAGCCTCTGGTATCACGGCTGGACATTCAACGGCCGGCACAATTTCGCCCAGGCATTCTGGGGGCGCGGCAACGCCTGGATTACCGTTGCCATTCCCGAATTGTTCGAACTGATCGACGCAGTGCCGGAGCCGGCCGCCCGCTACCTGAAGCGCGTCTACGTGGCACAGGTCGAAGCGCTCGCCGCCCTGCAGCGGCCCGACGGCATGTGGACGACATTGCTCATCGATCCCTCTTCGCCGATCGAGACGTCGGCGACCGCCGGCTTCGCCTACGGCATGCTGCGCGGCATCGACCTCGGGCTGATCGGAGAGGAACTGCGGACCACTTGCGATCGCGCCATAGCGGCGGTGCTGCAACGCATCGATGCGGCCGGAATCGTCCGCGAGGTATCCGACGGCACCGCCATGGGGCACGATCTCGAGCATTATCTCAAAATCGGCAATGTCGCCGCGCCCTATGGTCAGGCTTTGGTGATGCTGCTGCTCGTTGAGATTTTGAAGGGCAATGATGCCATCAGCCGGAAAGTGGCCGTACCGTCGCCCGCTGAATAAGCCGGCAGCCGATTTCGACCTTCAGTGCCGCGCGAGCCGGGTTGTTGGCAAGGATGTGCAGCTCGATGAGGTTGAGAGCTATCGCGCCAAACTGGTCCAGTGGCACGTGCACGGTGGTCAGCGGCGGCCGGGAGAGTTCGCCCAGCATGATGTCGTCGAAGCCAATGATCGAGACATCGTCCGGCACCTTGACACCACGCCGCTCGAAGGCACGCAGAGCACCGAGCGCCAGATTGTCCGAGGCGCAAAAGATGGCCGTTGCTCCTCGGAGGCCGCCATCGCGGTCGAGCAGGCGATCGACTTCGGCCTCGGCGTGTTCCGGCTCGAAACTCGCAGCCCTAACGATCGCGTCCTCAGGGATGGGCAGATTGAATTCGCGGAACGCGTCGAGAAAACCATCCTGGCGGTGCCGGATGGTCTGTCGGCCGTCCCAGGTCATGTGAAGGACGTGGCGATGGCCGAGTTGCAGCAGATGGCGCGTCGCTTCCAGGGCGGCAAAGCGATTGGCCGGCACCACCGTGTCGACCGACATCGAAGGGTCCTCGCCGTTGACCAGCACGGCTGCGACGTCAAGACCGCCGATCGCCTGCAACAGGTCGGGCCGATCATCGGTGAACAGCACCAGACCCTGCGGCGTCTCGGTGCGCAACGTTTCGCGGATGGCGGAGATCTGAACCGTTCGGCCGACGCCAACGACGGGGATCACCCGGATGGAGCGACGATCGCATTCCTGGCGCAGGCTATTGAGGATCGCCACCGTGAACAGGTTGGTGTCGATCTGGGGCGTGGCATCCTCCGGGATCGCCAAAAGCAGATCCGACAGCGCCGAGATGGAGGCGCGCACCCGCCGCTTCTCAAGATAGCCGAGCTGCCGCGCCGCCCGAATCACCCGGTCGCGCACGTCCTTGCTGAACGGTGCGGTTCCGTTCAAAACATGCGACACCGTGCTGATGGCGACGCCTGCCTGCTGGGCGATTTCCTTGATGCCGGCTTTCATGACGCGGATCCTCTTTCGGTTCGGCACTTGTATAATTTCAAATGGGTTCGGGAGCAATAAATGAAGCGATTGCCGAAAATTGATCGGCTTCTGCGGGAGCTTTCCGAAAATATTTTTATCTCTCTCAAGGGGGATATTTCCCTTCAATTCCGTCGGGCACAGCCGGACGATCCGATCGACGAGATCGACTCGGTGGTCGACTGGCAACCCGTTCGTCACGACCTCGTTTGGGGGGAACCGGAGAGCTATTTCTGGTTCGTCGGCGACATCGTCGTGCCCGAGGAAGCGTCTGGAGAGCGGCTCGTTTTCTTCGTTGATGCCGCCTTCGGCGACACCATGGGGCGAAGCGATCCCCAGTGTCTGGTTCGGATCGACGGGCGGATCGTGCAGGCGGTCGATGGCAACCATCGCTATGTCCTGCTGTCGCCGGCCGCCCGGCCCGGTGACCGCTACCGGGTGACCATCGAGGCAGGCACGATTGAAGACCGGCGCCAGCTCGGCTTCAGTCTGCGCCTCGCTATCCACGACCAGGCGGCTGAGGCGCTCTACTTCGACCTCAAGGTGCCGGTTGACGTCGCGCGCCTGCTGAAGCCCGATGACGCACGGGCTCTGGCGATCCTGAACCACGCGGAAGCGGCTCTCGCCGCCGTCGATCTTCGGCCGGGCAATCCCGCCCGCTTTCAAGCCAGTCTTGCCGCGGCATCGGCTGAGGCCGACGGCATCTACGCACTGGCGGGCGATCCGGCCATGCCGACGATCGTTGCCGCCGGCCATACCCATATCGACGTCGCCTGGCTGTGGCGAACGCGCGAGACGCGCCGCAAGATGAGCCGCTCGATGGCCACGGCGCTGGCGCTGCTCGACGAGTATCCCGACTATCGCTTCATGTACAATCAGTGTCTGCTGTTCGATTGGCTATCCGAGGACCATCCCGAGCTGATGGCGCGGATCCACGACAAGGTGAAAGCCGGACAGTTCGAAATCGAGGGCGCGCTTTGGCTCGAGCCGGACGTCAATCTCGTTTCCGGTGAATCGCTCGTTCGCCAGATCGTTCGGGGCGTGCGCTATCACGAGACCACTTTCGGCGTACGTCCGCGCCTCCTTTGGCTGCCGGATACCTTCGGCTACGGAGCGTCCTTGCCGCAATTGATGAAGCTTGCGGGCGTCGAGACATTCGTCACGCACAAGCTGAGCTGGAACGATACCAACCGCATGCCCTTCGACACCTTCTTCTGGCAGGGCATCGACGGCACCAAGATTCCGGCCAGCTTCGTCACAACGCAGACCTACGAATACGACGGCTTTGAAACCACTTATTGCGCCAATCTCAGGGCTTCCCACGTGCTCGGCACATGGAAGCGTCATGCTGGCAAGGCGCACCAATCCGAACTGTTCATGATCTATGGCCACGGCGACGGCGGCGGCGGACCAACGCGCGAAATGGTGGAGACCGTAAGGCGCTTCGAGCGCGGCATTCCCGGCGCGCCAAAGGTGAAACAGGGCGCACTTGCCCCCTATTTCCACAAGCTTGCCCAACGCATGGCGCGAGAACCCGCCACCTTCCCAACCTGGGTGGGCGAACTCTATTTCGAATGCCATCGCGGCACGCTGACCTCGGTCGGCAAGGTGAAGCGCGACAATCGCAAGGCGGAGATCCGTCTTCGCGAGATCGAGTTGCTCGCCGTGCTCGCCATGCGCTCCGGCGCCGGCTATCCGGTAGGTGAAATTGACCAGCTTTGGCGGATTGTGCTGCTCAATCAGTTTCACGACATTCTGCCGGGCTCGTCGGTGTGCGGCGTCTACGAAGATGCGAATATCGATTTTGCCGCCTTCGATGCGCTGGCCGACGACCTTGAGGTCCGTCTCGCCGCTGTTCTCTCAAGCGAATCTCTGGTCCTCAATGCGTTTCATCGGCCGCGCGGCGGTCTTGTCACCGGGCCGGAACGGTCGGGCGCCCAGGTCATCCACCGCGCCGACGGGACCACCGAGTGGCTCTCTCCAGTGGGGGCCATCGCCGGAAACAGTGCTGGCGTCGCCGGGCCGGTCGAGGTTGCCGCTGGTGACACACTCGAAGCCAAGGTTGATCTACTCGAAAATGCCATCCTGCGCGTTCGGTTCGACGCCAAGGGGCGCATCACGTCGGTTCTCGACAAGAAGACCGGTCGCGAGCTGATCCCCGCCGGTGAACTTGCCAACCGTATCGTCGCCCATCAGGACATGCCGGTCGAGTTCGACGCCTGGAACATCGATGCCCACTTCGAGGACAAAGCCTGGGAGATTGACGATCTCATCCTGGCAGAGGTGGTGGAGAGAGGTCCGTATCGGGCCGCCATCCGTTTCGAGTGGCGCTACGAGAGTTCCCGCATCGTCGAGGTGGTCTCGCTGGCCGCCGGATCCGATCGGGTGGAACTCGATGTCTTCATCGACTGGCACGAGCACAAGACCCTGCTGAAGCTCGCCGTGCCGGTGGCGGTCGCCACCGACGAAAGCCGCGCCGAGGTGCATTTCGGTCACGTTCGCAGACCAACTCACGCCAATACCAGCTGGGATCAGGCGCGCTTCGAGACGCTGATGCATAGCTGGATTGATCTGTCCGACGGCGATGCCGGTCTCGCCGTCCTCAACGATTGCAAATACGGCTACGACGCTCGCGGCAACCAACTACGCGTCACCTTGCTCAAATCGCCGGTCTATCCATGGCCGGACGCCGATCAAGGCGAGCACCGTTTCCGTCTGGCGCTGATGCCGCACCGTGGCTTTGCCATCGACGGCGGTCTCATCGTCGAGGCCGCCGAGGATTTCAACATGCCACTGCGCTGGTTGGACCAAGCGGCCGAGCCGAGCGCGGCGGTCCACGCCGAGCCACCGTTTACACTTCAAGGCGACGGGGTCGCCATCGCCGCCGTCAAGAAGGCGGATGAGGACGATGGCATTGTCATCCGCCTGTTTGAGACGCGTGGTCGGCGGGCTGAGGTGGTTATGTCGACGCCCTTCGCCTCGGCTGCCACCGTCGATCTCCTCGAACGCGATCCGGTACCGCTGCCGATGATCGACGGCCGGATGACGCTCATCTTCAAGCCCTTCGAAATCAAAACCCTCAAGCTCGGAGCCTGACCCGATGGCCTTTGCCGGCACCCACTTCGACTACACGGTCACCGACTTTCCCGGAGGCGACAAATCCTTCGTCGAACTGCCGTTCGCGGTTCCGGAAACCATCGAGCGGATCGAAGTGTCCTATGCCTTCACCTCCGGTTCGGTGATCGACCTCGGGCTTGCCCGCAATGGACGGATGCGCGGCTGGTCGGGATCGGAGCGCGGCCATGTCACGGTGGAAGGCGACGCGGCGACGCCCGGCTATGATGCCGGCCCGATCCCAGGCGACTGGCACGTGGTGCTCGGCATCGTCAAGGTTGCCGAAGGCGCCCGCGTCGACGTCACCGTCCGCCTTATCGAGCGCAAGGCGCGCTGGTTCGTCGGCGAGCTGCATAGCCACAGCGAGCATTCCGACGGCGGCGTCACCGTCCTCGACGCCATTTATCGCGCCCGTCAGGCCGGGCTCAACTTCGTGTCGATCACCGATCACAACACCATCTCCCAGAACGTCATCCGGCCGGACGATCCCGCCATCCTGGTGTTTCCGGCTATGGAACTGACCACCTACTGGGGTCACACAAACTTCCACGGTCTCGTCCAGCCGGTGGCCGACTGGCGCTGCCATACGCCGGCCGAGGTTGGCGACAAGATGATCGAGGCGAGGGCCAACGGCGCCACCATCGTTATCAATCACCCGTTCCAGCGTTCGGCCGGTGGCAAATGGCAGGCCGGCTTCGATGTTCCTTTCGATGCGCTGGAGATCTGGAATGGCAACTGGGCGGCGCACAACATTGATGCGCTGGCCTTCTGGCAAGAGCTCTTGGTGGCAGGCAAGCGCATCCCCGCCACCGGTGGCAGCGACTTCCACCAGAAGAATCGCCGCCGGCACGGCCGGCCATCCAACCGCCTGTTCTCGGAGGCTCGGACGATGGCAGATCTTCTCGCCGCCGTGCGGGCTGGACATAACGTCGTCAGCTTCTCCGCCGACGATCTGACCGCCGAGCCGGCTGACGCAAGCTTGCCTATGTTTGGAGATGTCGCTGAGCCGGGCAGCCCGATCGCTGTTTGCTTCGATGGCCTTGTGCGCGGCGACGAGATCCGCGCGGTAACAGAGCATGGCGTGGTGCGGCAGGAACCGGCGACGACCGGCTGTCAAACCTTGGAAAGTAAGCTTGAGGGCCGGTTTGTCCGCTTCGAGGTCTGGCACAGCGAGACGCCCAAGCTATTCACAAACCCGGTCTATTCTGACTGATGGAACCAAAGGGGCGGAGCGACGGCCCAAATTTCGGGCCTAGCTTCCAGCACGACCACACTTATCTATATGTTAAACATTGAGATAGATTTGAATGATAGTAACTTCTTACGGCGATATATAGCCGCCCTATATGGCCCCGTGGCGGAGCGCTACGCGCAGGATTGCAAATCCTGATACCCTTGGTTCAAATCCAGGGCGGGGCCTCCAACCTCCATGCAAGCTGATAATGCCAAAAGGGTGGGGCTAAGGCCGCGCTTTCGCCAATTTGCGATGCGTCTCTCCAGAGGAGCATCGACCCAAAGTTTCTGTGATTTGTATTGGCTGGAATATACTGCAATCAACAAGCGCCAAATGGCACACCCTCAGGTTCGGCAGCACTCATGTCAAAGCTGGTTTCCCGCTTTCTCGTTCTGGTCACCCTATGCTTTCTGGCTGCCTGCGCCGACCGACCGGGACCCGAATTTCTCCACTCTCCCGCCACAACCGCTCCAGGCACCCGCACAGTCACCATTTACGTGGCCACGACGCGGGAGCGCGATCCAAATGACAGCCGCGCGTTTACTTCAGGACGTGCGGACAAGGTCACTTACGCCGAATACACGATCTCAATCCCACCGTCTCACAAGCCCGGCAACATCGAATGGCCGACGCGTCTTGTGGACCCGGCAAAGGACTTCGCCGTTACCAACTATCGCGAACTGGAACCGACGGATTTCGCTCGGGAGGTCGCGAAACCACACAACGGCGCCCCACCCGACATTGGCGTGTTCGTGCATGGCTTCAACAATAATTTCCAGGAATCTCTGTTCCGTATGGCGCAGATGACGGCCGATGCGAATGTCGAGGGAGGATCGTCGGTCCTGTTCGCTTGGCCGTCGGAAGGGCAAGTAACGGGCTACGTTTCGGACAAGGATGCCGTCACCTATTCGCGAGACCAGCTTGCCGAACTGCTGACGATGCTGGCTAAAATGAAAACCCGTGGCGATATCACCGTGATCGGCCATAGCATGGGCGGATGGCTGACAACCGAAGCCGTCCGGCAACTCCGTCTGACAGGAAAGAACGGCGTTGTTGCTCGATTGAACGTCATACTGGCAGCGCCCGACATCGATGTTGATGTCTTCAAGGCCCAGATGGAGGTCATCGGCCCACTGTCTCCGCCTATGACGATCCTCGTTTCATCGGACGATCTTGCGTTGAGAGCCTCGGAGTTTCTGACCGGCGAGCGGGCACGCATCGGCAAGCTCGACGTCAACGACCCCCGTGTCGAAGAGGCGACAAAAAAGGCCGGCGTCATGGTGGTCGACATTTCCAGTCTCGACGCGCCCGACGAGCTCAAACACGGCCGTTTTGCCGAGCTCGCGACGCTATATCCGAAGCTCGCAAAACTGAACCAGTCGAAGGTCAGCTTGCGGCAGACCGGCGCCTTCGTGCTCAACGCCGTCGGAGCGACCCTGTCGAGCCCGTTCGTCCTGGCCGGAAAGGTGGTTGGCGCCGGACAGTGACGAGACGGCTGAGAGGCAAAGAAGCGTTTGGGTTGATGCCGTTTGTTTGGAGATCTTGGCCCCGGCCGGTTGGCGGCTTCGGCGGATCGGTCACTCAGCGATCGGCAAGAGCAAGCAGGGCAGGCATCAGCGTCTGGATCGCGGCGACGGCGTCGCGATCGAGCGCTTTCAGCCAGCGCCTGGGAATTGCTTCGATGCCGTAGGTTGCGCCAGCGAGCGCACCGACGATGGCACCCGTCGTATCGGCATCGCCACCATGGTTGACGGTGCGGATCAGGCAGTCTTCAAAGGATGTCGTAGCAAAATAGCCATCGAAGGCGGTTTGAAGCGTGTCGACCACATAGGCCGACGACATCCCCCTGTAGGGAACAAACCGAAAGGTCGGGTAGCGACCGACGAGGCCATCGGCGAGCCGCGCCGCCGCTGCGCGCCCTCCTCCGGCAATCAGCATGGCGAGCATGCCGGCAAGCGTATCGCAGGCCGCATCCGATAGCGGATGGTTGTGGGTGACGCGGCCCTGCTCCACCGCCCAGCGTCGGGCGCGCGCCGGATCGCTGTAGCTGGCGATTGCCGCCGGCAGAACGCGCATGACCGCGCCGTTGCCGGCGTCGCCCTCATTGGGCGGACCGGTGACGATGCCGCGCTGGATATAGCGGCGGATGCCACGCCGGCAGGTGTTACCGACATCGGGCGGGCCCGACCTCAGCCAGGCGGCGAACTCCTCGCAGAGGTCGACGAGATCGAGTTCGCCCTTGCGAACGAGCGAGCGAGCAAGCGCCAGCGACATCGCCGTGTCGTCCGTCACCGCGCCCGCCTTGAGGTGAAGCCAGCCGCCGCCGACAATATCGCGCAGCACGCCATGTTCGGCGGCGATCTCGCGTGAGGTCATGAATTCGACAGTGGCACCGAGCGCATCGCCAATGGCAAGCCCCACGAAGGCGGCAAGCGCCCGATCGGCAACCCCAGGGTCGGTCATGCCAACCTCCAGACGTCCGCTCGACAGACGGTGCGCGGAGGGTGCCTCATCGCGACACGCCGAGTTCATAGTCGCCGCCGATCACCAGGTACTCTCCCTCGCCCTTGAGCGGATGGGAGGTCATCAGCGTGTTGAAAAACAGGATTTTTTCACGCGGCACGCGCGCCGTCAGAATGACGTCGCCAAAGCAATCGGCAATCTCGCGCTCGGCCGTGAAGGAGGAAAGGCTGTTGAGTCGCATCACAATCCGACGCCGATCGATCCGCTGCCGGATAGCATGCTCGTTGAAGTCGTTGACGCCGCGATAAAGTGTCAGATGGGTTTCCGTCGGCGAGGCGAAGCGGACGAGCGCCCATTGGCAGAACTCGTAGAGCAGATCGAGCTGGGCCATGATCGAATTGTTATGGAAGCGGCTGGACATCTTCTCGGCGACATAGGTTGCCCAAGCAGCCGGTGCCTGCCGGACCAACCGCTCGCGATGAAACGTTGGGAAGATGCCGAAGCGGCTTTCCACCCAGCCCTTCAGCACCGCTCCCTCGGGGCTATTGCTGTCGTAGCCCCAGCCCTTGATCAGCCTCAGATAGGACGAGCGATAACGGCGTCGTTGCGTGGCGCTCCCCGGCTCGCGCTGCTCGCGATCGATGCCGAACATCGCCATCATGTAGGCGGCGAAGGCGTCTCCCGCCTCGGCAAGATCGGCGGCGAGCCCGAGCATCTCGAACAGGCCGCCGTTCATTTCCCGCACGCCGGAGATGTGAACGACCACCGGCCGGGCATTGAAGGCGACATCGGCGAGAAAGGGCGTCGACAACCCGACAAGATTGGTCGAATGGCCGATCAGGTCGCTATCAGGCGCCCCACCCATCTCTTCGCTGATCGTTGCTCCAGCCACGATGGAGGTCGCTCCACTATTCCAAGGTCTGCCGGAGATTCAGCTGCCGTCGATCGGTCGCAGTGCATCGCCAAGCGCCACGAATGGCCGACGCGGCGGCGTGGCCGGGCGAGCGGGATCGCGATCCTTCAGCACCTTGAACAGTCGCTTTTCCAGCGGCGAAGCGCCGGCCAGCTCTTTATAGGCGCGCTCCAGCATGGAGCGGGCGCGTGCGGCGGCTATGCTGTCGGGCAGCCCCTCCAGATCGTCACCGGCGAGCATCTCGCCCATGCGCTTCATGACGTGCAGGCGACAAACCGCCAGGCGCTCCGGGTCGAAGCGGACGCCGAGGGCGTCGAAAAAATCCTCGGCTGTGGATAGATGCCTCATCCTCTCCAGGATGTCAGCGGTGTCGGGAATGGGGCGGTCGATCGGACAGGACATGGCACCTCTCAGCAGAAGGATTTGCCGCAAGAGCAGCGGGAGGCAGCGTTAGGATTATCGAAGACGAAGCCCGATTGCTCGATGCCATCGACGAAGTCGACCACCAGGCCGCCGACATGCCGCTGGGTGAGTGCGTCGAGGTAGAGCCTGATACCATCCTGCTCCAGCACGAGATCTCCGGGGCGCTCGTCTCTCTCAAGGCCCATGCGATATTTCAAACCGGCGCAACCGCCGGCTTCAACGACGATACGCAGCCCCTCTGCCCGCTCGCCGGCCCCGGCGAGCGCGGTACGAACAGCATCAGCGGCGCTTTCGGTAAGTTCGATCATGGTCTCGTCCTTCGCGTTTCGGAAAACGAAGAGGTCCACATCCAAAGTGCATGAGGCATGCCAGCGACTAACCCATTGAAATGAAAAGGCGGGCACCCCGACATGTCGGAAACCCGACATGTCCTACGTTTCGGCTCAGGCGGCCTCCTCGATGCGCCGACGCAGATCGGCGAGGCGACTGAGGCCATCCTCGGCGCCGAAGCAATCAGTGAAGTCGGAGCAGACCGCGCAAGACGGCGCCGCGCACAGCGAGAAGCCCTCAGCCTCGCAGAGCACGCGGTAGAAATATTTCTTCCAGCGCATGTTGTGGGTATTGCCGGCGTGCAGCGTGCGGAAATGGCGGGCGAGCAGACGATTGAGCTCGCCGCGATCGTTCAGACCGAGATCCTGCCAGAGGTGGTCGGGCCGCATCGCCCGGCGGGCAATCAAGACGGCGAGCCATGCTGAGACGGGTTCTGGACCGGAGCGATGCGCCAACAGGAGATCGGCGAGGAGCATTTCCTCTTCCAAAGGGGCGCTCGGGGCGAGGCCATCGAGACCGACGGAGGCATAGCGGGGGAAGCGGCGGCTAATGAGCCTGCTGATTTCGGTAGGCGAGAGGCCAAGACCATCGGCACAGCGGACGCCCGGCGCTTCCGCTTCGGTCAGCGCCGAAGCGAGGATCGCAGCCAGCACGTGGCTGTCGAAAGCCTCCGCCTCATCCCGTGCTGGGAGGGCCGCGGCACGAAGCGTGGCATAGTGGTGGGCAAAGGTCGACGCCAGCATGTGTCACCTCCTTCAACTCTGTCAGAAACCCGACAAGGCGAAAGCTGCCCTGCCTGATTTCCGGGGTCGTTGAAGAAAGACAGCGCAAGGGCCGTGCCGAGATCAGTCGGCAAAGAAGCGGACGGCGACGTCGCGCGGGCGAGCGGTGTAGGGCCAGGAGGTGACGAGAAGATCGGCACCGGCTGCGACATAGGCCGGGGCATTGGTTGGATCGATGCCGCCGGCGGCAGCAAGACGGGCGCGTTTGCCCTTTGCCGGCAGGCGGCTGACCAATTCGGCAAGCGCCTCGGGTGTGAATTTCTCAAGCTGCACCACGTCGAAGCCAGCGATAGCAGCCTCAGCCGCCTCGTCAATAGTACTCACTTCGATGTTAAGCGCCTTCTCGGGCTGGGTCCGCCTAAGCCGGGCGGCAGTCTCTGAAAGGCTTTCACCAGCCAAAAACAAGCGGTGCTCAGGAAACACCAAGATGGTCTCCGACAAACCGTGGCGATGCAGGATGCCCCCACCAGCTCGGACGGCGAGCTGCGACAGGGCGCGGGCGCCTGGTACCGTTTTGCGTGTTGTGGCGACCGGAACAGGAGCTGCAGCGTCAACAACGGCGCGGGTGGCGGAGGCAATGCCCGAGAGGATTTCAAGAAGCGTCTGCGCCGCTTTCCACGCGCGGTGCAGATCGGCGGCCGACCCGCATGCGTCCAGGATCGGGGCTCCGGCGGAAAGCCGATCTCCATCGTGGGCATAACGGACAACGGTAAGGCCATCCACCATTTTCAGTGCGACCTCGACGCCGGCAAGCACCATGTCATAGCGCGCCGCGAAGGTCATGCGACCGCGACGATCGCCGATACCAAGAGCATCGGTGGTGAGGTCGCCGGCCGGTACATCCTCCGCCAACAGGCGATCGATGTCGGCGCGCGAAATCACAGTTCTATTCCGATCATTACGTCGGACGCCTTGATGATGGCGGCGGCTTCCAGACCGACCATCAGCCCCAGATCGTCGGCTGCCTCATTGGTGATCGAGGCGGTGACGACCATGCCCTCAACGATCTCGACCTTGACGTGAGTGGTGGTGGCGCCCCTGGTAAGGGCCACCACCTTGCCTTTCAGGATGTTACGCGCCGAAAGCCGCATGGCCGTCTCCGTGGTCTCGTGAAACCTTGTTTCGTTATATAGCTACGATAATAACGTTCAAGGCAATTGGCCCGCCCCTTGCGAGGCGCACCCCGTTGCAGCCCGCATCCGACAGGGAGCCCCTGATGACCCGCCGCCTGCTCGACCGCTTTCCCGCCCTCGACCCCGCCAGCATCAATGCTTCCGAACTCGCGGCGATCGTTTTCGAGGAAGGAGCCTCGGTCGATCATCTCATCGCCTTTTTCGCCGACGAGCTTCAAACGGCGGGGCGGCAGGTCGGAGGCATTCTCCACTTACCCGACGATGAGGAGCCCCCAAGCAGAGACACGACTGTGGTCGATCTCGTTGCCGGCGATCACTGGCTGGAATCGCGAGCAACGATCGACCCGGTCGGACTTGCCGTGACGACACGGCGCATTCTCTCGGCCATTGAGGCCCGCGCCGATCTTGCTGTCATACCCCGCTTCGGCGTAGCCGAAATCGCTGGCGGCGGCTATGCCGACGCCTTCGGCACGCTTGCCGCCTTCGGCCTTCCTGTCCTGACGGCGGTCCGGCGGGAGGACGTAGAAGCTTGGCTGCGGTTCACTGGCGGGATCGGCACGCTGCTCGCCTGCCGCCTGCGCGTGGTGCGCGGCTGGTGGCAGGAGACCGATGACCGGCGGCAGAAGATACTCGCCCGCGCGGCAGCGGAAAGCGGCAATGTCGTGCCGCTCTTGCCGACTTTCGGATGAAGGAAAGCACTGACCGCGTTATGCCGCCAGCTTGTCGGGCGCGACATGGCTCTGGCAGTTCTTCGGGCAGACGCGGGCGCAGGCGTTGCAGCCGATGCAGGCGCCGTCGTTGTCAGCGACCATGATCTTGCGATTGAGCTCGCCATCGAAATCGTCGTCGTCGTCCTCGACCACCTTGCCAAGGATTTCGCCGTCCTCATCGACGCCGTAGAGGTGCATGACGTCGCGATCGCAGACCTTGAAGCAGCGGGCGCAGCCGATGCACGCGTCGCCATTGATCGAGACGAGAAACAGCGGCGTCCAGGGACTGCCGTCGCGGGTGGTGTAGTCGGCCATCAATATCTCCAGCTCGCATGGTTCGGGGTCGATAGCGTCAGAGGTCTGCAACCTCGGGGAAACGGCCGATCATGGCGGTGGCCTCGTCGACCATCTTGCCGCCGGCGGTGGCCAGCGCCGCGAAATCATCGAAGCCGAAGCGATGGACGTCGCGCAGCGTCTTGGAGATCACCACCAGGCGACCGGCGGTGAGCAGCACGCGACCGAAGCCCTCGTGATTGAGTTTCAGGATCGGCGAGGCAACTCGGCCGGTTGCCTGTTCGACCGCGAGACCGACGGCACCATAGAAGGCCTCGACACGGTCGATGATGTCGGGATCAGGGTCGTCGATGATCGGCCGCGCCCGTCTTTCCTCGCGGCTGACCACGAACTCGGCCAGTACTTCGGCGTCGGACTTGCGTTCCCAGACACCGTGACTGTCGGCGGCGCGGACGAGGCTGGCCAGCATCTTCACGAAGGGATGGTCGGTGGCGGCAGGCGCTGCGGCGGCTATGTCACTCATGCTCCGTCATCCTCGAAATCGGGTCTGGGGGCGCCGACACCGGCTGCCTCAAGCACCTTGCGCAGCCAGGGGGGCGGGCTGCCGGTCAGCATGGCGCGCACCTTTTCCAGCACATCCTCGATGGTTGCCGGCTGCGCCTTGATCGGATGGATGCGGCTCGCCACCGCCTTGGCAGCGGCCGGACCACCGATGGCCAGGCAGAACAGCAGGTGGCATCCGGCGAGCGCGTCCACCTTCGGCGTGATGCGATCGTCGCCTTCGGCGCGGTGCGTGCCGTCGCCTTCGGTGTTGCCCTCGAACTCGACGGCCTCGACGAAGCTCCAGCCGGAGGGTGTCACGTCATAGACGGCAAACTTGGGCGCCGAGCCGAAGTGGGCGTTGAGCCCCTTGAGATCGTTGGAAGCAATGGCGACGCGCACCGCGCCGAGCGGCGGGGTGGCGTCGTGCGCCGCGTCAGTGTCGACGAGGCTCAGGCGACGGACGGCTGTCATGAGGTGTCTCCCGGTTGCGGAGCGGATTGAGGCTTTCAGGGGTCGAAGGGTGGTGGTCGGTGGCAATCAGAGTGTTCGCCACCTCGAAGATGAGGTCGCGCGTGCCCTCGTAGAGGGCGCCGCGGCGATGCTGGGCGCCTAGCCGATCGAAGATCGGGAAGCCGACCCGAAACAGCGGGATGCCCAGCCTTTCCGACGCCTGTCGGCCGTGGGCGTGACTGACCAGCAGATCGGCGCCACCCGCGCGCGCTTCAAAGTCGCCAAGATCGCCGACCATCACCTCGGCTGGCACGGCGTCCAGGCAGGGATTGTCCGCCGTCGATGCGATGGCGACGGGGATCTCGGCGCCCATCTCGGTAAAGAAGCTCGCCATCTGGTAGAGAAGGTCCGGCTCGGCGGCGACAGCTATCTTGCGGCCACCGAAGTGGAAATGGCCGTCCAGCATGGCATCCTGAAGCTGCGATCGGCGACGGCGGATCGAAGCGGGTACCGGCCGGCCGGAGAGTCGGGCAAGCAGGGATATAAAGCGATCGGTAGCGGCAAGGCCGGTCAGGGTTGGCAGCAGCGTATAGGCAAGGCCGGTTTTCCGGCGTAGCGCCTCGGCCGGGTGGCGCATGTGTTCACCGATGGCAACACAATGGCAGGCGGCGCCCAAGGATTCGATATCGGCGATCGGGGTGCCGCCATAGGTGGAGGGGATCCAGCGATCCGGCACCGTGCCGTCGAGCGAACCGGAGATATCCGGCAGGATCACCGGTGTGAGACCGAAAGCCTCGACCGTCTGCCGCAACGTCTCGATGTCGCCGACCGTGAAGTGGCTTGGCGCGAGGATAACAAGGCGTTCGGGATCGCGGCGGGTCGCCGGTCGGGTCAACGTCTCGATCATCGCCGTGACGGCAGCGCTCCAACCCTCCTCGATCGAGCCCTTGAAATCGGGGGTTCCGGCGAGAACGACATGGCAATCGCCGAGTTCGTCGGCGCGGCGGTTCCGGATCGCGGCTAGGTCGGCGGCGAAATCCTCACCACGTGTCTCGACCAGCGCCGTGGTGCAGACGCCGATCAGCTTGGGGTTGGCGCGTGTTCGGATATTGACGATGGCTTCCTCAAGATGATCGGCGCCACCCAGCACCGTCGATATCTCGTTCATCGCCGTCGTCTGGATCGGGATGGTTTCCTTGAAATGGCGGACGAACAGCACCAGCGCAAAGGCCGTGCAGCCTTGGCTCCCATGAAGAAGCGGTATGGCGCCCTCGATGCCGAGGAAAGCATAGGCGGCACCGAGTGGCTGCGACGACTTCAGCGGATTGGTGGAGAGGGAGCGGACTTCGTTTGCTGGCATCACCATCTCCTCAGCAATCGTCGGCGTCTTCAAGGGCGCCGCTGGCGAACTTGCGGAAGCTGTGGGCGACCTCGACGGGTGTGTCGGTGACATCGAGGAGCCGCCCTGCCTCGTCCCATGGCGCAGGCACGCGCAGGGCCGGGAAAACCGGGCTGTTGACCGCGAGATCGATCCGCTTGAGCAGCTCGACGATGCCCTCGTAACCAGCGTAGGGGTGATGGCGCTCCTGGTTGACATCGAGCCACGGAGTTTTCGCCTTCAGAGCGATGAACTGCGTGCGGCCGCCCGACAGCATGATGTCGGCCTCGCCGTCGGCCAGCATGCGGTAGATCTCACGCGGCGCCAGACGATCGAACAGGTGCTTTTCGTCCTTCAGCGCGGCGAGCGCACGCGCCTTGTCCTCCTCGGTCGACTTCTTGATCGACGTGCGGATGACTTCCATGCCGGCTTCCTGCAGAGCGTTGACCACCGACCAACTCTTGACGCCGCCGGTGTTGAGTAACACCCGCTTGCCGGCGAGCCGGGGCTTCAGCGGCGCGATGCGCTGCCAGGCGATCGCTTCCTCGCGAGCGATCAGCGCCTCGGCCCGATCAAGGAGTTCGGCGGGAGCACCTTCTTCCACTAGGAGACCACAGATGCCGCGAATAGCGGCCGAGGTGTCGGAAATGCCGTAGAAGGAGCCCTCGAAATACGGGATGCCCCATCTCTCCTGCATGCCGCGCGCGAGATTGATGAGCGCCGACGAGCAGACCATCATGTTGGCCTTGACCCGATGCGCGGTGGCGATGTCGCGATAGCGAGCATCGCCGGGGATGACGGCGCGCAGGCGGATGCCGAGCTCTTCGAGCAGCGGCTTCACGAACCAGAACTCGCCGACGAGATTGTATTCGCCGAGGATGTTGACATCATAGGGGGTGACGTCGTCCGGCTCGATCGTGCCGACGATGTGGTCGAGAAGCGTCTGGCCGGCCAGGCGGTTGCCAAGGTTCTTCGAGCCGACAAAGCCCGGCGCCTCAACAGGAACGACCGGCCGCTCGAAGCGCTCGCTGGCGCGTTTGCAGACGGCAACGATATCGTCGCCGATCAGCGCGGTGACGCAAGTGGAATAGACGAACACGGCCGGCGGATCGTGCCGCTCGACGATCGTCCGGATCGCCTTGAACAGCTTCTTCTCGCCATTGCCCATGACGATGTCGAGCTCGCTGAGGTCGGTGGTGAACGACCGCCGCCATAGATCTGAGCCGGACGAGGCGGCGTGGCGATTGTCCCAGGAGTTACCCTCGCAGGCGAGAGGGCCGTGAACGAGATGGGCGACGTCTGTCACCGGCTGTAATACGATCTTGGCGCCGTCGAAGGCGCAGCCGCCGGCCGCCGCGCCGGGCGTCAGCGGCTTCGAGCAGCCCTTGCGGCGCACCGTTTCGGACTTCTCCCGATTGGTCGGGCAAGCCGGCTCGTCGAAGACGGTGGCAATCCTGGCCTTGAGGGACATCGGCGCCTCCAAGATGTTTCGATTACTTTGAAGTTCGCAAGCCGCATGCCAGTGGATGAAGAACCCATATCCAACTGAAATTGCGTCACTTTCCGGTATGACCCGTGATTTCCGCCCAAGCCCTGCAAAGCGATGATGGCGGCCCGACACGCCATTGTCGGGTTTGCGACGAGCCACGTTGAGCCTAACGAAATGGCCGGCTCCGCTGCCGGGGCCGGCCTTCGCTTTTTCCGTCGAAACGGACGTCAGCGTGTCAGGTCGAAGGAGATATCGGTGTCGCCGGCGATGTTGGTCTCGGCATCGAGCTTGTCGAACAGCTTGTCGAGGATGGTGGTCAGGACGCGGAGACCACCCTGGTAGCCGATCACCGGGAAGCGGTGATGATGGTGACGATCGAAGATCGGGAAGGTCAGGCGGATCAACGGCGTTCCAGTGTCGCGTTCGAGATACTTGCCATGGCTGTTGCCTATCACGAAGTCGACCGGTTCGGTGAACAGCAGCGAGCGCAGGTGCCAGAGATCCTTGTGCTCATGCGCCTTGCAGTCCTTGCCGAAGGGCGAGCTGTCGAACAGCTTGCGCATGTTCTCGGCCCACTCCTTGCCGCCGTTGGTGGAGAGGCAATGGACGGGCTCGCCGCCGGTCTCGAGAATGAAGCGAGCCATCGCCTGGACAAAATCGGGATCACCGAAGATGGCGTAGCGCTTGCCGTGCAGATAGGCCTGACTGTCGGCCATGGCGTCCACAAGGCGGCCGCGCTCGAGGCGAAGCGCCTCGGGAATAGCCTTGCCGGACAGGGACGAGATCTTCATGAGAAGCTCGTCGGTGGCACGGATGCCGAGGGGATAGTGGAAGCTCGCCGTCTCCTGGCCGACATTCGCGGCATAGTCCAGCGTCTTGCGGCTGTTCCAATGCTGCAGCGCGATGGTCGCCTTCGCCCCCTTGGCCGCCTTCAGCTCGTCGATGGTGGTCCCACCGTCATACATGCGATATTCGCCGTCCGACGGAGTGTCGAACTGGTCGGCGGCATCGCCAATGAAGGTATAGCTGACGCCCATCAGGCCCAGGATGCGAGCAAGCTCGCGATTGTTGCCGACGCAGAAGCCATCGAAGCCCGGGACGATGTTGATGGTCTCGGACGAGCCGGCAACCGCCGCATTGTCCTTCCAGAAATGCTCGAGGATGCCCTTGATGGAGTTGTCATAGCCATCAATGTGGCTGCCGACGAAGGACGGCGTATGGGCGAAGGGCACGTCGAAGTCTTCAGGTACCGACCCCTTGGCCTTGGCGGTGCCGATGAAGCCGTGCAAGTCGTCGCCAATCACCTCGGCCATGCAGGTGGTCGAAACGGTGATCATCTTCGGCTGGTACAGCGCATAGCAGTTGGCGAGGCCATCGACCATGTTGTTGAGGCCGCCGAACACCGCCGCGTCCTCGGTCATCGACGAGGAGACCGCCGTGCAGGGTTCCTTGAAGTGACGGGAGAGATGCGAGCGGAAATAGGCAGCGCAACCCTGCGAGCCATGCACGAAGCTCATGGTCTTCTCGAAGCCGGCGGCGGCGAATACCGCGCCGAGCGGCTGGCAGGCCTTGGCCGGGTTGATCACCAGCGCCTCACGGGCGAAGTTCTTTTCCCGGTACTCCCAACCCTTGGTGTATTCGCCCTGAAGCGCCGTGGCGTCGATGCTGGCGGCACCGTCGCAAGCCTTCTTGCGGGCGAACATTTCCTGATATTCCGGCTCGCGGAACAAGGGGCCGTGGTCGAGGATCTTCTCTGCTGACTGGGGCATTGTCTGACCTCATCGCCCGCGCCGCGCCATACGGCGGCCAGACGGGCATAGGAGTATCGGTCACGCGGAACGCGTGGTGAAAGGATCGGCTTTTGGGGAGCCCCCTCCCCTTCCCGGGAGGGAGCATCAGGTCATTCGGCGGCGGCGAGGAGTTCGCCACCATCGGTCCAAGGCGCGTCGAACAGGGCCCAGACCGGATTGTTGATGGCGAGATCCATGTCGCGGGCGAAGATGGCAAAGCCATCGTAGCCGTGGTACGGGCCCGAATAGTCCCAGGAATGCATCTGGCGGAACGGGATACCCATCTTCTGGACCGGATACTTTTCCTTGATGCCCGAGCCGACCAGATCCGGACGGATCTTCTCGACGAACTTCTCCAACTCGTAGCCGGTGACGTCGTCGTAGATCAGCGTGCCCGGCTTGGCGTAGTGGCCGGTGCGCTGGTAGTCGTCGTTATGGCCGAACTCGTAGCCCGTGCCGGCGATCTCCATGCCGAGATCCTCATAGGCGGTCATGACGTGGCGCGGCCGGAGGCCGCCGACGTAAAGCATGACTTTCTTGCCCTTGAGGCGCGGGCCAAATTTTTCCAGAATGCTATCGACTAGCGGCTTGTACTTGGCGATGACCTCCTCGGCCTTCGCCTCGATCTCCGGGCCGAAGTGCTTGGCGATCTTGCGCAAGCTGGCGGCGATCTGCGACGGGCCGAAGAAGTTGTATTCCATCCAGGGGATACCGTACTTCTCTTCCATGTGCCGGCAGATGTAGTTCATCGAGCGGTAGCAGTGGATGAGGTTGAGCTTGGCCTTGGGCGCACGCTCCATCTCGGCGAGCGTGGCATCGCCCGACCAGTTGCCACAGATGCGAAGCCCCATCTCTTCGAGGAGGCGGCGTGAAGCCCAGGCGTCGCCGCCGATGTTGTAGTCGCCGACGATGTTGACATCGTAGGGGCCGGCTTCCCACTCGGCCTCGGCGCTCTTGTCGAGCACCCAGTCGCGGATGGCGTCGTTGGCGATATGGTGACCGAGCGACTGCGACACGCCACGAAAGCCCTCGCAGCGGACGGGAACGATGGTCTTGCCAATTTCCTTGCCCTTGCGGCGGGAGACGGCTTCGATGTCGTCGCCGATCAGGCCGATCGGGCATTCGGACTGCACCGAGATGCCGCCGTTCAGCGGGAACATCTGCTCGATCTCGTCGATCACCTTGTCCAGCTTCTTGTCACCGCCGAAGACGATGTCCTTCTCCTGGAAGTCAGAGGTAATCTGCATGGTGCCGAAGGCGTCGATGCCGGTGGTGCCGACATAGTAGTTGCGGCGCTGGGACCAGGAATACTGGCCACAGCCGACCGGGCCATGGCTGATATGGACCATGTCCTTGACCGGTCCCCACACCACGCCCTTGGAGCCGGCGTAGGCACAGCCGCGGATGGTCATGACGCCGGGGATCGACTTGATGTTGGACTTGACGTCGCACTCGGTGAGAAGAGGCCCTTCCTCGCCGACAGGGGCGTCCGAGACCGCCTCGACTGCCTTGGCAACGGCGAGATGCTTCTTGCGCCGCTTGGCGAACTTTTCGGGGTACTGGGCGAGGACCTCGGTGATGTACTGCTCGTGGGCCTTGCCGTCGTTTTCGTAACTGTCGCTCATGGACTTGTCCTCGCGGAAGGGGAAGGGAAACAGCGCGGATACCAGGGTCAAGGCCCGGTACCCGCGCGCCCTCCCCAGGGATCAGGCGGGAACCGCGGCCTGGCGGGCGGCTTCCTTGGCAGCGAGCTCAGCGATCATCTGCTCGTCGGTTTTCATGATGCCGAAGTCCAGCAGCATGTCCTCAAGCTCTTCCATGGTGATCGGCGTCGGAATGGTGCCCTTGCCGCCGTTGGCGTGGATCTTGGTGGCGAGCTGGCGATATTCCTCGGCCTGATCGGACTCCGGCGCGTACTGGATGACGGTCTGCTTGCGCAGTTCGGCATGCTGGACGATGTTGTGGCGCGGCACGAAGTGGATCAGCTTGGTATTGATGCGCTTGGCAAGCGCCTCGGCAAGGTCGACCTCGCGGTCGGTCTGGCGCTCGTTGCAGATCAGGCCACCGAGGCGAACACCACCAGTGTTGGCGTATTTCAGGATGCCTTTGGCGATGTTGTTGGCGGCGTAGAGCGCCATCATCTCGCCGGACATGACGATGTAGATTTCCTGCGCCTTGTTCTCGCGGATCGGCATGGCAAAGCCGCCGCACACCACGTCGCCGAGTACGTCGTAGGAGACGTAGTCGACGTCTTCGTAGGCGCCGTTCTCCTCAAGGAAATTGATGGAGGTGATGACGCCGCGGCCGGCGCAGCCGACGCCCGGCTCCGGGCCGCCGGATTCGACGCACTTGATGCCCTTGTAGCCGAGCTTCAGCACGTCCTCGAGCTCAAGGTCCTCGACCGAGCCCTTTTCGGCGGCGAGGTGGAGGACGGTGTCCTGGGCCTTGGCGTTGAGGATCAGGCGGGTCGAGTCGGCCTTGGGGTCGCAGCCGACGATGAGCACCCTCTGCCCCATCTCGACGAGGGCAGCGAGCGTGTTCTGGGAGGTGGTGGACTTGCCGATGCCACCCTTGCCGTAAAAGGCGATCTGGCGGAGTGCAGCCATGGTCATGGTTCCTTGTCTTGCAAAAAGCACCGGGAGGGGATGCCAATTCGGTCGGCAGCGACGGGCTGCCTCACGACGTCTTAATTTCAAGGGCCGTGCCAAGTGGCCATTTGAAAAGAAAATATAATACTTTCATTGTCTTAAAGGAAAACAGCTCATGATGAGAGCGGGGACAGGGGCTGTCGCGGGTCCGACAAAAGTCGACAGTCAATGTCGGAAGAAGGCACGTCGGCGTCATGAAAAAGGCCGCCCCGAAGGGCGGCCAGATGGGGCGGACGGAGGGGAGTCGAACACGATGTCCGCCCAAGGGATCAGCCGGCGAGGAGCTGTGTTGCCTCCACGAGCGGCATGTCGATCAACGCAATGCCCTCGGCGGCGAGGAAGCGCCGCTCGTTCAAACTCAGGCGATCGGCCTCTGCCACGCAGGCATGCGGACCGGCCGATCGCTTGAGGATCTGTCGGGCGTAGGTCCGCAGCATCTGGTCGTGGAAGCGACAACCCAGAAACAGGAAGCCGCGCGTCGCCCTCCGTGTCCGAACCTCCTCCGGAATCGGCGTCTGGATGTCGATCTCGGTCAGCACCTCGACATAATCGCTGTCGGAAACCAGCACATCGCCTTCCGGCCGAATGCCACCGTGCGGCGTGTAGACCAGCGTATGGGCACCGTCCGGCTCGGCGGCGCGACCGGCGTGGTCGAAGCCACGATACCAGCGATCTTCGGCGATGGTGGCACGCGACATTCCCTGAACGTCGACCATGTCGGTCCGTCCGGTTTCGGCCAGAGCGGCGGCGAGCGTGCCGTCGTACCAGCTGTCGACGACGAGGCCGAGTGGCAGCCCGGCAAGGAAGCGATGGAAGTCGGAAGGGTGCGGCTCCGCCGCGAAGATGTCGGCCATCAGCTTCTTCAAGGTGCGGCGATGGCGGTGGCTCTCGATATACTGAGCCACGGCCCACATGTTGCCGCGGATGCGGCCGGGCACCGGCACGCGCTTCTGCAATGCCGCGGCCACCTCCTCCGGCGAAGTGGGCATCGGCGAAGCCCCTTCGAGTGTCAGCAGACCCGGCCCGAGATAGGGAACGAGGCGATCGGCGAGAAGGTTAGCGCGAAGGTCAACGAGGGCCACGCGCGCGGCTGCGCCGGAGAGCATCTCCAGAGGACCGCCGGCGAGAAGCGCGCTCATGTCAGTCGTCCTCGCCGCGCCGGCGGGCGTTGACAGTCACCGGCAGGCGGGTTTCGGAGGGCATGTCGGGCAGGTCCAGGACCCAGCCGTTCTTCAGCGTCACTGCGCCGCCCCACAGATCATCCCTTTCCTGAGAGATGATCGGCTCTTCGAGGTCCTTCTTGGCAACGTAGGCCGACAGGCCCTTCGCCGACTGGCGGATCATCACTTTCATCGCGGGGGGCGCTCCGTCCTCTCGAGAGCATCGAGCGCGGTCAATTCCCGCGCCCGCATGCCGACCAGAATGCCGCGATCGACCCAGTCGACCGCGTAGATGTAGAACTGTTGCAGGAAGGTGCCGATGTCGCGCACATAGCCGACATCCCCCTTGTGAACGAGGCGCTCGCCGATATCGCGTCCCGGATAGGTGCCGTCGTTTTTCACGTTGAGACGTGCGACCACCTTGTCGCCGGGCAGGAAGCGCGGCGGGCCGTCGATCTCGACATCGAGCTCGCGATCGACAAAGGCCATCTCAGGCCGCCTTGGCAATCGCGCCGGATGGGCAGACCTCGTCGCATTGCGGTGCGTCAGCGGCGCCCTGGCATTCGGTGCATTTCTTTGGGTCGATCACGTAAACAGCGCCTTTGAAGCGGATGGCCTTCGAGGGGCATTCGCTTTCACAGGCACCACAGGCGGTGCAGTCGTCGGCGTTGATGGACATGGCCATGGCGATATCTCCTTGGAACGGGTCGCCATCAACATCGCAAGCCGCATGCCACGGAAAATCTTGTTTTCCATCAATGCGCTATGGAGAGCTCACTGAGAAAAGGCCTGGAAGCGACATGCCCTTGTCGGACTTCCGACAGAGCGTGGTCAGAAGCGCTTCAGCTCAACGCGGTGCTTCTTCAGCGCATAGCCGATCTGGCGCGGCGTCAGACCGAGGATGCGGGCGGCCTTGGCCTGCACCCAGCCGGACTTTTCCATGGCGTCGATCAAACGTTCCTTCTCGCCCGCGCGGTGGCCGAGGGCGGGACAGTCGGCACCGGCATGCTCACAGACGTGGCCTTCGGCCGGAGACTCGTCATGTATGGGTTCGGCCTGCGGTGGTCTGGTCTGAGGAAGCTGAGGCCGCAGACCGGGTACCAGTATTTCGCCCCGCTTCAGCGCTGTCAGTTGCTCGTCGGCGGTCACATGGTGAGCGCCAGTCCACAGCGTCGCCGACAAGCATTCACCGTGAGCGCAGGCGAAATCCTCGCGACGGATGGTATCGCTGCGGCTCAGCGTCGCAGTGCGGCGGACGCAGTTCTCCAGTTCGCGGACGTTGCCGGGGAAATAGCACTTGCCGAGAAGATCGAGCGCCTTGTCGGTGATGGTCAGCCGGCGGCTATTTTCCCGGTTGAAGCGGTCGAGGAAGGCGCGGGCAAGCAGCTGAATGTCGCCGGGCCGCTCACGCAGCGGCGGCAGGAACACCGGTACGACGTTGATACGATAATAGAGGTCGGCGCGGAAATCGCCCCGCGTCACGGCCGCTTCGAGGTCGCGGTTGGTGGCGCAGATCAGGCGAACATCGACCTTCAGCGTCCGTGTACCTCCAACCCGCTCGAACTCGCCCTCCTGGAGAACGCGCAGCAGCTTGGACTGGAAGGCGGGCGAGATCTCGCCGATTTCATCGAGCAGCAGCGTGCCGCCGTTGGCAAGTTCGAACCGGCCGGGCTTCAGCGCGATGGCGCCGGTGAACGCGCCTTTCTCGTGACCGAACAGCTCCGATTCCAGCACGCTCTCGGAAACGGCGGCGCAGTTGAGCTTGATGAATGGCTTGGTCTTGCGACTGGACAGTTCATGAACGGCGCGGGCGAACAACTCCTTGCCGGTACCGCTCTCACCGCGCAGCAGCACAGTGGAATTGGACGGCGCAACAATGGATATGGTCTCCATGACGCGACGCACCGACGGGCTGTCACCGACAATGCCACCAATGGCAACCCGGGCGCGGGATGGCTTGGGCTTTTCGTCGAGTGCCTTTTCGAGCCGGGACCGCTCGTCGATCAGACGTTTACGGTCGGCGGCAACGACGCGATGCAAACGCACCGCCTGCCCCACGAGATTGGCGACCATGGCGAGAAAGCGCAGGTCCTCGTCGATGCGGATATCGGCCGAGCCGTCCCAGACGCGATCGATGCTGAGCGTGCCAATGACCTTGAGGTCGTCCTTGATCGGCACACCGACGAAGGAGACGCGGCTGGGATCGTGGGCGGCCTGCGTGCCGGCAAACAGCGGATCTATGGCCGTGTCCTGCACGACCAGGGAAGTCTGGGTCGCTACGATCCGGTCGATCACCGCCTGCGGCAAGCTGTCGATCGGCCGCCCCTTCACTTCGCCGGCCCAGCCGGCGGTGGCGACGATTTCCGGCTCGCCGGCTTCGTCGATCACCACGATCATGCCGCGCCGCATGGCGAGGAAGGAGGTGAGGATATTGACGACACTCGCCAACATGCTCTCAAGGCGGACGGGCGCGTTGAGAATCTTGGAGATCTCGTAAAGGCCGAACAGCGCCATCTCGGCGCTCTGCCGGCTTTCACGGCGTGTAACGGGCACCGTCGCTGCCGGTGCAAGGCGCGACGCTTGGCGGACTGCCACGATCATGCCATGGCTCCTCAGGTCGGGCCGGCTGGGAGGGGACCGGCTTCCCACCTCTAAAGGTTCGAGGCAAAACCTGGTTTTGTCACGCACGAATTGCAGTCATTCCTGACACCACCCTGCATAATACGAAAGCATATAAGTCTATATACTTAAAATAGTTCGGAAGAATGGGCGGAGAGACTGAAGGCCGCCTGCCTGCAAGTCGTTGCGCCATCAACTGTCGACGCGATGGCCACCATCGAGTGTGCAGTGCGACGCATATGAGCACGGGGGACGGCATCCCGACGCTGCCGAATGCCACTGATGCGGCGATCGGAAACTCGCCTGGGTTGGCTTTCTGGAAATGGAGAGTTCTTACTCAGTTTTGAACTCAATGGGGACCGTGACCTTAAAAGGTGCGTCAAGGGCCTGTGGAACCGGCGGAAAGCTGCCGACGCGACGGATCAGACGCTCGGCGGCGGCTGCGACGGTCGTGCCGCCACCGACGGAGAGACCGATGATCGAACCGTCGCGGCCAATCGACAGTGACACTGTTGCCCGGCCGGTCGCGCCATCGGCGTCGCTTGCCCGGCGCTTGCCGACAATCGCTCGCCGGATGGAACTGCGATAGGCGGCAAGCACGTCGGCTACCTCGCGGCCCGCTCCAGCGCCGGCTGCCTGCGCGTCGGCCGGTGGGGGCTGTACTTCGGGTGGCTTTTTTGGAGCAGGCTTCTTGCGCTCGGGCTT
This sequence comes from Pleomorphomonas sp. PLEO, assembly GCF_041320595.1. Lineage (NCBI taxonomy): Bacteria > Pseudomonadati > Pseudomonadota > Alphaproteobacteria > Hyphomicrobiales > Pleomorphomonadaceae > Pleomorphomonas > Pleomorphomonas sp. PLEO. The sequence goes on from NZ_CP166625.1 coordinate 5,315,061, forward strand.
TTTGGGTTCAGGTTTTGGCTTCACCTCGGCGGTCTCGACCATCTCCGGCGGCGGGATGGGTGGCAGCGGAATGGCCACCTCCGAAGGCGGCAGCGTCTCCGGCTCGGATGGTGCCTCTGCGAGATCCTCCACCGTGTCGACGGTTTCGATCTCCTCCGGTGCGGGCAACACCTCGGCGAGCTCCGGCTCGGGCGGCCGCGTGATCACTTCCTCGGGCAGCGTTTCCGCCACTTCCTCAACGGCCATCTGCTCGACGCTCTCAAGCGGCGGCAGTTCTGGCTCCGGAGGCAGGTCGATCATCACAACCGCCTCCGGCGCGGCCACCGCTGCCTCTGGGCCACTGGTCGGAACGAGCCACCACAGCGCTCCCCCATGCAGGGCCAGACCAAAGGCGCCGGCCAACGACCAACGCATCAGCCCGGACCGCCGCGAGAGAAGCTCGGTCATCGGTCGGGAGTAAGTACCCATTGGATCGGTTCGGTCTCTGATCGTCAGCCGCCCGCCGGGGCGGCAGCCTGCTCGATGCCGACCAGCGCCACCTTGAGGTAGCCGGCTGCCCGCAGAAGGTTCATCGCCTCGGCAAGGTCGCCATAGGGCACCGTCTTGTCGGCTCTCAGAAAGATGCGCTCATCCTTGTCGCCGCCGGTTGCCGCGTCGAGGCTGCCTGCCAGGGCATCGCGCTCCACCTTGTCCTCGCCGACGCTGATCGAGAGGTCTTCCCGCACCGTAACGAACAGAGGTTTTTCCGGACGCGGGGCACCCGCGGCCGTCGAGCCAGGCAGGTCGACGGGGACATCGACCGTGGCCAGCGGCGCCGCCACCATGAAAATGATCAACAGCACCAGCATCACGTCGATAAACGGGGTCACGTTGATTTCGTGGTTCTCGGCAAGATCGGAACCGTCGTCGAGTCGGGCAGCCATGGCAGGCCTCCTTCGAGCGCCGAGCCGGGAGCTGGCCCGGCTCGATAGCGCTTTCTCAATTGAGGGAGCCGGCGTCGAGCCGGCCGGTTTCGAGATCGCGCGAGAGCGTGCGGATGAGTCCTTCGGAAAGGTCCGTCATATCGGCGCGGAAGGCTGCGGTCCGGCGGGCAAGGTGGTTGTAGACCACCACCGCCGGAATGGCGGCGACAAGACCGGTCGCGGTGGCCAGAAGCGCCTCGGCGATACCCGGCGCGACCACCGCGAGATTGGTCGTCTGGCTCTCGGAGATGCCGACGAAGGCGTTCATGATACCCCAGACGGTGCCGAACAGACCGACGAACGGAGCTGTTGAACCGATGGTGGCCAGCAGGCCGGTGCCGACCATGGCTCGCCGGCTTGCCGCCGCCTCAAGGCGGGAGAGGCGCGAGCGCACCCGCTCGATGAGACCACCGGCAACCACGCCGGTGCCGGCCGCGTCGCGACCGGTCTGAGCGATTTCATCGGCGATCTCTGCCAGCATGACGGCGAGCGGCCGTGGCAGACGAGTGCGACGAGCAAGACCGGCGATGCCGGCCTCGGCAGCGACGGCAGCAACGCCACGCCGGACTGCGCGGCCAAGGGCGAAGAGCTCCAACACCTTACCGACCAGGATCACCCAAGTGACCAGCGAGGCGGCAATGAGACCGACCATCACCGCTTTCACGACGAGATCGGCGGCCATGAACATGCCGAAGGGCGTCAGGTCGTGTGGCAGGGTAACGGCGGCAACGATGGAATCGGGGTTCATCGCGGCCTCACTTGTCGAATGTGGCCGAGGCGCGCGACCGCGGCTCCACCACATCGAGGCAGGCGTCGGAGGCAAGCCCCCCCGCCTCGCAGGACAGGACGTCATTGATCAGCAAGCGACCGACGCTCTCGCAGGCAAGACCTTTGAGGTCGAAGGTTTTGACCACCGTCCGCCCAGCCTTGAGGGGACCGGCGTCCACACCCACTCGCCTTGCCACGATCCCCTCTCCGTCAAAGACGACAAGATCGAGCTTCAGCGCCGAAAATGATGACGCCGTCCCGTTCTTTTCGACCAAGGTCACACGGCAGCCACCATCGACCGCATCGAGGCGGTTCAGCTCAAGTGAAAAGGCGCCAGCAGGAGACGGAGCCGACTGGGCAAGTGATGGCGAGGCCGACAGCACAACAGCGGCGGCGACCATACGAAAGAGCGGGTTGAGACGTTGCTGGGTCACGCGCGTCAGTCCGGAAAGGAGATGGGGAGGCGGAGTCATGGGAGCGGGGATTGCGAAGCTGAAGCAGCAGGGGGCAACGTGGCCGCGCGGATGCGGTTCATCAGCTCGTAGTCAAACAGAGCGAAGCCGTGGGTGATCGCCTCGCCAGTTCGCCGACGGCACTCGCGAAAAAAATCCCGCTTTTCAGACATTTACCTCTGACCCACGCCTGCATTTGCGACTGAAAATCAATCGCATAAGGGTTTTCCCTTAAACTTGACTCGTTCGATCATGTATATAAACAGGGAGACTTGAAGCTGTCGACGGTCAGGGTTTCAGCGAAAACGGCGGTTTCTTTTTCGCAAACAGCTGAGGTCGCTCCAAACATGATGAGACGGCTTCCGAGTGGCATTGGGTGCATTCATGGAACTGTCGGCGGCGGCATCGGAACACGACGGCATATCGCTCGCCTACCGGCTCACGCCGGGGGGCGCGGACCCAGAGGCGGTAGCCGAGATCCAGCCGGGTTTTCGCCTGTTCGTCTGTCTCTGTGGCTGGCAGCGTTTCGAGGTCGATGACCAGCGGCTCGACGTCTCCGCCGATGAAGGACCGGTGGCGCTGGCACTATCGCTCACCCGTCCAGCACAGCTGAGGCGGATTGCCCAATCGGAAGATCGGATGGGTCACCTGGTGATCACCGCCCCGCGCGACTGGGCTTCAGCTCTGGATCTCAAGGAAACCGGCCATGGCGATGCTCTCGCCACTTTTCTCGCCACGCACGGCAGCTGCCACACCTGGCGTCTCGATGATCACAGTATCCGTCTCGCCCAGCTCGCCGCCGATCCGCCGGCCTGGATGCCACGCGAGGCACTCTCTCTCTACCGGCGCGCCCGTGCCTTCGACCTGATCTGCCTGACGCTCAGCACCCTGGCGCTCCGACGGGAGGAGAACACCCTTCCTCGCCCGGCCCAATCACTGCTCGGCGAGCGCATCCGTATCTATCTGCTCGATCATCTCAATGAGCCGCTGACCATCGACGCGGTCGCCCAAGCGATGGGTGCCTCTGTCAGCGTCGTGCAGCGTTGCTTCAAGGAGCTCTATGGCATGACGGTGTTCGACTTCGTGCGTCGCCGCCGCCTTGATGCGGCTCGCGATGCCCTCGACAACCGGGGCGTCAGCATCGCCTGCGCCGCCTTCATGGCCGGATATTCAGCGCCGTCGAGCTTCGCCACCGCCTTCAGGAAAGCCTACGGCGTACCGCCAAAACTCAGGCGGCGGCAAGCCATGCCGTTCCTTGAGGCGGCCGAGTGAGCGGCCATAACGGAGAACTGCAGGCAAGAGGAACGCGGCGTCTAAAACGAGGTCGTGAAAATCGGTGGTGGGTGCACCGTTAGCTTGGCACCTTACGAGGTCGGCCCTCAGACCGTTTCGCCGGCCCAGCGTTCGTAAACGGCGCCGACATTGCCGGAGAAATAGTCTGGATTAAGGTCACGGATCGGCGCCAGGCTGACCCTGAGACCATCAAGGTGACGGTCCATCGCGGCGGCGGCGGCGGCAACGTCGTGGCCGGCGATGGCATCGATGATTGCCTCATGCTCGGCAAGCGCTCGCTCCATGCGGTGCGGCTGGGGAAGGGTCAGACGGCGATAGCGATCGAGTTGCACCTTGATCTGGACAACCATCGTCCAAAGGCCCGGCAGTCTGCCGGCTTCGGCGATGGCGCGGTGCATCAGTTCGTCGGCCGCGTGGAAGCCGTCGATGTCACCCGTGGCCAGCGTCTCGCGCTGGCGTTCAATGATCGCTTTCAGACTGGCCACATCGGACCCTCTGGCGCCCTCGGCGGCCGCCCGCACAGTCACCGCCTCGAGCGCGGCGCGGGCAACGATGATCTCAGGCAGGATTTCGGCCGGGATGCGGGCCACCATGGTGCCCGACTTGGGAACGATCTCTATCAGCTTCTCATCGGCGAGGCGAAGCAGCGCCTCGCGCACCGGCGTCCGGCTGACGCGCGCCTCAAGCGCGATCTCCTTTTCGAAGATGGCATCACCCGGCCGGCGCCGCATGGAAACGATGTCGTCGCGCAACCGGCGATGAACGAGCTGGGCAGCGGTTTCTCCGACCGGCAGATTGCTGGCCGGCGATCGCCCGGTGTCACTCATCGACCATGTCGTCATCACGTCCGCTCCATGGACAGCTTTGAAAATGAGGCGCCCTGCCCACGCCCAGGCGGTTCGGCAAAGGCAAAAATTCAGATCACCCCGACGGGGCTGCCGACGACCGATCGTGAGCAGCGCGGCCGGAGCTTTGTATATCAGATATATAAAAAAGATCAGAGCGGGTTAGTACCAAGCCACCGCATCCGCGCGTGATCCGGACCGATACGTACGCCAGCCCAAACCGCGCCGATGTGCCACCTCCAGCAAAACTGAGCGGCCGGAAAGTGCAACGTGACGCTCACGTGACCACGCAAACATTCTGACGCAGTTTTTCCAATTTGTCCAAAATGTGTCGAGCCACTTCAATGCGACTATTCAAATTCATATACCTCATATATCTTGTATATAAGAATGTATATATTCATCTCGCCGCCTGCATGTCTCCACTATTATTTCCATCTATCGCATCTATACGCAAACTAAATCGAGTATATATTGAAATATAGACTTTCGTATTTCCGAAATTTTCTGATTTTTAGCGTGGATTAATGCGTATTGACTTATAGACACAAGACTCAGATGTTTCGGGCCAGCAAAACGCAACCCGCCGAGGAGCGGGAAGACGACATCCGGCCCGAAACGGACTGGAAGAGCGACGATCGGAGGATGACGTGACCCAGGACATCCGTGTAGCAGCCATCGGCGAGTGCATGGTCGAACTGCAGGAGCGGCCCGATGGGGGCATCACGCAATCCTTCGGCGGTGACACCTTCAACACCGCGGCCTACATGGCGCGGCTCGGCGAAGGGCTTGGAGCTTTCGTCGACTATGTAAGCGCCATCGGCGACGATCCATTCAGCGACGCCATGGCTGCTTTCTGGCGTGCCCAGGGCGTCAGCGATCGCTTGGTGCTGCGCCGTCCGGGCCGTCGTCCTGGCCTTTACTTCATCAAGACCGACGCAGCAGGCGAACGCCGTTTCTACTACTGGCGCGGTGAGGCCGCCGTTCGCGAAGCGTTTGAAACCGACGGCTCCGACGCCATCCTCACGGCGCTTGCCGGCTACAGCAATGTCTATCTCTCAGGCATCAGCCTGGCAGTTCTGAAGCCACAAAGTCGCGCCCGGCTCATCGCCCGCCTTGCCGAGCTTGCCAACGAAGGTGTCGCCGTCGATTTCGACTGCAACTACCGACCGCTCCTGTGGGAGAACATCGAAACGACGCGCGCTGTCTATGAACAGGTCATCGCCTTTGCGAGCCGCGTTCTGGTGACGGTCGAGGAGCTTTCGGTGCTCGGCATCGAGCCAACTCCCGAGGCCGGCGCCGCCCATTTCAAGGCGCTGCCGCGCCTTGAGACGGTGATCAAAGATGGTGCCCAGCCGTGCACGCTGATCCATGACGGCAAGGTGGAAACCGTGCCGGCCATCGTCGTCGACAAGGTCGTCGACACCACGGCCGCCGGCGACAGTTTCTCGGCCGCCTACCTTCTTGGTCGCAGCCTTGGCCTTGCCCCGACGGAAGCCGCCCGTCGCGCCCACGTCGTTGCTGGCGCGGTCGTGCAGCATCGGGGCGCCATCATTCCGAAAGATGCCACCCCAGACGTCTTCGCCGCTGAGATCGCCCGGCACCGCTGATCCGCCGGCCCACACAAAAAACCAAATACTCTACGCTGGAGAGGACTGGACCCATGAACATCAAGAAGACGATCGACAAAATCCCCGGCGGCCTGATGCTGGTGCCGCTGATCCTCGGCGCGCTCTGCAAGACTTTCTATCCTGAAGCCGGCAAGTACTTCGGCTCCTTCACCAACGGCCTGGTTTCCGGCACCGTGCCGATCCTCGCCGTCTGGTTCTTCTGCATGGGTGCCACCATCGACCTTCGGGCCACCGGCACCGTGTTGCGCAAGTCGGGCAACCTCGTCGTCGTCAAGACGCTGATCGCCTGGGCCGCGACCTATGCCGCCGCCCAGTTCTTGCCGCTCGAGGGTGTGCAATCGGGTTTGTTCGCAGGTTTCTCGGCACTGGCCATCTGCGCCGCCATGGACATGACCAACGGTGGCCTCTACGCGGCGGTTATGCAGCAGTACGGCTCCAAGGAAGAAGCCGGTGCCTTCGTGCTGATGTCCATCGAATCAGGCCCGCTTGTGTCGATGTTCATCCTCGGCGCGGCCGGCGTCGCCACCTTCGAACCGCATCTGTTCGTCGGCGCGGTACTGCCCTTCCTGGTCGGCTTCCTGCTCGGCAACCTCGACAAGGACCTGAAGGAATTCTTCGGCAAGTGCGTGCACACGCTGATCCCGTTCATCGGCTTCGCCCTTGGCAACGGCATCGACCTGCACGTCATCGCCCAGACCGGCCTCGGCGGCCTGCTGCTCGGCGTCATCGTCATGATCATCACCGGTATTCCGCTGATGCTGGCCGACAAGTTGATCGGTGGCGGCAATGGCACCGCCGGCCTGGCGGCCTCCTCAACCGCCGGCGCCGCTGTCGCCAATCCGATGATCATCGCCGAGATGGTGCCCGCCTTCAAACCGGCCGCCGCGGCCGCCACTTCTCTGGTCGCCGCCGCCTGTCTCACCACAGCCATCCTTGTGCCGATTTTGACCGGCATGTGGGCCAAGCGTATCAAGGGCGCAACGCCCGCGGCACCCGCGGCTCCCGCGGAAGGGCTGCAGGTAGCGGAGTAATCGCGGAGGGGCCGGCACGCCGGCCCCAACCCCATTTCAGGAGGAAGCCGATGTATCTCAGCCATATCGCCACGCTCGACCGTGATGCCGCGAACCTGCCGGAAGATATCCGGCGCGGTCTTCGGTTCCTTGCCGGAACCGATATCGCCGCCCTGCCGGCCGGGCGCGTCGATATCGACGGCGATCGCATGTTCGCACTGATCCAGGATTACGAGACGGCACCGAAGGCTGACAAGCGTCCCGAATCGCACGCCCGCTACATCGACATCCAGTACATGGCGAGCGGCCGCGAAGTGATCGGTTATGCGCCACTCTCCGGCGACAATCCGGTGGCTGAGAACCTGTTCGAGGACCGTGACGTGCAGTTCTTTTCGGCAGTGGCTGACGAGACAGATCTCGTACTCGGCACGGGTGCCTATGCCGTATTCCATCCCACCGACATTCACCGCCCCGGCTGTATCGCCGGTGCGCCGACCAAGGTTCGGAAGGTCGTGGTCAAGATTCTGGCCTGACTTTCCGCCACTCATCATTATTGGAGGTATCAATGGATATTCGTTATTCGGCTAATCAGAAGGATTTCAAGCGCTACACCACCGAGGAGATGCGCGCGGAATTCCTGATCGAAAATCTCTACGTCGATGACCAGGTCGTCGCGGTTTATTCCCACGTCGACCGCATGGTGACATTCGGCTGCAAGCCGGTGAACGAAGCAGTGGCACTCGACAAGGGTATCGACTGCCTGAAGAATTTCGGCACGACCTACATTTTGGAACGCCGCGAGATCGGCATCTTCAATATTGGCGGGGCCGGCTCGATCGAGGCGGATGGCGAGACCTTCCACCTCGGCTTCCAGGATTGCCTCTACGTCACCAAGGGCACGAAGTCCGTCATCTTCAAGAGCGACGACGCCAAGGCGCCGGCCAAGTTCTACATGGTCTCCGCCCCGGCGCATAAAGCCTGCAAGACCACCTTCCTGTCGCTCACCGACGCCAAGAAGAAGCCGCTTGGCGACGAGGCCACTGCCAACAAGCGCGTCATCAACCAGTTCATCCATCCGGACGTCCTGGAAACCTGCCAGCTCTCCATGGGCCTCACCCAGCTCGCGCCCGGCAGCGTCTGGAACACCATGCCCGCCCACACCCACGAGCGGCGCATGGAAATCTACACCTACTTCAACATCCCCCAGGGGCAGGCCGTCTTCCACATGATGGGTGAAGGCAATCAGACCCGCCACATCCTGGTGCAGAACGAGCAGGCAGTGATCTCCCCGTCCTGGTCGATCCATGCCGGTTGCGGCACCGCTGCCTATACCTTCATCTGGGCGATGGGCGGCGAAAACCAAACCTTCGACGACATGGACCACATCGCCATCAGCGACCTGCGCTGAGCGAGCAAGGACAGACTGCAATGACCTATCCGAACGCATTCTCGCTCGAAGGCAAGGTGGCGTTGGTCACCGGCGCCTCCTACGGCATCGGCTTTGCGCTGGCCAGCGCTCTGGCCGAAGCCGGCGCCATCATCGCTTTCAACGACATCAATGAAGAGTTCCTCGCGAAAGGTGTCGCCGCCTACAAGGCAGCCGGCATCGACGCGCGCGGCTATATCGCCGACGTCACCGACGAAGCCGCCGTTCAGAAGCTGGTGGCCGATATCGAAAAAGATCTCGGCACGATCGACATCCTGGTCAACAACGCCGGCATCATCAAGCGCGTTCCCATGCACGAGATGGACGTCAAGGACTTCCGCCAGGTGATCGACATCGACCTGACGGCGCCGTTCATCGTCGCCAAGGCGGTGATCCCCAGCATGATGAAGAAGGGCAGCGGCAAGATCATCAACATCTGTTCGATGATGTCCGAGCTGGGCCGCGAGACGGTGTCGGCCTACGCGGCGGCCAAGGGCGGCCTCAAGATGCTGACCCGCAACATCGCTTCCGAATACGGCGCCTTCAACATCCAGTGCAACGGCATCGGGCCAGGCTATGTCGAGACGCCGCAGACCGCGCCGCTGCGCGTGCCCGGCCACCCGTTCGATTCCTTCATCCGCGCGAAGACGCCGGCCGGCCGCTGGGCCACCACCGACGATCTCAAGGGACCGGCGGTGTTCCTCGCTTCGTCGGCATCGGACTTCGTCAACGGGCATATTCTCTACGTCGACGGTGGCATTCTCGCCTACATCGGCAAGCAGCCCTGATCGGCTGACATGATTGAATACGGCGGCCGCGTTCTTTCGGGAATGCGGCCGCTGCCGTTTCAGGCGTAGACGCGATGATAGCGACGGCCGAGCGAAGTCAGCACTTCGTAGCCGATCGTGCCCGCGGCGCGCGCCACGTCATCGACGCTCTGGTGCGGACCGATCAGTTCCAGAAGATCACCCTCGGCGAGCGTTCCCGGCGGCAATGCGCTCACATCCACCGAAAAGCTGTCCATGGAGACGCGTCCGACAGACGGCAGGCGCGTATCGCCGAAGTAGGCGGCGCCAGCCCCGTTCGAGTAGCGACGCCACCAGCCATCGGCGTAGCCTATGGCAAGCGTTGCGAGGCGGGTCGTCCGACTGGCGCGGAATGTATAGCCGTAGCCGACCGAGGCACCAGCCTCGATCTCCCGCAGTTGGGCGACACGGACTCTGAGATCAACCACCGGCTTGATGCCCCCGGCAAGCGGGCTGGTCTCGATGCCATAGAGCGAAGCACCTGGACGGCAAAGATCGAAATGATAATCAGGTCCGAGGAAGATGCCGCTCGAGGCGGCGAGCGAGCCGGCAAGGCCTGGAAGGCGCTCGCGGGCAGCGCGGAAGGCGGCGAGTTGCTCGCCGCTCGCCGACTTCACCGGTTCGTCGGCACAGGCAAGGTGGCTCATGATCAGGCGGGCACCGGTGGCGGAGAGCAGGCCAGGATCACCGGCGAGCGCCTGCTGCTCAGCAACATCGAGGCCAAGACGAGACATGCCCGTGTCGACCTGGATCACCGATGGTCGACTGCCAAGCATGGCCTCGGCCCAGGCCCGACACTGGGCAAGCGAGTTCAGGACCGGCAGGATGCCGTCGCCATAAGCGCCGGCCGTGCCCGGCAGCAGGCCATTCAACACGTAGATCGTCGCGTCGAGCGGTAGCAGCGGCCGGAGCGCGTCAGCTTCCGACAGAGCGACCACGAAGAAATCACGGCAACCGGCATCATAGAGCGGCCGGACCAATGGCGCGGCGCCGAGGCCATAGGCATCGGCCTTGACCACGGCCGCCGAGCGGGCCGGCGCGACGCGGGCGGCAAGGCTCCGCCAGTTGGCGACGACGGCATCGACGCTGATCGTCAGAATGCCGCCTGCCGCGGTTCCACCTGAAACGTTCCCAGAAGCCGACACTTTTTCCTCCGTCGTCCGATGGATCGCCATGGACCGGCTTAGTCCGCCGACCGGCCCACCGCAAGCCGAACCGGCGAAGAACCGGCGCCGGAGAGGTTAACAAAACATTGCTTTGCTTGCGGAAAAGCCACGAGCCGATTGAACCGGCCTTTATCGCGAAGCTGCTAGCTTGGCTGTCTCCGGAGAAAATATTCCGATGCGCGCCAATTTCAAGGTCATGATCCTGCTTGCCATCGCCTGCGGCGGCGGTGCCGTCTGGGCGGGCAGTCGCTGGCTCGACAATGCCTCGGCGGCTCGCCTCAGGGAGCTCGAGGCAGCGCGACCATCGGTGACCTTGGGAACCCTGGTGGTGGCAGCCGAACCGCTCCGCTTCGGCGCGCCGCTTTCCCGGCGGTCGGTCCGCGAAATTCCCTGGGCGGATAGCGAATTACCGCCTGGAGCATTCGCCACCACCGACGATCTCTTCAAGGACGGCGATCGCACCGTGCTCTATCCGCTGGAGCAGGGCGAACCGCTGTTCGCCTCCAAGCTGACCGGCCCCGGCGAGCGGGCCGCTCTCTCCCGCCTGATTTCCGACGGCAACCGTGCCGTGACGCTTCGAGTGAACGATGTTGCTGGCGTCGGAGGCCTGGTGCTGCCGGGCGACCGGGTCGACGTCGTGTTGACCACCAGCGACGTAGCCGAGGTCATCCTGCAGGACGTGCGGATTCTGTCGATCGACCAGATGGCCGACGAGAAGAGTACCGAGGCGGTGGTCGCTCATACGGTCACCGTCGAGGCGTCGCCGGAAGCTGCCCAGAAGCTCGTGCTGGCCCAGAACGTCGGCAGCTTGTCGTTGGTACTGAGAAAGGCGGGCGAGGTGCGAGCCGCCGCATTCCGGCCAATTGGCGTCGCCGATCTCACCACCGCCCGCAAGACCGAAAATGCCAAGGCCGAAGCACCAACCACCCCACCGCCCGTCACCGATGCCACGGTATGGGTACGCAGGGCGACCGAACTCACGCAATATTCCGTGCCGGTGAAGGACGGCGGCCCGAGCCGCCGTGTCGCGCCGCCGGAGGCGCCTGTCGCGCCCGCCGGACCGGTCGCCGACGCCTCTCCCCTGCCCGCCGCCTCGGCTGCCGCCGGAGAACCGCAATGATCCTGCCGATGCGCGCGATCCTTCAACTCGTTACGCTCCTTGTTTTCATGCTGGCCACCGGCCTGCCTGTCGAAGCCGCCCAACCGATCCGCATGACGTCGGCGACCTCCGGTCAGTCGTTCTCGATCGCCAAGGGCGTGCCACAGATGATCGAGACGACGTCCGCGTTCTCGGAAATCGTCGTCGGCGACCCAGCGCTGGCCGATGCCTGGCCGCTCACAGACAAGTCGTTCATGGTGCTTGGTTCGAAAGGCGGCGTCACCGGCATCGTTCTGTTTGACAAGGAACGCAACGTGGTCGGTGCCGCCGACTTCGAAATCGCGCTGCACACCGACCGACTGCAGGCAGCGCTGGAACGGAAACTCCCCGACGCACGGGTCGACGTTTCCTCGGCCAACGGCTCGATCCTACTGTCCGGAACGGCCGCCGACCAGAAAACCATCGACGAAGCCGGCGCCATCGCCAAGGAATTCGGCGGCGACAAGGTGGTCAACACCGTCGACATCGGCGGCGGCAAACAAGTGCAGCTTAAGGTACGCTTCCTTGAGGCGACCCGCTCGGCCAACCGCGAGCTCGGCCTCGGCTGGGCCGTGCAAAGCGACGGCATCTCCGTCGGTGTCGGCTCATCGACGCTCGCCTCCGGCTCGACGCCATTCGGCGAAATCGTCAGCCAGGTCCTGTCGGGCGGCCTGTCCGTCGATATGGTGGTGCAAGCGCTCGAAGCGCGGGGCCTCGTCCGGTCGCTTGCCGAGCCCAATCTCGTCGCGCTGTCCGGCCAGACGTCGAGTTTCCTGGCGGGCGGCGAGTTTCCCGTGCCGGTGGCCGGCGACAACGCGTCCATCTCCGTCGAGTTCAAGAAATTCGGCGTCGGTCTCGACTTCACCCCGACGGTGGCACCCAACGGCCTCATCCATCTCAACATCAAACCGGAGGTGAGCGAGATCGACTACTCGGCGGCCGTCACCATCAACGGCATCACCATCCCGGGCCTCAAGGTACGTCGCTCGGACTCAACGCTGGAACTGCGCGACGGCCAGAGCTTCGTCATGGCCGGGCTGCTCACCAATTCGCGTTCGGTATCCAACAACCGCGTTCCCTGGCTCGGCTCGATGCCGGTGCTTGGCAACCTGTTCCGCTCCACCGCCTATAAACGCTCGGAAACCGACCTGGTGATCATCGTGACGCCCCACATCGTCGACCCGCTGGGCGTCGGCAGTAGAATCGCCTCGCCTTTCGACCGCGCCCTGCCAGGCAGCGATCTCGATGCTTTCGCACGCGGCAATGCCGAAGCGCCACCCAACACCGCCGCCTATCTCGCTGCCAATGGTGCCTCGACCGGCGGCTACATTCTCGACCTGCCGGTACGGTGATTTTGATGGCCGAGTCCTCGATCAATTTCGGTACCGTCGTCGTCGTCACCACCGACAAGGATTTCGCCGTCGTAGTCGCCGATGCGCTGAGGGCATCCGGCGCCAGCGTCGGCGATCTCAAGGTGCGAGCGCCCGACAAGCTTTCCGGAGAGCTGGCCGACCCGGCCTGCGGTCTCGTCGTTCCCGATCTCGACGCCTTCCCCGACGGGCCGGTGGCCGGCCTATCAGAACTCTACCGGCAGGCAGGCCCCTCCGTGCGCTTCCTTGCCGTCACCGGCGTTTTCGACGCAGAAGTGGCGCGCGGCTTCCTGCGCTTGAGGTTGCAGGACTTCCTGGTGAAGCCGGTTGCGCCCTCCGACCTTGCCCATACGCTGACACGCATCGGCCGTGACGACGCCGACCCCTATCCGGACTCCCGGATTTACACTTTCCTGCCGGCGGCGGGCGGTGTCGGCAATACGACGCTGGCCTTGCAGGCGGCTGTGCTGCTTCATCAGACAGCGACGCGGCGCCACCAGACGACCTGCGTCGTCGATCTCAACCTCCAGCATGGCTCTTGCGCCGAGTACTTCGATCTCGAACCGCATTTCGACATCGCCGAGATCGAGAACCAGCCGGATCGGCTCGACCGCAAATTGCTCGACGTCATGCTGAGCCGGCATAAATCGGGCCTTGCCATCGTATCGGCCCCGCCCTGCCCGTGGGAAATGCGCAGCTATCGGCCTGAAATCGTCGGCCGTCTGCTCGATCTGGTGGCCGGCCACTTCGACAATGTGGTGATCGATCTGCCACGCACCTGGTTCCCCTGGACCGACTCCGTGCTGCAGGGTTCCGACCATGTCTTTCTGATCACCGAGATGACGGTGCCTGCCCTCAGGCACGCGCAACGTCTCTCCCATGCCGTCCGAGAGCGGGTGCATAAGGACGCGCGCTTCGGCGTCATCATCAACCGCGTCGATGCCAAGGGCAGCCCCAGCATATCGCTCGCCGAGGTCAAGGAGCTGTTCGGCGACACCTTTGCCGGCTCGGTCGCCAACGACTACAAGGCCGTGCGAGAAGCCCTCGATCAGGGCCGTCCCCTCGGCGAGGTGGCACCCAACTCCCGGGTGATCACCGACCTCAGGGCGATCATCGCCGACCCCACCGAACTCGCCGCCTCATCCTGGACCGCGCCGCTCCGCTCGCTGCTCGCCCGGCTGAAACGCTCCGACGCACCAACTCTTACCAAGGGCCGGCGCCATGCGTAGCCGCTTCCAGACCCCGCCATCGAGCGACGCGTCGGTCCCGCTCTTGGCCGAGCGCCCTGCCGCGCCGCTGATCCAGGTGGCGCCATTGCGTGAGATGGAGCCGTTGCCGCTCCCCAAGCCGATCAACGAAAAGCTGATCGCTGCCAAGGATAAGCTGCATAAACGCCTGATCGAGGACCTCAATCTTTCTCAGCTTGAAAAGCTGTCGCCCGACGCGGTGATGCGTGAGATCTACGGACAGGTGAGCGCGTTTGCCACCGAAGAGCGGCTCGCGCTCAATGAACAGGAGTTCGGTGAGTTCGTCACCGCCGTCTACGACGAGATGATGGGGCTCGGGCCGCTCGAGGCGATCATGCGCGACCCCACCGTCAACGACATCCTGATCAATGGCCACCAGAACTGCTTCGTCGAACGCTTCGGCAAGCTCGAGCCGATCAACATTCCCTTCAAGGACGAGGCGCACCTTCTCCGCATCATCAACAAGATTGTCGCCGCGGTGGGCCGCCGCGTCGATGAAAGCCATCCGACCTGCGACGCCCGCATGCTCGACGGGTCACGCTTCAACGCAGCGATCCGTCCGATCGCCGTCGACGGGCCGTTGGTCTCCATCCGCAAATTCGCTAAGAAGAAACTGTCGCTCGACCGGCTGATCGACGTCGGAGCACTGGCCAAGCCGATGGGTGAGTTGATGGCCGCCGCCGTCAATGCCCGTGTGACCACGCTGATCTCAGGAGGTACCGGCACCGGCAAGACAACCATGCTCAACGCCCTCTCAGCGTTCATCTCACCGGACGAGCGGCTGATTACCATCGAGGATGCCGCCGAGCTGCAACTGCAGCAACCGCATGTCGCCCGCATGGAGACGCGGCCGGCCAATACCGAGGGCCATGGCGAGATCCGTCAGCGCGACCTCGTCAAGAATGCGCTGCGCATGCGCCCCGATCGCGTCATCCTCGGCGAGTGCCGAGGCGAAGAGGCCTTCGACATGCTGCAGGCCATGAACACCGGCCACGAGGGATCGATGGCCACCATTCACGCCAATACGCCGCGCGACGCCATTGCCCGACTGGAACAGATGCTGGGCATGACCGGCATGCCAATGACCGTATCCTCCATCCGCTCGCAGATTGCCTCGGCCATCCGGCTGATCCTGCAACTGACCCGCCTTTCCGACGGCAAGCGCCGCGTCACCTCCATTTCCGAAATCACCGGCATGGAAGGCGACATCATCCAGATGCAGGAGATCTTCCGCTTCAATCGCCTGCGCACCGAAGCGGACGGCACCGTGGTGGGCGAATTCCGCGCCACAGGCATCCGGCCGCGCTTCCTCGACGATCTCGTGGCCAAGGGAATTTCCGTGCCGAGCGCCTATTTCGACCCCACCAAACCGCTCTTGTGAGGCCGGCATGAACGAGATGTATCTGTTCTACGCCTTCGCCGGCTTCGCCGCCGCCTTCCTGGCCGAAGCGGTATATCTTCTGACGGTGAACGCCGGCTCTGATCGTCGGCAGGTCAACCGCCGGCTCCGGGTTTCCGCGCCAGACGCCAACCGACAGGAAGTGATGGTGATGCTCAGGCGTGAGCGTGGCCTCACCGCCGCCGGCGGCATGCCTCGTCACCTTGCCTGGCTCGGCCAGCTGATCGTCCAATGCGGCATCACCATCGGCCTGACCAAGCTGATGATGCTGTTTGCCGCCACCGGCGTCATCATCGCCGGCCTGGTCTTCAATTTTACCAACCACGACCTCATTAAGACCGCCATCGCACTGCCGCTCGGCGGCTTCGTGCTGCCGGTCATGGCGTTGCGCATGCGGCGTAACCGACGGCAAATGAAATTCGCTCTGCAGTTTCCCGAGGCGATCGAGTTGATCGTCCGTAGCCTCAAGGCTGGACATCCAGTGCCCGTGGCCATGTCCATGGTGGCGCGCGAGATGCCCGATCCGATCGGCACGGAGTTCGGCATGATGACCGATGAGGTCACCTACGGCGCCGACCTGGTGACGGCACTTGTCAACATGCAGGTCCGCGTCGGTCAGGAAGACTTGCCGCTGTTCGTCACGGCCGTGTCGATCCAATCGTCGACCGGCGGCAACCTGCGCGAAATCCTGCAGAACCTCACCGACGTGATCCGCCAGCGCATCAAGATGCGGCGCAAGATCCGCTCCATCTCAGCCGAGGGACGGATCTCGGCCATCTTCCTGACCGCCATGCCTGTCATGTTGTTCGGTGCCCTCAATTTCATATCGCCGGACTACTACGGCTCGGTCTGGGGCAAGCCAATGACCACCTGGGGTCTTGTCGGCGCCGTCACCTGGCTCGGCGTTGGCAACCTGATGATGAAGAAGATGATCAGCTTCCGCTTCTGAGGCCTTTATGCTCGACGTCATCCGCCTTGTTCTCGATACCGTAGCGGCCCGCCCCGAACTCATGGTGCTGGCGGCCCTCGTTGCCATGTCGGCGGCCATTGCCACGGCCGTGACCGGATCGCTAAAACGTAGCCGGCGCGTCAAGCGTCGTCTCAAGGTCGACCTGCCGACGTCGAAGCGTGAAGCGGCTGGCGATGAGGCGGGCGATGATGCGCTATCGGCTCTCAGCCTCGCATCGGACAGCAGTCGCCTGCCACCGACGCTGGAAAAGTTCCTCGCCCAAGCGAACGGCATTCTCAGCAGCGGCGATGCCGGCAAGATGAAGTTGGCCCGCCAGCGGATGATCCGCGCCGGCCTGTTTTCACCGCATGCCGTTGGTCTGTTCTTTCTTGCCCGCATCGCTGGCGCGGTCGGGTTGCCGGTCGGCGTGCTTCTGCTTGTAGCCGGGACCGGCTTTGAGCCCAAGACGACGACGCTGCTTCTCGTCCTGCTCGTTTCCGCCATCGCCGGCTATCTTGGCCCGAGCCTCTACGTCGACCGGCTTGCCAAGACTGTGCTGCGGCAAAACCGCATTGCCTTTCCCGATTTCATGGATCTGATGGGCGTCTGCGCCAACGCGGGCCTTTCCATGGAAGGCAGCCTGGAGCGCGTGACGCAGGAGTTGGCGCCGATGTATCCAGCGCTTGGCGTCAATCTTCAGGTGTTGTGCCTCGAAGTCCGGGCTGGGCGTCCGATGGAGCTTGCCTTGCAGACGCTGGCCGATCGTGTCGGCGTGCCGGAAGTGCGCGCCTTTGCAACGCTGCTTCAACAGTCGCGCGAACTGGGTTCAAGCCTTTCCGACGCACTCCGCGTCTTCTCCGAAGACATGCGCCATCAGCGCCTGTCCGCCGCCGAGGAAAAAGCCTATGCCCTGCCGGCCAAACTGTCGGTACCCGTCACGGCTTGCATCCTGCCGGTGGTGCTCTTCATCGCCATCTGGCCGGTGGTGGTGAAGTTCAACAGTTGATCAGGCGGCAGCCACATCGTCGAGGAAAGATCGCACCCGCCGGCGAAGCTCGGCGGTCTTGGCCGTCACATCGGCGGAGGTGGTGAAAACCGACCCGGCCGCGGCGCGGGACTTTCCGGCCGCCGCCGTCACGCCGCCAACACTATGCGTCAGATCGGCGGCTCCCGAGGACACCGCTCCAATGTTGGCCGCGATGGATCCCGTGACGACGCCCTGTTCTTCGATCGCCGCTGAGATGGCGGTGGTGTAGGAGCGGACCTCGCTCATGACCACGCCGATCGAGCGGATGGCGTCGACGGTCTCGCCGGTCGACGATTGGATGCTTTCGATCTTTTCGGAAATGGTGCTTGTTGCCGTGGCCGTCTGGGCGGCCAGTGATTTCACCTCGCTCGCCACCACCGCGAACCCCCTCCCCGCCTCACCGGCGCGGGCGGCCTCGATGGTGGCGTTGAGGGCCAGAAGGTTTGTTTGAGCGGCGATATTGTCGATCAGCGTCACCACTTCACCGATGGCGACTGCCAGTTCTGCCAACTCGCCGACCCGTTTGTTCGCCCCGTCGACCATTTCGGCGGCGCGCAAGGTCACCTCGGACGTTCTGGCGATCTGCTGTGAAATTTCGGATATGGCGCCACGCAATTCGTCGGATGCGGAAGCGACCGCCGAGGCACTGTCGGCCGACTTCTCGGCCCCTTGAGCCGCAGTTCCGGCCAGCCGCTCCGTCTCCTCGCCGGAAGAGGAAAGATCGTGGGCCAACCGGTCGAGGCCGTCCATTTCTGAAATCACCGCGTCGAGCTGCCGCCCGACCTCGTCGCCAAAACTGGAAATGAGCAGCTCCACCGTTTCGCGACGGTGCTGACGGTCTCGGTCGGCGCGCTCCTGTTCGGCGCGCAAGGCATCGCGCTCCTCGGCATGGCGCCGGAAAACATCGACAACACGCGCCATCTCGCCCACTTCGTCGGTACGCTCGATGCCCGCGACCTCGGCGTGTCGCCCCTCCGCGATATCAGCCATTGAGACGCGTAACGCGCTCATGGGACGGGTGATGGTACGGGTAAGGAGGCTTGCGACGAGCACCAGAAGCACGGCGATCACCAGCGTGGAAACCGCCGCCCAGATCACGGACAACCGGTTTTCAGCGGCGATGTCATCCACATAGACACCCGTGCCGATCGCCCAACGCCAGGCGGGGAGAGGCAGCACATAACTGGTTTTGGCCACCGGCCGCTCAGCGCCGGGACGCGGCCACAAATAGCTGTAAAAGCCGCCACCGTTTTGGGCCAGTTGTGCCATGTCTTTAAACAAGTGCGCGCCTGCTGGATCGGTGGAGGCGGAAAGATCCTTGCCATCAAGCTCTGGCTTGATCGGATGCATGACCATGTGGGCGTCAAAGTCGATGACAAAGAAATACTCATTGCCGTCGTAGCGCATGGCGGAAAGGGTCGCGAGAGCCTCCTTCTTCGCCGTCGCCTCGTCGAGCGTACCGCTTTTTGCCAGATCTGCGAAGTGACCGACCGAGGACAACGCGCCATCCGTAATAGAACGTAATGTCTCGGTCCGATGAACCCGGTTAGTGGCGGTGAGTTCATAGGTCGACAGCCCGGCGACACCAGCGACCGCCAGGACAGCCAACGCTATCAAGGCATAGAATCGTCCGGCGATGCTGTTGAGCCTGATCATTTTTCTTTTTTCCCCGCCCACAGATCAACTCGGAGCGATAATTGATCAAGCCTATGAACAGGCCCTTAATGAAATTCAGTATCGCCACACGCCTTAAGAATTACTTCAGTCCTCTATCTTTCTAAAATTGAATATGAATCCTTGACGCAGATTTATACCATCTCTTCTACGCTCCAACGATCCATAAAGGTATGCATCATGGATCGTCATTTTTTCATACCCGCGCTCGTGCTTCTCCTTTCGGCACCGCTCAGTGCCTGCAGTACAGCTTTCGAGGACGCGCTCATCGATGGCGGACCGGAGCATTCACAGTTCGCGAGCCAGCAAGCCACCTTGCGCGATCGAGCCAAAGCGGCCTTCCGCCAGAGTGACTTTGCTGGTGCCGAACGCACCTTCCGCGCTGCCCTTGCCAAGGATCCGCTCGATCCGGAGGCTTGGCTCGGATTTGCCGCCGCCTCCGATCGCCTCGGCAGATTCGATGCCTCCGACAAGGCCTATGCGCAGGTGATCGCTATCGCCGGACGACGCGGCGAGGTGGTCAACAACATGGGGTGGTCGCAATGGCTGAGAGGCAATCGTGACGCGGCGAAACTGCTGTTCGCCGAGGCATTGACCCTCGCCCCCGGCAATCCGGTCATTGCTGCCAACGCATCCGCCCAGAAGGCCGGTACCGCCGCCCAAAGCTGATGATTGGAAGCGACCAGCAGGACGATGCGGAGCAAATCCGGCGGCATGATAGACACGGGAGGAAATCCGAGAGGAGCAAATCCTGAGTGTCAGTTGTGGATTTTCAGCGGCACGACGGCAGCCTTGATTTCGACACGCCGCCGGCGCATCGACGCGCCATCAGGACTTTAGAGAGTCGAGCAATGCGGTTTCTTCTTGTTGCCATCGCCGTAATGGCAGCTTCTCCCGTTTTGGCCCACGATATCGAGCCGCGCTTGGTGCTGCCGGCTGGTGATCGGGCTGTGGCCCTCACCTTCGATGCCTGTTCCGGCACCGTCGATAGTCGTATCCTCGACGAACTGATCGCCGAGCACATCCCGGCCACGGTGTTCGTCACGCACCGCTGGCTGAGGCGCAACGCGGCGACCGCGGCACTACTTCTGGCCCATTCCGACCTGTTCGAAATTGAAAACCACGGCGAAAATCACGTGCCGGCCATCACCGACCAACCGAGCGTCTTCGGCCTGCCGACCGCCGGATCGCTGACGGCTGTATCGCAGGAGGTTTTGGGCGGCGCCGCGGCGGTAACCGCGACCTTCGGTCGGGCGCCTGTCTGGTATCGAGACGCGTCGGCGCGTTACAGCCGTGATGCTGTCGAACTGATTGGTAACCTCGGATATCGGATCGCTGGCTATTCCCTCAACGCCGACGTTGGCGCCTCATTGCCAGCCGCCTCGGTGAGCAAACGCATTGCGGCGGCAAAGCCCGGCGACGTGATCATCGCCCACATCAATCATCCGGAACGACCGGCAGGAGCCGGCGTTGTCGAGGGGATCCGTCTTCTCGTTGCGAAAGGCATGCGCTTCGAGCGGCTAGACGCCGCCTTTCAGATACCGACCGGCTGAGGGCGTCTAGCGACCGTCACAGCGAACCGAAGTCGCCCTTGGCCGATGGGTCGGCGGCGCGGTTGGGAGTACCGATCGCAGTCGGGCGGGATTGGGGGGCTCCGAACGTGCCGCAAGCGACCGTCAGGCCGGCGCCATATGCAAGATCGAGATCGACGCTACGACTTGCCGTCACATCGAGCTCGGACCAAGCGGGAGAGCCATCGCCCGAGCCAAGGCCAACCAAGCAGACGGGCGCGCCTTGAGGGGCGGCCGAGGGAGCGTCGAGGGCACTGGCCGGGGAGGCTAAGCCCGATACCCCAACAGCGGCCATTGATAGAAAAGCCAGACAACTGAGGGTGCGCGCCATGTCGTGCCTCCAGGGAGACGGCTATCGTGCGAGTTGCGGCGAAAATGGGCCGTCGACAGCAGATTCAACGTCGAGCGAAGCAAAGAGTTGCAGGGGCGATGAAAGAAGCGCCTCAGGAGGCGGCTTTGTCGCCGGGTTTGGCCTGCCAGATATTTTGACGGTTACGGATCTCGCGCGGCGCCGGGCCGAAATATGTCGGCGTCTTGACGAAGTCGCGCGGCGCCAGCACCACCGACTGGATGCGCTGGTAAAGCGACTTGGCCGAGATCGGCTTGCACAACAGCTCATGAATCCCGAGCCGACGGGCCTCGATGATCCGGCTGCGCTCGGTGTGGCCAGTGACCATGATGATCGGAATATACGCGAAAGGATTGGACGGAACGCGGATCATCCGCACCATGTCGGCGCCGTCGAGGATCGGCATGACCCAATCGAGGATGAGAATGTCCGGATTGGCGCGGTCCATTGCTTCAAGACCCGAGGCGCCGTCTTCGGCTTCCACGATTCGTCGCGCGCCGAAGCCTTGCAGCATCGTCCTTAGGATCGTGCGCATGTAGGCGCTATCTTCCACGACCAAAAAGGTCAGGGATGACAGATCAAGCTGCACCGGCATACTCCTTCGCTTTCCTCCTAACAGCCAAAGGTGAAAAAGCGGTTAGGTGCGTTGTCAAAGCTCCGGCTGGCTTTCGACAATAACCAAAGGTCGCGCTGGATGCCCGGCCTGCATGGCCGCTCACCGGTTCCAGCATTCGACAGGAGGAAACAGCTTGAGACTTCAGCGACACCGTGCTTTAAATTCAGGCAGATGCGTCGGGTTTTTGGACCCGTTCAAAACGCTGTGACCGCGCATGAATATCGAGGGCTTCCTCGTCTTTTCGCTGAAACCGCTGATCAAGACAGTTTATGATTTGATCGTGATCAAGGGCGGTTCGCAGTAATGTGCGTAGGTTATCGTAGGTGGAAAGACGGCGGACCGTCGGCGGCATGCACGGCGATCCGTTCATGAAGAGACGTACGCCTGTCGGGCGTCGGAGGGATTGGCTCAATCATGAACTATGATGCGGTGTTCGAGAGTGCCGTTCAGGCCCTGCAGGACGAGAAGCGCTACCGCGTATTCGCCGAACTGGAGCGGATGGCCGGACGGTTTCCTACCGCTCTTTGGCATCAGGGCGGCGGGACACGCGAGATCACCGTCTGGTGTTCGAACGACTATCTCGGCATGGGCCAGCACCCCAAGGTGATCGGCGCCATGACCGCCGCCGCCGAAGCGATGGGCGCCGGAGCCGGCGGCACGCGCAATATTTCCGGCACCAATCATCCGTTGGTTCAGCTCGAGCATGAGCTCGCCGATCTGCACGGCAAGGAAGCGGCGCTGGTGTTTACCTCCGGCTACGTCTCCAACGAGGCGGCGATCTCGACCATCGCCAAGCTGCTGCCCAACTGTCTGATCCTGTCCGATGCGCTCAATCATGCCTCGATGATCCACGGGGTACGGTCTTCGGGTGTCTCCAAGCAGATCTGGCGGCACAACGATCTCGGCCATCTTGAGGAGTTGCTGATCGCCGCCGGCCCCGACCGTGCCAAACTGATCGTCTTCGAGAGCGTCTATTCGATGGACGGTGATGTCGCGCCGATCGAGAGGATCGCCGATCTCGCCGACAAGTATAATGCCTTCACCTACATCGACGAGGTGCATGCGGTTGGCATGTATGGCGACCGTGGCGCCGGCATTTGCGAGCGCGACGGTGTCATGGACCGCATGGACGTGATCGAGGGCACGCTGGCCAAGGGCTTTGGCGTGATGGGTGGCTATATCACCGGCAAGAAGTCGCTGGTCGATGCCGTTCGCTCCTACGCCCCCGGCTTCATCTTCACAACGGCGCTGCCGCCCGGCCTCTGCGCCGCCGCGACCGCCTCGATCCGCCATCTCAAGGAAAGCCGCGCCGAGCGCGAAGCACATCAGCAACAGGCAGCCCGTACCAAGGCGGTGCTGAGAGCCGCCGGACTGCCGGTCATGCCGTCGGTGACGCATATCGTGCCGGTGCTGGTCGGCAACCCCGATCTTTGCAAGAAGGCGACCGACATCCTTCTTGAGAAGCACGGCATCTACATCCAGCCGATCAACTATCCCACGGTGCCGCGCGGCACCGAGCGCCTCCGGATCACGCCGACGCCCTTCCACAATGACGCGGTGATCGAGCATCTGCGCGATGCGCTGGTCGACGTTTGGGAAACTCTCAGCCTGCCGTTCTCCGAGCCGAGCGTGCCGGAGGTGGAAAAGACCGTCCGCCAGCAGATTTTCAGCGCCGCTGGCGGCTGACGGCGCGCCGACACGGCAAAAGACAATGCGGGACTGGCGTCAACGTCGGTCCCGTTTTCATTTGGCGGGTATCTTGAGGTTGGCGGGATCTAAGATACCGCGGTCAGCCCTTGCGCCGCTCTTCGCCCTCTGGAACGTGTCCGCGCGCACCTTCGGGAGGATCCTCCAGGGTATCCTCAATGTCGTCGTCTTCAAGGATGCGCCAAGCGGCCCCCTCGAGATCCTCGTATTGCCCTGTTTTCAGCGACCACATGAAACCGGCGAGGCCAAGAAGCCCCAGGAGAAGAGCGGCGGGCACGAGATAGACGAGAACACTCATGCCGGCTCCTGGGCTTGGTCCTCACGGGCGGCGGCGACTGCCTCCGGCGGCCGTTCGGACGGTGGCGTCGCAACACGGCGGAGACGCAACGCATTCAAGGTCACAATCAGCGACGAGCCCGACATGGCGGCCGCGGCAATCAGCGGCGTGACGTAGCCAAGCACGGCGATCGGCACGGCAATCAGATTGTAGACCACCGCCGTCCAGAGATTCTGCTTCATCAGGCGATAGGCAGCGCGAGAAACGTCGAGGGCGACCACGACCGGCTTCAGATGGTCGCCGAGGAAGACAGCGTCCGACGCCGCCTGCGCCAAGTGGGCAGCGGAGACGGGTGACAACGATACGTGAGCGGCGGCGAGCGAGGGAGCGTCGTTGAGACCGTCGCCGACCATCAGCACCCTTTGTCCCTTCGCCTTCAGCGCGTCGAGCCGGGCGATCTTGCCGGCCGGGTCAATCTCGGCCTGCCAGTCGGAAATGCCAAGCTTTTCCGCCACGGCGGCAACAGCCGTCGCACGGTCGCCGGAAAGAATCATCAGGCCATAACCCTTGGCCCGGAGCTCCGCGGCAACTTCAACGGCGTCCGCCTTGAGACGCTGAGCAAAGGCGAACACCGCCGTCTGATCGCCATCCGAGAAAGCGATCAGCGAAGCGTCGGGATAGGCCGCACGCACTGGATCTCCAAGCGCGTCGCCAATGCCACAAAAGGAAAGCGAGCCGAGCCGCAAGGTCCGTCCCGCCAGATCCGCCTCGACGCCCTCACCGGTTATCTCACGCGAACCGTCGATGGTGCCGGTCGTGCCGGACGCGCGCGACAGCGCCTCGGCAAGCGGGTGCCGGCTCGCGCGGGCCAGGCGACCGGCAAGGTCGAGCACGTCGTCGGACACATCGCCTCGGTTGGCCAACAATGGCTCGGGGCTGGTCAGCGTTCCCGTCTTGTCGAAGACGATGGTGTCGACGCGAGCGAGACGCTCGATGGCGTCGCCCGCATTGAGCAAAATTCCATTGCGGAAGAATCGCCCCGCCGCCGTCACCTGCACCGCCGGTATGGCGAGTGCGAGCGCGCAGGGGCAAGTGATGATCAGGACTGCGATGGCGTTGATTAGCGCCGTATGCCAACCGGCACCGGCGATCAGCCACCCGGCGGCGGTGAGGAATGCCGAGGAATGAACGACCGGGGCATAGGCACGGGCGGCGCGATCGGCCAGACGGAGTGCACCGGATTTCGCTGATTGAGCCTCACTAATCAGCCGCTCGATTTCGGCCATCAGCGTGCCCTCGACAGCAGCGGTGACCACAATCGTCAGAAGACCGGCGCCGTTCAGCGTACCGGCATGCACGATATCACCTGGAGCGACCAGCGCCGGTAGTGTTTCGCCAGTGACCAGGCTGCGGTCGACATCGGAACGACCGGAGAGCACTTCGCCATCGACGGGAACCCTCTCTCCGGGCCGCACCACCACGATATCGCCGGGGCGAACGGCGCTGAGGGGAACCCGGACCAGGCTATCGCCGTCTCCGCGCTTCAGCGCCGAGTCGGCACGCAGAGTCGCCAGCGTCTCAGCCTCCACCGCTGTGCGCCGGCGCATGTTCTCGTCGAGGAAGCGACCGAGCAGCAGGAAGAACAGCAGCATAAGCGCGCTGTCGAAATAGGCCTCAAGGGCGTGGGTCAGCGTATTGAAGATGGAAAGGCCCATGGCGAGGCAGACGCCGATCGAAATGGGCACATCCATGTTGAGCGAGCGGCGACGGATGGCGGCGAAGGCACTTCGAAAGAAGGGCCGCGCGGCGTAGGCCACCGTCGGAAGCGCGACGAGCGCACTCATGAAATGGAAGAAATCTCGCGTCTCCGGCGTGATGTCGGTGACATTGCCGGACCACACAGCAACCGACATCAGCATGACGTTCATGGCGCCAAAGCCGGCGACGCCCATGCATTTCAAAAGCTCCCGTGCCTCAGCGGAGCGGTTGTCGCGCTGCAAGGCCGGATCGAAGGGTTGGGCCGGGTAACCAATCGCCGACATACGGTCCAGCACGGCGCGCGGCGTGACCTTGTCCGGCGAAAAGACCACGGAGGTACGGCGGCTGCTGACATTGACGCGCGCGCGCACTATTCCCGGCAAGCGACGGAGACCGCGTTCGATATCAGTCAGGCAGGCGGCGCAGGTGATGCCATCGACTGCAAGTTCCATGCGGCGGGTGCCGTCGCGGTCGGCCACCGTGTAGGCGTCCCAATCGTGATCAACGGGCTGTCCCGCCGGAGCGGCTTCGAGGGGACCGACATCCACCGCTATGTTCACGGTATCTCCCTTCGTCAGCGGACGAGGCGGAGCTGGTTGTGACTCAAGAACATCCGCTCATTGCCCTTATAGGCCTCGATGGTCAGCTCCCACATGCCGGCCTGAACCTTCGGTAGCACCGTGCGATAGGTACCACTCGCCACCTCCGGCAGACTGGCCGAATGATCATTGTTCGGATCGACGGCATGGATCAAGCTGGCCCGAACGTCGAGCCCGTGGAGATCGGCTCCCGCCTTGTCACGAAAATGGATCTCAACCGAGGCGTCGTCGCCCACCGGCCGGACGGCGGCATCCACCGTCCATCCGCGTTCCGCCTGGGCTTTACCCGCCTGAACCTCGCCTTCAAACTCCTGACCGGCCTTGTAGCTCGATTCCACCTCAAGGCCAGGGAAGGTCGACTCTGCGAAATAGACAAAGGCCCCATTCACTGCGAACACCACGCCAAAGAAGGCGAACAGCCAAAGAAAGACGCCTCTCCCAGTCAGGCGGCGGCCACGGGCGACGTCCTCGGAGGTAGCAGTCATTCGGTTGGTCTCCTTCTGGGTCAAGACCAAGCATCCGCCTTTTGCGAGATGTTCGCAACCTTGCAGACGCTACTCCGGCGGGGTCGGCTCAGTTGGGAGCCGCGGTTTTAAAGAAGTCGGACGTGGAGGCTTTCTCACCGTTGTCGGTGTCGACGATGTAGAACTCGATCGGTGTCGATGCCGGCAGCACAATGCCGTTCGGCACCATGACCAGCACACGCAGCTCGCGCGTCGTGTCGGCCGCGACCTCGACCACCGGCTTGCCACTGGCGGCGGCTACGCCCTGAGCTTCCAGCGTAAAGCCTTCCGGGAGGCCGGACACGGTCAGCGCGAAGTGCCGTTCGTGCGGACGCTTGTTGATGAGGCGCACCGTATAGCCGTTACGGGTGCCGCCATCGGACAGGTTGACGTAGAGCGGATTGCGGTCATGCAAGACGCTGACACCCTGGAAGGCACGATTGGCGAGCGTGTAGATCATAAAGCCGCCGATGAGGACGATCAGCGCCGCATAAAGCACGGTGCGCGGCCGCACGATGCGATAGATCGGCGGCTTGCCCTCGCTGCGACGGGCGATGTTCATGTCTGTATCGTAGCCGATCAGCCCTGGCTCACGGCCAACCTTGTGCATCACGGTATCGCAGGCGTCGATGCAAAGGCCGCATTGAATACAGCCGAGCTGAAGGCCTTCTCGAATATCCACGCCGGTGGGGCAAACCTGGACACACGCCTTGCAGTCGATGCAGTCACCAACCGCTTCGCCCGCCGCCTTAGCCCGCTCACCGATCCTCACAGATTTGCGGGGCTCACCTCGGTCGGTGCGATAGGTCACATTGAGCGCCCACTCATCGGTCAGCGCTGCCTGGATACGCGGCCACGGGCACATGTAGAGGCAGACCTGCTCGCGCATGAAGCCGGCCAGCGAGTAGGTGGTGAAGGTCAGAATGCCGATCCAGATGTAAACGATCGGCGCGGCGTTGCCGGTAAACACGTCCTTCACGATGGTCGGCGCATCGCCGAAATAGAGCACCCAGGCGCCACCCGTACCAACCGCGATCAACAGCCAGATGACGTGCTTTGCCGACTTGCGCATAAATTTACCGGCGCTCATCGGCGCACGGTCCATCAGGATGCGGTCGCGACGATCACCTTCGATCCAGCGCTCAACGGCGAAAAAGAGGTCGGTCCAAACAGTCTGCGGACAGAGATAGCCGCACCAGATGCGGCCGGCCACCGCGTTCATCAGGAACAGGGCGATGGAAGCGAGCACGAGCAGGCCCGTGAGATAATAAACCTCCTGCGGCCATATCTCGACGCCAAAGAAATAGGCCTTGCGGCCGGCCATGTCGATCAGCACCGCCTGGCCCGGTGCGTCCGGGCCGCGATCCCAACGGATAAAGGGCAGAAAATAGTAGATGCCGAGCGTGATGATCAGCACGGACCATTTGATGGTCCTGAGACGGCCACTGACCGCCGCCGGATAGTTCTTCTTGGCAGCAGCGTAATAGTTGTCGCCACCGGTCGTCACGTTCTCGTCGACCCGCATGTTGCCTTCGTCTCCCGGAGACCGCCTTTTTCGTCTAGCAGTCGATCATATAAGCAATTGCCTCTATTATTAGCACATTAGCATAAAAAAGACCGAAGAACGAACCGCGAATTCGACAATGCCGTCCTGCCCTCACCGGGCCTTTCGACAGACGACGGCGGGCATTGATTGCCCACCGTCGCTCCCGTTCCACTGAAGGCTTAGGATCAAGTACCGCCGCCGAGGTCGTGAACATAGATCGCCAGCGACTTGATGGTCACCGGATCGAGCTTGCCACCCCATGTCGGCATGACGCCCCGATGGGCATGGGTGATCGTGTTGATCACCGACGCTTCATCGCCGCCATAGAGCCAAACCTTGTCGGTGAGGTTGGGCGCACCCAACTCATGGCTGCCCTTGGCGTCTTCCCCGTGGCAGCTGGTGCAGTTCTCGGCGAAGATCTGCTTACCCGCCTCGACGTCGGCACCCTTGACGGAACTGCCCGACAGCGACAGCACGAAGCCGGCGACGTTGCGGATTTGCTTGGCATCAAGCAGGCCATCTTCACCGAAGCGCGGCATGTCGTTCATGCGCGTGTCCGGGCTGGTCGAGCGAACGCCGACGGTGATGGTGTGCTCGATGTCGGTCAGAGTGCCGCCCCACAGCCAGTCGTCATCCTGCAAGTTGGGATAACCCTTGGAGCCGGTCGCGCCGGAACCATGACAAGGGGCGCAGTTGTCGCCGAAGGCGGCGCGGCCCTGCGCCATGGCGAATTCCAGCATCTTGGGATCGTTCTTGATCTGATCGAGGCTGGCATTGGCGAGCCCCTTGCCCACCTCAGCGCGCGCGGCCTGACCGGCCTGGGTCTCGGCAAGCGCCGAAGCCCGTTGCGAGTGGCCGAGCAGCCCCTTGGAATAACTCGAGACAAGCGGAACCGCCGGGTAGACAAAGGCGTAGCCGATCGCAAAGACGATGCAGGCGTAGAACACCCAAAGCCACCAGCGCGGCAGCGGGTTGTTCAGTTCCTTGATCCCGTCCCACTCGTGGCCGGTGGTCGCCACGCCAGTGACCTTGTCGATTTCCTCATGAGCCATGGCTCAATCCTCCTCAAGCGGGATCTGCGCGGCGTGGTCGAACTTCGTCTTGTTCTTAGGCCAGAGCGCGTAGACGCAAATGGCCGCAAAGATCAGGAAGAAGTACAGAAGCCCGCTCTGTTGGGCAAAGATGGCAACCTGTTCATAGCTGAAGTCCATGGCTCCACCTCAACGCAGGTTGGCTTTGTCATCGTAGGTCGAGAAATCGACCAACGTGCCAAGCATCTGAAGATAAGCGATCAGCGCATCCATCTCGCTGAGCTTGTTCGGATTGCCGTCAAAATCGCGCACCACCGCCTTGGGATAGCGGGCGAGCAGAGCATCAGCTGTACCGTCCGGGCTCACCTGCGCCTTGAGGTCGGCCGTGGCGTTGGCGATCTCCTCGTCGGTGTAGGGCACCCCTTCAAGCCGCAGCGTCTTCATGTCTTCGCCGATGCGCTCCCCCTTGAGCGGCGCTTCCTTCAGGAAAGCGTAGGGCGGCATGACGGAGGCCGGCACTACCGAGCGCGGGTCGGTCAGATGGGCGACGTGCCAATCATCGGAGTACTTGCCTCCGACACGGGCAAGATCAGGCCCCGTCCGCTTCGACCCCCACTGGAACGGGTGATCGTACTGGCTCTCGGCCGCCAACGAGAAATGGCCGTAGCGCTCGATCTCGTCGCGCATCGGGCGGATCATCTGACTGTGGCAGAGATAGCAGCCTTCGCGAACGAAGATGTTGCGGCCCGCGAGCTCCAGCGGCGAGTAGGGACGCATCCCCGTCACCGTTTCTATGGTGCTCTTGAGGTAGAACAACGGCACGATCTCGACCAGGCCACCGATAGCCACCACGATCAGAATACCGATCAGGAGGACGATGGAGTTCCGTTCGAACACCACATGCTTTTGCATGAGACTCATCAGTCGTCTCCTTACTCGGCCGGAGCCAGAGCCACGTCAGCGGCAGGTTTCTCGGCTTCGCCATGGCGAATGGTGAGATAAAGGTTGACCGCCATGATCACCGCGCCGCTCAGGAAGAGGATGCCGCCCAACGCACGGATGACGTAGTAGGGGTGCATCGCCTCGACCGTTTCGACGAAGGAATACTGCAGGAAACCGAGGTTGGTGTAGGCGCGCCACATCAGGCCCTGCATGATACCCGACACCCACATGGAGGTGATGTAGAGCACGATGCCGAGCGTCGAGATCCAGAAGTGCCAGTCGACCAGCTTCAAGGAGTAAACGTCCCGCTTGCCGTAGATCCAGGGAACCAGGCAGTAGAGCGCACCGAATGAGACGTAGCCGACCCAGCCGAGAGCGCCCGAATGCACATGGCCGATGGTCCAGTCGGTGTAGTGGCTGAGCGAGTTGACCGACTTGATCGACATCAGCGGTCCCTCGAAGGTCGACATGCCATAGAAGGCGACCGACACCACGAGGAGACGCAACACCGGATCGGTGCGGAGCTTGTCCCAGGCACCGCTCAGCGTCATCAGACCGTTGATCATGCCACCCCAGGACGGCATCCACAGCATCACCGAGAACACCATGCCGAGCGTCGAAGCCCACTCGGGCAGCGCGGTATAATGGAGATGATGGGGACCGGCCCAGATATAGAGGAAGATCAGCGCCCAGAAGTGGATGATCGACAACCGGTAGGAATAGACCGGCCGATTGGCCCGCTTCGGCACGAAATAATACATGATGGCGAGGAAGCCGGCGGTGAGGAAGAAGCCCACCGCGTTATGGCCGTACCACCACTGCACCATGGCGTCCTGCACGCCCGACCAGACGACATAGGACTTGGAACCAAAGAAGCTGACCGGCACCGCCGCGTTGTTGACGATGTGCAGCATGGCGATGGTGACGATAAACGCCAGATAGAACCAGTTCGCCACGTAGATGTGGGGCTCCTTGCGCCGCCACAGCGTCGCCAGGAAGATCAGCAGATAGGCGACCCAGACGATGGTCAGCCAAAGATCGGCGTACCACTCCGGCTCGGCGTATTCCTTACCCTGGCCAACGCCCAGCACATAGCCCGTACCGGCAAGCACGATGAACACGTTGTAGCCGAGGATGACGAACCATGGCGTGACGAGGCCCGGCATACGGGCCCGGCTGGTGCGCTGCACGACATAGAAGGATGTCGCGAGCAGCACGTTACCGCCAAAGGCGAAAATCACCGCCGACGTGTGCAGGGGCCGGAGACGACCGAAGGTGGTCCAGGGAAGGCCAAGATTGAGAACCGGATAGGCCAGTTCCAGGGCGATCCAAATGCCCACCGAGAAGCCGGCGAGCCCCCAGAACATGGCAGCGATCGAGGCGAACTTGATCGGGCCGAGGTTGTAGTTCGGCTTGCCGTTGATCTCGTCCGGTTCAACCCTTCCGTCACGGTCGATGAACGACCTCACGATCAGGAAGATGCCGGCCGCCGACGCAATGGCGCCAATGGTGGCATGAAAGGCAAATACCGGATCCACCGCCTTGCCGGCGGCCAGAACGCAATAGAGAAAGAGCAGCCCCAGGAAAACCGAATAACCGGTCTCCTCGAGCGACATCAGAGGTTTGGCCCTCAACGCCGTCATGTTCGTCGCCCCGCTTCTGTCGGAGATCGCCTGCCGTAGCCGACAGGCGCCTCGCCTCGCCCGTTTGCCGACACCCCCGGCATCCCCACCCCGGACCGTCGCGTCCAGAGCACGGGAAACAACCTAGTGGGGTCTACGCACACCAGCTTTGACAAAGGTCAAAGCCAATCTGGGAATAAACGGGGTTTACCGTAGTTCAAGACGTTTTGCCTATATCAAAATGGACTAATTTTAATGTGCGATACGAGCCAGACGGCGGCCGTTGCAAGCGAGACGGTTCAGGAGGCAGATACCCGTCCGCTGAGATGGCGATGGCCGACTGATTCGGCTCAATGCCGCAAAGTTTGACGCCGATCAATGTCTGAGCCGGCTGTCGGCGCCAAGGATTGGGTATGACCTACCAGGACGAAGCCGTTTCGCTCGAAACCCTGATCCGCGCAACGGTACCGCGCTATACCTCGTATCCGACGGCGCCGCATTTTTCAGCCGATGTCGGACCGGACACCTATGGCGATTTCCTCGACCGGGCGGCGGCGGACAACGGCCCCATCTCGCTCTACGTCCACATCCCCTTCTGCCATTCGATCTGCCATTACTGCGGCTGCACCACCAAGGCGAGCCGCCGCTACGCGCCGATCGAGGCTTATGTCGAGGTCCTGAGGTCGGAGATTGCCATGGTGGCGGCGCGGATCGGGCGCCGGGCCGTGTCGCACATCCATTGGGGCGGCGGCACACCCAACCTGCTTTCCGCCGCCGCCTTTGAGGCGATCGTCGGCGACTTCCATCGCTTCTTTGATATCGGGCCGGAAACCGAGCATGCCATCGAGCTCGATCCGCGCCATCTCGGCGAAGGGCGAGCACGTTTTCTTGCCAGCATCGGCGTCAACCGCGCTAGTCTTGGCGTGCAGGACTTCGACCCAAGCGTTCAGGCAGCGATCGGCCGCATCCAGCCGGCGGAAACGGTGTCCGCCGCCGTCGAGCAACTGAGGGACGCCGGCATCTCCTCCCTGAGCTTCGACCTGATTTACGGTTTGCCGGAACAGAGTGCCTCCTCCATCCGACGCACCGTCGAAACGGCGATCGCACTTGCGCCCGACCGCATCTCGCTGTTCGGCTACGCCCATGTTCCCTGGTTCCGCGCCAACCAGAAACTGATCGACGTTTCCAAGTTACCGGGAAGCGAACAGCGGCTCGAACTCGAGCGGGCAGCCCACGGCGCGATCGCGGCGGCGGGTTATGCGCCAATCGGTATCGATCATTTTGCACAACCGAGCGACGCCATGGCCGTGGCATTGTCGAAGCGGACGCTCCGCCGCAACTTCCAGGGCTACACCACCGACCGCGCCGACACGCTGATCGGCTTCGGCGCCTCGTCGATCGGCCGGACGCCGGCCGGGTATGCGCAAAACGTCACGGATACGGGCAATTGGCGCGAACGCATCGTCGGTGGCCATTTCGCAACCGAGCGCGGGCGCGTCCTGACGCCCGAAGACCGGCTCAGGGCCGACGTGATTGAGCAAATCCTCTGCTTCTACGACGTCGACCTCTCGGCCACCGCGGCACGCCACGGTGCCGATGCCGCCACTTTCTCGGCCGACCTCGACAAACTGGCGCCGCTACTTGGCGCCGGCTGGGTGGTCGCTGACGACGGCCGGCTTGTCATCACGCGCCATGCCGCCGAGTTGGCGCGCCTCGTCGCCTCCGCCTTCGATGCCTACCTCGGCGCGGGCGGGCGGCATTCGGTGGCGGTATAGCCGGCAGACCGGCTCAGTGGATGCCAGTCATCTTGCAGACACGGCAGACATCGACAAGACGAATGCGGTCATTGCGCTCGATGGAGATGACGCCGCGCCGCTTGAGATCGGACAGCACGCGGCTCACCGTCTCGATGGTGAGGCCGAGGAAGTCGGCGATCTCCTGCCGCGTCATCTTAAGCACCACCAACTCGCTATCGGCGCTGTGCCGTTCGCTCAGGCGTTCCGGGCCGGTACAGCCGACAACGCCGCGGCCGGGCACGAAGCGCATCAGGAAGCTAGCCACCCGTTCCGTAGCCGACTTGCGCCCGAGCAACACCGCGTGGCTGTGTAGCGCCTCAATGCGCGTCAGCAGACAGCGATTGACGTGGGCGAGCAGATCGGTCGACTGATCGATGTCACGGCGATCGAGAACCCGCACTTCGGCGTAGGTCAACGCTTCGGCCGTGCAATCGTAGACGCCCGTCAGCGAATGACCGCAGAGGTCGCCTTCGCCAAGAATGTCGACGACCTGCCGACGACCGTCGCCCAGCAGGCGATAGAGCATGATCTGACCGCTGACCACTTCGTAGACGTGGCTTGCCGCGTCATCCTCACGGAACAGCACGGAATGGGCATCATGGCGGTCAAGCCGGGCACGCGGCGACGCGCGGTAGTGCGTCCAGGCGCTGTCGTCAACCGGCGCACGCACTCTGGTGCCCAGATAACGGCTGCGATGGCGACTATTATCAAAGCCGCCGGAGCTCTCGTCGAATGACGTCTTTTTCTCAATGAACATCGATCCCTCCTCGATGACACATGCTCGATGACACGTGGTCGTCAGGCCACCGGAAGATCGACCGGCCATCCGTCCATGGCCGCCTCTTTTTCCCGCCAGCTCGACCGAAACCCGTCCGCTTCGGCCGCACCACTATCGATAATGGCACAATATGGACAAATGTGCCCTGCGGTAATTCGTTTGGTTACTTAACCATCTGAGGAAAGATGACTGGGTAAGGCACCGACAGGCCGCGGCGGACCAAGTGGTAACCATAGGCTACCACCACGCTCACGGAACGTCCCAGGATGGACACCGCGAGCACAAAGCAGGCAAAAACATAGAGAATACGGCTACGCGCCGTCCTACTCCCCGAGCATCGCAGGACAAAAAAACCCGGCGAACCGGGTGACCAAACCAGGATCGAGGCAGATAAGATCAGGCGGTGATCGCTTCCAGCCAGTCGGCAGCCGGCGGCTTGCGCAGAATCTTGAGATCGGACAGCCCCTCGGTCTCGCGAGCGATCGTCCGCGAAGACTTGCCGGAGATAGCAATCACCTTTGGGTTTGCCCCGGCTTTCTCGAGATGGCGCACAAGCTCGCCACCGCTCATACCGGGCAGGCCAAGGTCCACGATCATCGTGTCCTCGGACGTCAAAGATGCGGAATGAATGAGTTCCTCGGCGGTCGAAAAAACACGCACCGACAATCCCGCTCCGGAGAGCAGGGATTGCAGCGCGTCGGCGACCGAAGGATCGTCCTCAACAATGATATACATTGGCAACACTCTTAATCTGCGAGACGCTAACCAGTCGCAGGAAAAAGTAGTGTGCCCTGATCAACCGACAATGTTTATCCGTGATCTCCCGTATGCGCAGTCAGCACGATGCGGACGAGATCGGCGGCGTTGCGCGCACCGAGCTTTT
The DNA here is from genome assembly GCF_041320595.1 of Pleomorphomonas sp. PLEO. Taxonomy (NCBI): domain Bacteria; kingdom Pseudomonadati; phylum Pseudomonadota; class Alphaproteobacteria; order Hyphomicrobiales; family Pleomorphomonadaceae; genus Pleomorphomonas; species Pleomorphomonas sp. PLEO. The sequence continues at coordinate 5,350,202 of NZ_CP166625.1, forward strand.
CCATGATACGTGCGCGATGCACTTCGATGGTGCGCGGGGAAATACCAAGCCGCCGCCCGGCTTCCTTATTGGAGGCGCCGCCGGTGATTTCCTGGAGAACATCGCGCTCACGCGGCGTCAAATGCTCGGCGCCAGGGAAGCTGAGAGCGGGCGCGCCACCGTTGATGTGACGGCCGTAGGAGGCAATCGCCTCGCGTACCCGCGTCACCACCGTGTCGGCGTCGAATGGCTTCTCGATGAAGTCGGTTGCACCAGCCTTGATGGCACTCACAGCCATGGGGATATCACCCTGGCCGGAGATGATGAACACCGGCGATGGGAAGGTACCGACATCGATCGAGCGGAGAATGTCGAGACCGGATTTACCCGGCATATGGACGTCGAGCAGCACGCAAGAGGGCTTATCCGTCTTGAGTGCCGTCAGGAACTGGTCGCCGTCCGCGAATGTCCTGACACCGTAACCTTCCATCTCGAAAATGACCGACAGCGCGTCCCGCACCGAGGCGTCATCATCGACAACGAAGATTTTTCCTTCTGTTTCAGCCATGTCACCCTTCCTCAATCTGAGGATCCCTGAAGACCGCCAGGGTCCCGCCCGGCTAGCCAAGTCCATGGATCACGTCCGCTCCGCGTCCTTACGGCCTGCCAGCCGAAGGGCTGGCTCGCCGCAAAACCACCGCGGACCTTGTTGGTCTAAGTATTTATACGGCGAAACCCCTGGCCGCGCCAGTTGTCGTCCGCCCGGACGACCGTATTGAACTGTTTCCTTCCCCCACCGACGCTCGCCACGCCGCCTCTCACCCCCACGTATCGTCTTCCGCCTCGTCCGGACGGTGCATCGGCAGCATCAGCGTGAACGTCGCCCCCTGCCCGTTGCCGCCGGGATCGGCCATGAGATCGCCACCATGATTCTGGGCGATCGCACGGGAAATCGCGAGCCCAAGCCCCATGCCAGACTTCTTTGTCGTACTGAACGTCTTGAACAACGACTTTCCGGTGTCCTCGGAGAAACCAAGCCCGCTGTCGGTCACCGATACGAAGGCCGATCGATCATCAGAGCCGATCGATACCTTCACCCAGCGCTCCTCGCTCTCCTTGGCCACCTCAAGAGCATTGCGCAGCAGGTTGAGAATGATTTGCTGGATCTGTGTCGCATCGGCATCGACATGAATCGGCGTCATACCAAAGACGCGACGTATGGTGACTGTGGCACCCTGCGCAACAAATTCGCTGAGGTCGAGCGCTTCGTTGACCACCTCGCGCAGATCGATAGTCGCGCGCTCAGGATCGCGTTTCTCCACCATCTGGCGCATGCGCTGGACGATATGGCTGGCCCGCTCAGCCTCTTGCACGGCCTTGTCGAGCACCTCAAGCATCTTGTCGCTTGGCGGTTTGCCGTCGGCGTGGCAGGACTTGATCTGTCGTGCCACCGCCTGAAGATAGAGCAGCAACGCCGTGAGCGGCTGGTTGAGTTCGTGCGCCATGGCAGCGCCCATCTCGTCCATGGCGGACAGGCGCGTCATATGCACCACCTGCGCCTGCAACTGCGACACACGCTGCTCGACGGCGCGACGGGAGCGCAGATCACGCAGCACGCCTATATATTGACGCCCCTCGGCGGTCTTCGCCTCGCCGACCGACAGCTCCAAGGGAAAAACAGAGCCATCACGGTGCATGCCGGAAACTTCTCGGCCGATGCCGATGATCCGTTTCTCGCCGGTCCGGTGATAATTGTGCATGAAGCGGTCGTGGGAGAGCGAGAATTCCGGCGGCATGATCAGCGATACGTTCTGGCCGATCGCCTCCTGAGAGGTGTAGCCGAACAGTTGCTCGCAGATCTTGTTGAAGACCAACATGCGACCAGTCTCGTCGATAACGATGACGCCATCGGCGGCAGTATCGAGAAGGCTCTCGAAACGAGCCTCCGAAACCGCAGTCCGACGGTCCTCGAGTTCTCCCATATCCGCCTCGTTCTCCCCTACGTCCCGGCGGGCCACCACCCGCCTACAGGCTTGTCAAATCAGGAACAGCCCTTCAGTGCAAGTCCGGATGTAACATGCACGAGTTCGACGGAAAAGGAACTGTCTCAGATCAAATTCAAATTCAAATATCCGCAAAAAACACTAACGGCCGCCGACGGCCGCCCGGCGCGCCGCGAGCCAAGCCGAAAGGCGACCGAGCGCGGTGGTAATTTCGCCAGGATCGCCGGCAAAGCAAAGGCGCATGAAGCGTTCTCCTCCCCGGCCAAAAGCCGTGCCCGGCGCGATGCCGACGCCGGCCTCGCGGACCATGTCCAGGCAGAGCTGGCGCGTGTCGCTTTCGCCTTCGACCGAAAAGAACAGATAGAAGGCGCCATCTGGCGGCGACAACGTGACGCCACCCGCCGCTGCGAGCGCTGCGACGACCGCCGCTCTGTTGTCGCGCGCCCGGGCAATCTGAAAGGCCAGGAAATTTTCGCCGTTATCGAGCGCCTCGGTCGCCGCCCGCTGCATGAAGACGGCCGTTCCGGAACTTGTGTATTGCACCAGATTCTGGACGGTGGCGTTGAGAGTTGCAGGCACTTCGATCCAGCCGATCCGCCAACCGGTCATCGCCCAGTTCTTCGAGAATGTGTTGACGAAGATCAGCCGATCCTCGGGCTCGGCTACCTCATGGAAAGAGGGGGCCACCGGCAGGCCGTCCAGATAGCAGAAGCGGCCGTAGACCTCGTCGGCGACGATCCAGATGCCATGCCGACGGGTGATGTCGAGAATGGAGGCAAGTCGATCGCGGCTCGCGACCCAGCCGGAAGGATTGCTGGGCGAATTGATGAAGATGGCTCGCGTGCGAGGCGTGATCGCGGCTTCAAGATCGTCAGGATCAAGATCCCAGCCGGCGGCGCCCAGACGCATCGGCAACTCGCGCACTATGGCGCCGCACAACGCGGCGGCGGCTGGCGCGTTCGGCCAAGCGGGCGTCGGTACGATCACTTCGTCACCGGATCCGGCGACCAGTGACGCTGCCATCTGAATGGCGTGCATACCGGAGCTGGTGACAACGAAGCGATTCACGTCGGCGGGTCGTCCCCCGAACGGCCCATAGAGCCGATCATGATAGCGGCAGAGGGCTTCCCTCAGCTCCGGCAGGCCGGCCTGATGGGTGTAGAAGGTTTCTCCGGCCATCAGCGAACGGATCGCCGCATCGCGAATGTTATCAGGCGTCGGCAGACTGCCCTCACCCACCCACAGCTTGGCTGTCCCCGGCCTTCGCAGTCCTTCAAGGTGAACCTCGACGATACCGCTTGGCGGGGCATTCCGAGCGGCTGGCCTGATGTCGTCGAGAAAACGCGCGGCAGCTTCTGATGTCATGAGGGAGCCTGCTCGAAGGGTTGGCGGGAATCACCGTCCCCTGGAGATATCAGTCCCGCAAAAACGAATCAAAAGACAAGATATGGAGGAAGCTGCCGCAAGGCCGCACCCGTTGCCCAGCCGGTTAGCCCTTCTTCAGAAGGTCGCGAATCTCCGCGAGCAGCGCGACATCTGCCGGCACCTCCGGCGGCGCTTCAACAACCGGCTCGCTATCGTTCTTCATGCGGTTCATCAGCTTGACCACCAGGAACAATACGAAGGCGATGATCAGAAAGTTGATGGCCAGCGTCACGAAGTTGCCGTAGGCGATCGTCGCACCTGCCTTTCGGGCGGCGACAAGATCCCCCACCACCGGGGTTCCCGATAGCTGAACGTAGAGATTGGTGAAATCGATGCCGCCAGTGATGAGCCCGATGACCGGCATCAGGAGGTCGGCGACAATCGAATTGACCAGCCCGCCAAAGGCCCCGCCGATGATCACACCGATGGCGAGGTCGACCATATTACCGCGCAGTGCGAATTCCTTGAATTCCTTGAGCATCTCTCATCTCCCCACAGGTGCTTAAGGTAAACCCGATCATGCCGCAGCACCTGTCGCACCGCTATGCCTCATGCCGCAGACGACTGCATTTTTCCAAATAAAACTGTGGAATTTGGCCGCCGCCATAATGCGAGGCGCTAGATCGGCCCCTCATCTCGCTGGCGCAGTCGCTCCACGAGATCGAAGAAGTGGCGGAACATGCGGTCGCCAAGATCCAGAAACTCCTGGAGGTGTTGCTCGTCTTCCTTATCGAGAAGCGGCGCCAGCGCCTTCTTATTTTGTGCCTCTAGCTCCGCGATGTGCTTGCTCAGCCGATCGTTCTCCGCCTCGAGTTCGGCAATGCGATCCTCGTAGGCCTTGCGGTCCTCAGCGATCAATTGGCAAGACCAGGCTCCGTCGCGTGCGGAGCAGTGCGAGACATCGCCGGTGCGGCGGTCAATCTTGAGATAGTCCCCGACGGCCGGCTGCAAACTGTAGCCTTCGTCAGCCGGCAGGGCCTGAGCGGAGGCGGCTGTGACGGAGACAAGAGTGCCGAACGCAACAAGGGCTGCCAGGATCGCGCGCATTGTGGTTTTCCCGGTTGGTCTCTCGACAGAAGAATACCCTATCACGCCCGCGACGGCTTCTTTATTTAAGCCTGAATCGTCGGCGGGCCTCCGGCCCTTGGCTTCCGCTCCGCTTGGCGCCGAAACCCGCCCGAGGCGGCTTCGGCAATGTTCGGCCTCATTCGCCGGCGGGCCTCCGGCCACTCAGCTCCGGCGCGCTTCCGCCTCCTTCTCTTCCTTTTCCTTGAGGAGACCGCTCACCACCGCCGTGGTGCGGCGCAACTCCATCAGCGCCTGTTCGATTTCCTTTTTCTGCTTCTCCAGGATCGCGATCCGGTCGTTGAAACGGTCGAGCGCCACCTTGAGCTGGGCCACCTGGCCGTCGCGAAGATCGTAGAGATCGAGCATCCCCTTGATCTCGGTCAGCGAGAAACCGACACGCTTTCCCATCAGCACGAGTTTGAGACGCGCCCTGTCCCGTCGGGAATAGAGGCGATTGAGGCCCTCGCGGCGCGGGCTGACTAGCCCCTTATCCTCATAGAAACGTAGGGTGCGGAGCGTGACGTCGAACTCACGGGCGAGATCGCCGATCGAAAACAGCGACCCACGCGGGTGCAGCCCGTCATCGTCCTCAAGCTTGTCGGCAATGACGGCCCCGATTTGCGCCTCGGCAGCCGGCTCGTCGCTTTCGATCACCCGCCATACCCTCCATGCAAGGCCGCCGGAACGGCCCCACGACCGCTACCCCCGTCAAACTGCGCATAAGCTTCCCTTTACGTCAAGGATGGGTGACAGAGGCTCATAATCGTTGTTTTTCGGTGCGATCCGGTAAGGTTCCGTTCAGAGCGCTTAAAAAGCTGACAAAACTGGCCGCGTGATTAACCGGACGTTTACCCTGTTTTTGCAAATTGCCCTGTGAATGAATGCATCCTGGCGGTGTTCCATCTCGGCGGCTCTTGCCGCGAGGGTGGCATTGCAAACGGGGAGAACGATCATGGCGTCGCGGGCTACGTCTCGTTTGAACGGCGGAATGGGCGGAGCGAGCCAGTACGACCGAGAGTCAGACAGCACCGGCGGCTATGGGGCGGAAGGCGACCGGCAGGGTGGCGATCCGGTCGATCGCATCCTGACCTCTCTCGACCGCCTTGGCGAACGCATCCGGACGCTGTCGCCGGCCGAGGAACGGCGACCGGTCCGGCCGGCATCACGTGCCCCCGGACCAGATGATCTGCAGAGGGCCATCGACCAGATTTCGCGCAAGCGGGACGCGGTTGCCCCCGGGCGGAGCAACCGCCGTGACGACTTGGGCGTTGCCGAGCTCGGTGCCCGCGTCCGCGCTCTCAGCCAGGAAATGGCCCCCGATCGCCGGCGGGCACCGGCTTTTGGCGAAGGTCTGACAACGGAAGTGGCCGATCTACGGGCCGAGGTCGAGCGGTTGATCGAGGCTAGCTCCGGGCGATCGCTGGAAAGCGCTTTCGACACGCTGGTGGAGCGGCTCGACGATATCCGTTCCTCCGTCGATAACCCGCGCGTCGTTGGTGACCTCGTGCAACGCCTCGCGGAAATTCGGCGGCTGATCGCCACCCTGCCGTCAGGCGAGCAGGTCGGCGTCATCACCGCGCGCCTCGATCGCCTCGCCGAACGGCTCGACCAAGGGTTCGGCGACCAGCGCGTGCTCGGCGACTTCGGCCGCAGCCTGTCCGATCTCGCCGCCGCCGTCGCCCAACTCGACAAGCGCGAAGTGATCGCCGCCATCGAGCACCGGCTCGACGACGTTGCCGGCAGCATCCGCGCCATAGAACGCGACATCGGCGACTTTTCACGCTGGCAGGAGGGCCTTGAACGCCAGAACGCCACGCTGTCGCAGGTTGCGCAGCGCTCCGAACAACTTCCGCGGTTCGCCCACGAGTTGGAGCGGCAGTCGGTCTCCATTGAGCGCATCGCACGCTCGACCGACGGCCTGCCACGACTTGCCGAGGAAATCGACGGCCTGCGCCTTTCCCTCGACCACCCCAACGTGACGCTTGATGCCATCGCCATCAGGGCGCTCGACGAGCGTTTCGCCGAACTCGGCCGATCTCTCGAAGCCCAACTCCGACCGTCGGTCAGCGGTCTGCCGGCCGACCTCAGCGCGGCCCTGACGCGCATTGAGGCCAAGCTTGCCGAGCCGGCAACGGGCGGCCGCATCTCGGAAATCGAAGACCGCATCGCCGTACTGACGCGGTCCGTTGCCGAGATCGATTTTGCGACCAGCAAGGAAGTCAACGCTCTCGAAAGTGCCGTCGAGCGCCTGCGCGAAGATGTGCTGGCCGCGGCCGGGCGGCCAGATGCCGGCCTTGCCGCCGACGTGCGGACGCTGGTTGAGCGGATCGAACGCCTGGACCCGCCGTCGATCGGCGCAGCGGCCTTCGATCGCCTGGAAAGCCGGATAGCCGACATTGCCGCCCGCCTCGAAACGCGACCAAACGAGATCGCCGCTCTGGCCGACGCACTGGAACGACTTGACGCCACCATGTCGAGTTCTTTGTCGGTCGAAGCCATTGCCGACCGCGTGGCGGCTGCTGCCGATCGCCACGGCAACGACGCTCCTGCCCGCCTCGCCAGCGTCGAGGCCGGCATCAATCGGCTCGGCGAGAACCTTCGGGCCGATGCCGAACGCGATCGCGACCTGTTGCTGGCCATCGGCCAGACAGTGGAGCGCTTGGCCCTGCGCGAGGCCAGCGCCGACGAGCCGCGTGGCGAAACCATCGAGCCCAAGGCGTCGCAAGCTCCGAAGGACAACTGGGAAGAAATAGAAGAGGCTCTTACCCGGCGGATTCCGTCCATAGCGGAGTCCGAGGACGGAGAAGATCTACCGCGCATCTTTGGCCGGAAATCCAAGCCGGCGCCACGCGTCGAGCCGCCGCTCGGCAAGCCGGAGCAAGGCAAGGCGAGCGAGCCGGCGCTGCCGCCCGGTTTCGACGTCAACAAGCCGCTCGAGCCGGGATCGGGCAAGCCAAGCTTGCCGAAGTCAACGCCAGCAACCGACCGGGCGGCCACACCCGACGCGGCGCGCGCGCCCACCAAGGCGGATTTCATCGCTGCCGCCCGTCGGGCTGCCCAGGCGGCCGGTAGCGGAGTACCCGGCGAGACTGGAAAGGAAGAAGCACCAACCGGCGGCAAATCACGCTTCGTCTTGCCGAAGCTTAGTTTCAATTTACGCAAGGCAACGATGGTCGCCGCCGTGGTGCTGATCGCGCTTGGCCTTGCCAAGATCGGCAACGACGCGCTGAAACGCTTCTCGGCATCCGATGGAGCGCCGGCGGAAGCCACCTCTTCATCAGAGCCGGCCATACAGAGCGCACCAGCCGAGATCGCCTCCGCCACGACGTCTGCCGTGGAAACGCCTGCCCCCAAAGCGCCGGCCGTCGAGACGCCCGCCGCCATCGCTGCGCCGACGACAGAGATCGCGCCATCCTCCGCTTCGCCAGTGGTCTCCGAAATACCGCCGGGGCCTCAAGGCATGATGCCGGCTGACGGCTTCTCGCCGACACCGCCCGCGTTGCCAACCGATGGCTTCGCTCCGGTTCCGGCTGTGACTTCGGCGCCCCCCGTCTCTCCTGAAGCGACAACCGGGGCGTTGACTGCTCCACCAGTCGGCACAGCGCCGATGCTCCCGGACGCCATCGGCCCGAAGGCGTTGCGCGATGCGGCGGCCAGTGGAAGCCCGCTGGCGGCCGTCGAGGTGGCCTCGCGCTTTGCTGATGGCCGTGGCGTGCCGCAGGACCTCGGCGCCGCCATCGACTGGTACCGCCGCGCCGCCGAGGCCGGCCTGGCACCGGCCCAATACAGGCTCGGCAGCCTGTATGAAAAGGGCATCGGCACGGCGCGCGATGCCAAGACCGCCGCTGGTTGGTATGCCAAGGCTTCGGCCCTTGGTAACGCCAAGGCCATGCACAACCTCGCCGTCCTCAACGCCGAAGGCAGCCTCGGTACGCCGGATTATGCGCAGGCGGCAAAGTGGTTCCAGGAAGCCGCCGAGCGCGGTGTCCGCGACAGCCAGTTCAACCTGGGCATCCTCTATGCCCGCGGTCTTGGTGTGCCGCGCGATCTTGCCACGTCCTACAAGTGGTTTGCGCTGGCTGCGACCGCCGGCGATACGGACAGTGCCAAGAAGCGCGACGATATTGCCCAGGTACTGTCCAAGGAGGACCTCGCCCGCGCCCGCCTCGCCGTCGAAACCTGGGTGGCCAAGCCCTTGGACCCCAAGGTTGAAGACGTTCCGCCGACCGATCCGGCTTGGGCGGCGGCGCCGGAACACACTGCCTCCGTCGACACCTCCAAGACCGTCGCCCGCACCCAGGCTATCCTTGACAGCTTGGGCTTCGACGCAGGCGCTCCCGATGGCAAGATGGGCCGCAAGACGCGGGACGCCATCGCCGCCTTCCAGACCTCCAAGGGTCTGCCGGCCACCGGCGAGATTGACAAGGCGCTGGTCGAGGCGCTCGGCATGCCAGTCCTCTGACGGAGCGACGTCCCTTTTTAGCCTTGGGCTCAAACAACCGGCAGGTGTCGTCTACGACAAAGCGGAAACGGCTTGGACGAGGCGCTTGATCGCCTCGTCCACCGTGACGCGGGGACAGCCGAGATTTACCCGCATATAGCCATGGCCTTCGGGGCCGAATTTCTGGCCCTTGTCCAGCCAGAGCCGCGCCTTGGTGAGCATGAACTTGTCGAGGGCATCAGGGTCCATGCCGAGACCGCGACAGTCCATCCAAGCAAGGTAAAGCGCGTCCGCCGGTAACACGCGAACTTTCGGCAGCGCGCCGTTGATCGCCTCGGCAAAATGGCGATGGTTGTCGCGCAGATAAATCAGCAACTCCTCCAGCCACAGTTCGCCGTAGAGGTAGGCCGCTTCAGCCGCCACCATGCCGAGGGTGTTTACCCCCGGCGCCATGTTCCGCTCCACCTGGCGCTCGAACTCGTCGCGGATGCGCCGGTTGGGAATGATGAGATTGGCGCTTCGCAAACCGGCGAGATTGAAGGTCTTGCTCGGCGACGTGCAAATGATGCTGTTCTGGGCGAACGCTTCGCCGAGCGAAGCAAAGGGATGGTGCTTCTTCGCCGGGTTGATGATCAGGTCCTGGTGGATCTCGTCGGAGACCACCAGAATATTGTGCCGGGCGCAGATCTCGCCCATTGTCCTGAGTTCATCCTCCGACCAGACATTCCCTGTCGGATTGTGGGGATTGCAGAGGATGAACAGTTTAGTGTCGTCCGTGATCGCCGCCTCGAAGGTGGCGGCGTCAAAGCGATAGCCATCGTCGACGCGCAGAAGCGGCGCCGATGCCAATCGGCGACCGTTCAGCACCGGATCGGTATGGAAATGAATATATACGGGTGGCTGGATGAGCACCGCATCACCCGGAGCGGAAAAGGCTTGAATGGCAACCCTGAGCGCCGTCACCACACCGGGCGACTGAACAATCCAGTCTCCGGAGATGTCCCAACCGAACCGCTTGCCCTCCCAGCCGACGACGGCGTCGATGTAGCTCTGCCGAACGTCGGGATAGCCGAACATGCCCTGCTCCACGACCTCGCGGAGCTTGTCGATCACCGGCAGCGGCGCCCGGAAATCCATGTCCGCCACCCACATCGGCAACGGATCGGCGGCGAATTCGTCCGGCGCGAGAAGCTTGGCCCCACAGGCCCATTTCACTGAGTCCGAATGTCTGCGATCGACCACCCGATCGAATATAGATCCGTCGCGCGTCGGGCCGCGTCCCGCCTTCACCACCGCAGCTGTCTTTTCCATCGTCGTTGTTCTCTCTCCGTGCCCCTCAACCCGCTTTAGAGGCGTTCGCCGGTCCCCGCGTCGAACAGCGAGGCACGCCCGAGATCGAGGCCGATCTCAATCGCATCGCCAAGATGATGGCCGAGATCTGCGCTGACGCGAATGGTCACCGACTGTCCGCCGAGCTTGCTCCAGAGCATGGTGTCGGCGCCCGTTGGTTCCACCATCTCGATCTTCCCCGGGGCCCAGAAGCGGCGGCCACCTTCGTCACCCAGGCTGGCACTGCCGAGGACAATGTGTTCCGGGCGGACGCCGAGGACCACCTCGGTGCCGTCGACAAGATCGCTGCCTGAGCGCTCGTAGGCGCACAAGGAAATCTTGAGATCGCCGATGCCGACGGCAACGTCATCTCCCGAAATGGCAAGCCGTCCCTTGAGGAAGTTCATGCTCGGCGAGCCGATGAAGCCAGCGACGAACAGGTTGCACGGCTTGTTGTAGACCTCATGCGGTGGCGCCAACTGCTGGATGATGCCGCCCTTCATGATGGCGATGCGGTCGGCCAACGTCATCGCTTCGATCTGGTCGTGGGTGACGTAGATCATCGTGTTGCCGAGGTCCTGATGCAGCCGCTTGATCTCGACGCGCAGCTCCGCCCGGAGCTTGGCGTCGAGGTTGCTGAGCGGCTCGTCGAACAGGAATACGTCGACGTTGCGCACCAGGGCCCGGCCGATGGCGACGCGCTGGCGCTGTCCGCCGGAGAGTTCCGACGGCTTGCGCTTCAGGAGCGGTTCGAGTTGCAGGATCTGCGCCGCCTTGGCCACGCGCGCCTTCACTTCCGTCTTGGGAAGGCCGGCGATCTTGAGGCCAAAGCCCATGTTGTCTTCGACGCTCATGCGCGGATAGAGCGCGTAGGACTGGAACACCATGCCGATGCCGCGATCCTTGGGCTCATCCCAGGTGACGTTGCGGCCGGAGATCCAGACCTCGCCGTCGGTGATATCCAGGAGCCCGGCGATGGCGTTGAGCAACGTCGACTTGCCGCAGCCCGACGGTCCGAGCAGCACCAGGAACTCGCCCTTGCCGATGTCAAGCGACATGCGGTCAAGCACGGTCGCCGCGCCGTAGCGGATGATGAGATCGCGGATCGATACGCTGGCGTCGTTGGTGGACGTCGCATGGTGGGCCATGACGGCGTGCTTTTCCATTTCTGTTGTCGTCATGATGTCAACCCTTTACGGCGCCGGCCGCGATGCCGCGGACGAACCAGCGACCCGAGAGGAAGTAGATGGTGAGCGGCACGGCGGCGGTGAGGATGGTCGCAGCCATATCCACGTTGTAGGCGCGCGTGCCCTGGGTGGTGTTGACGATGTTGTTGAGCTGAACCGTCATCGGCCAGTTGGTCTGGCCGGCAAACACGGTGCCGAGCAGGAAGTCGTTCCAGATGCCGGTGACCTGCAAGATGACGGCGACGATGACCATCGGCGTCGATAGCGGCAGCATGATCGAGATGAAGATGCGCCAGAAGCCCGCGCCATCCACCCGGGCGGCCTTGAACAGTTCGATCGGCACCGACGCAAAGTAGTTGCGGAACAAGAGCGTCATCACCGGCAGGCCGAAGATGACGTGCACGGTGATAATGTTGAACAGCGTGCCGTAGAGCGACACGTAGGCGTAGACCCGAACCAACGGGTAGATGAAGATCTGGTAGGGCAGGAAGGCGCCGGCCAACAGCAGGCCGAATAGCAAGTTCGAGCCCTTGGTCCGCCACAGCGACAAGCTGTAGCCGAGGATGGCGCCGGCCAGGATCGACAGGATCACGGCGGGCACGGTAATCGTCACAGAATTGAGGAAGCCGATCTTCAGGCCATCGCAGGAGACGCCGGTGCAGGCACTCGACCAGGCCTCGATCCAAGGCTGAACGGTGAAGTCGCGCGGCAGGGCGAAGATCTGGCTCATGCGGATCTCGTCCTGGGTTTTGAAGCTGGTGACCACCATGATGTAGAGCGGCATCAGGAAGAACAGGCAGCTCACCACCACGAAGGCATAGATGCCGGCGCGACCGGGAGTGAGACGGTTCGGTCTCGGGCCGCGAGCATGGGTTTGGGTTGCGACGACGGAGGTCATCAGCGGTTCCCCTTCTTTTCGCGGAAGTACTCGAAGTAGAACCACGGCGTGAAGAACACGAGGACGAAGGCAAGAAGGACGGAACAGGCGGCGGTCGCCAGTCCGATGTTTGCTCGCTCGAAGAAGAAATCCATGATGAACTTGGCCGGCACGTCGGTCGACAGGCCCGGTCCGCCGCCGGTCAGGGCGACGACCAGATCGTAGGCCTTGATCACCGACAGCGACATCAACACCACGGCGGTGACGATGGTCGGCCTCATCATCGGCAGGACGATCGAAAAGTAGACGCGCCAGGTCGGGATGCCGTCGACCCGCGACGCCTTCCAGATATCCTGGTCGATGCCGCGAAGACCGGCGAGCATCAACGCCGTGATCAGCCCCGACGCTTGCCAGACACCGGCGATGACCAGCGCGTAGATCGCCTTGTCGGACGTCACCAGCCAGTCGAAGGAAAAACTCGTCCAGCCAAAGTCGTGCATCGCCTTTTCGAGGCCGACCGTGGGATTCATCATCCACTGCCAGATCAGGCCGGTGACGATGAACGACATCGCGTAGGGGTAGAGGACGATCGTCCTAACCGTATCTTCGGCGCGGATGCGGCTGTCGAGCATCACGGCCATGAGAAAGCCGATGACCAGGCAGAGCATCATCAGGAGCGCGCCGTAGATGATGATGTTGTGAACGGCGATGTTCCAGCGGTCGGTGGCGAACAGCCGCCGGTACTGGTCAAAGCCGACGAAAGTGCTGTTGGGCAGCATCTTGGAACTGGTCATCGAGATGAAGACCGTCCAGATCATGGTGCCGACATAGGCCCCGAGGATGAGAACCCAGAAGGGAATGATCGTCAGCGTCGCACCCCAGCTTCGCTTCTGTTTTCGCGCCATGCCGGCACTCTCCTGCTGATCGCGGACCAAAGCTGGCGGGCTCTGTCGAACCCGCCAGCCGAGTAGGCCGCCGACGATTACTGCGTCGAGATTGCCGCCTCGAACTTGCCGACGAAGTCATCGACCGACGCAGTCTTGTCGGCCCACGCCGCGCCCAGCAGGTCCTGGATGGCGCCGATGGCATCGGGGGTCAGGTAGAAGTCCCGGTCACCAACCTGATTGGCCGGATCGGCCATCAGCTTGAGGCCGATCTGGCCGCAAGGATCGACCTTGGACGTGTCGACGTCGCCACGCACCGGGATCGAACCCTTCACCAGGTTGAAGGCAACCTGAACGTCCTTGTCCATGATGGTGTTGACCAGCAGATCTTCCGCCTTGAGCAGCGCCGGATCCTTGGTCGCGGTCACGATGAACATGTCGCCGCCGAACACGTAGCCCTTGTTGGCGCCGATGGTCGGCGTGCAAGCGAAGTCGGCCATCGGCTTCTTGCCGGCGTTGAGGAATTCGCCCTTGGCCCAGTCGCCCATGAACTGAACGCCGGCCGTATTGTTGATGACCAGCGCGGTCGAGTCGTTCCAGTTACGTGCCGACGCACCGGCGTCGGAATAGTCACGCATCTTGAACAGCGTTTCCACCACGCCCTTGAAGGCGGCGCTGTGCATGGCTTCGCTGTCGCGATCGATATAGACCTTCTTGAACAGGTCGGTGCCGCCCTTGGAGATCATCAGGAAGCGCCACATGGAATCGATCGTCCAGGCGTCGCGCGAGACGGCCACCGGGATGATGCCGGCCGCCTTGAGCTTGTCGAGGGTCGGGAAGAAATCGTCCCAGCTCTTGGGCACGTCGGCGCCAGCCTTCTGGAGGGCCGGAATCGACCACCACGACCAGGTCTGGCCGTGCAGATCAATGGGAACGCCATAGACCTTGCCGTCACGGGTGATCGAATCCCAGAACAGCGCGGGGATGGCCGCCTTCCAGCCGCCAGCGGCGGCAAGGTCGGAGATGTCCCGCACATATCCATTGGCGACGAACTCGTCGAGTTCCTTGCCGGGAATGATCTGCATGGCCGCCGGCGGATTGCCACCGACGATGCGGTTGATGCCGATCGACTTGGCATTGTTGCCGTTGCCGCCTGCGATGGCGGCGTCAACCCATTCGCCGCCCGCCTTGTTGTAGGCGTCAGCCAGCACCTTGACGGCGGCGGCCTCGCTGCCCGAGGTCCACCAGTGGATCACGTCGGCCTTCTCGCCGGCGAACGCCGATGTGGCGGCTCCGGCAAGCAGTGCGGCTGCGAACAGGCTGGTCACGGATCTAGCATTAAAAGTAGTCATAAGGTGCTCCCTGGTTGACCGCCGGATGGGAACCTCATGGTCCGCATCCGGCGCTTCTGAAGACGAAAAAACGGTCGATCCCCTGTTTAGCCCGCCTTTCATGGCGGGTCGTATGTCGCTCACTTCAGGTAGGCGAGGTGGTCCTTCTGAAGCGAAAGCATGGTGTCGAGCAAAGCCTCGGCGGCGCGGGCATCGTGGCAGACCGGGTCGACCAGGATCGCCTGCAGCGCTGCTTCCTTGGAGCCGCGCAGCACGGCTTCCGTGGTCATGTCGTTGACCGGAACCTGGGTCATCAACAGCGCCGCGAACGCCTTCGGATAGGGATCGAGCCGGACGCCGTGGATACCCTTGCCGTCAATGATGCCCGGCACCTCGACGATCTGGTTGGCCGGCAGATAGTCGATCAGGCCGTTATTCGGCACGTTGACCGCCAGTTCGCTGTGATGGTCGTCGGCCACGATGCCTTCGATGATCGGCACCACACGCCAGTATTCCTCCGGCGGCGTCCCTTCGGCGACGCGCCGCAGCGCCTCGTCGTGGTTCGAGCGCATGTTCGACTTGTAGCTCGAATAGAACTCCAGGATGCCCCGATGGTCGGCAACGCTGGCAGCCCAGGGGATATACTCGCCGAAATGGCTGTCGGTGGTGATCGGCAGGTGGCCGAACCGCTTCAGGATCACCTGGAACAGGCTGCGTTCGCCGATGTAGCCGTAGACCGCCGGCGCCTTGGCGAAATAGTCCGGCGCCTTGGCGCGGATGTCGGGATAGGCGTCCTTGCCGCTGTCCTTGTAGGTCGCCTCGACCAGAACGCTGAAGTGGTTGAAGCCACCGGCCTTGATGTCGAGGTTCTCGAACGGGGTGTTCAGCATCAGCGGCAGGTGTTCCATGAGGGAAGCCACCTCATGGCAGATGCCGACGTATTTCAGCGCCGGGAACTTGGTGTGCACCGCCTGGGAGATGCGGACCATCGGATTGCTGAGATTGAGGACATAGGCATCGGGGCAGACGGCGGAGATGCGCTCGCAGATCTTCAGGATCGGCGGGATGATGCGCAGGGCATGGAACAGGCCGCCGGGGCCGCCGTTTTCGCCATAGACCTGACGGAAGCCGTATTGCAGCGGGATCTTCCAGTCCTGCTCCCAAAGGGTATGGCGGTCGCCCACCTCAATGGAAATCAGGCAGAACTGGGCGCCCTTCAGCGCGACGTCGAGCGAGGTCGTCGCCTCGATCTTGTAGGGAAGGTTGTTGTCGCGAATATAGCGGCTGGCGACGCCTTCGACGAAGGCGAGCGCTTCCGGGTTGATATCGTTGAGGACGATCGTGCAGCCGACCAGCGCCTTGCTGCGCAGGATGTCGCCGACGGCGCCGAGGCCGAACATGGCGCTTCCGGCGCCGATCAGAACGATTCTTGTGCTCATGACGAGCCTCCGTTGTTGGAAATTTGGCAAAGAGGTTGCCTTCGGGCGCACCGGCAGCGCGCCCGCGACAGAATCGGAAAGTCGAGAACCGGCCCGACCGGGCTATCGGCCGAAGCGGTATTCGGTGTGGTGGGCGTAGACGTCCCCTGGCCGCAATACGGCGTTGGGGAAATGGCACTTGTTGATCGAGTCCGGGAAAACCTGCGGTTCGAGGCAGAAGCCGGAGCGCGGCGACAGGCGCTCGCCGTCAAGTCCCGGCGCCGACACGTTGAGCGTCGCCGCGTCGAACACCTGAAGTCCCGGCTGATCGGTCCACACCTCCATCGTCACGTCGCCCTTGGAAGACGTGGCGCGCGCCGCCTCAGCCAGGGTACCGGACGAGCGCAGCACGACGTTGCCATCGTAATGGAACGGACCGCCGTCCTTCTTGAACAGGAAAGGCCGCTCCGACCGGAAATCCCACGGCGTCCCCTCGACGGAAAGAATCTCTCCGGTGGGGATCAGGTCGGCGTCGGTCGGGGTGAAGAAATCGGCGTTGAGCGAAAGCCGCTGCGACAGCACGTCGCCGCCGCCATCGAGATTGAAATAGGCGTGGTTGGTGAGATTGATCGGCGTCGCCTTGTCCGTTGTCGCCGAATAGATGATCTGAAGCGTTGCCGGCTCCAGGAGGCGATAGGTGACGGTGGTCGTCAGCCGCCCCGGGAAGCCATGTTCGCCGTCATCGGCGACAACCGCCAGTGTCACCGACCGGTCGTCAGCCTCAACGATCGCCCAGTTGCGCGCGCCGAAGCCGTCGTCGCCGCTATGCAGCGTATGCCGATTGTCCTGATTGCGTGGCAGCGCATAGGACTGCCCATCGATCTGAAAGCGGCCACCGGCGATCCGGTTGGCCACCCGCCCCGGCACCGCGCCGAGATGCCAATGTTTGTTGTCGACGTAAGCCTCAAGCGTCTGGAACCCGAGCAGCACGCGCCGCAACCCTTCCGGCGCGGGAACCTTGAGATCGCGAATGATGGCCCCGAAGGTGATCACCTTCATCTCGGCCCCGGCGTCGGTCCGGAGCGTGAGCTCACGAACCTCTTCCCCGTTGAACCGGCCGAACGAAACAAACTCTTTCATGCTTCCTCCTCGCAAAGCCCTGCCGGGATTGTGCGCTCCAACACCTCCGCAAGCCGAAGAGCCTGAAGCTGGCTCAGGTAGCCTGCGATCGCATTTTCTCCATGAATGCCCCGCCCAAGACGATCTGTGGCGCAGCTCCACGGTCAACCGCTGAAGCCCTTCCTCCCGCACCTCGTTTCTTGTTGCCCCAACCAATATATCGGTATATCGGTTGCGTCAAGGAACTCGATGCCGCCATAAGTATTAATGCGTATCTCCGGATGATGGCTGGTCGTTCAGCGACTTATGGGGGGAGGATGCATTATGGCAGTGTGGTGTATATGAAGAGACGATAGAATCGCGGTTGCTGTTCACCCTGCAACCCTCTGGGCCGAGGCTGCATCGGTTGACCGGTTCGGCCTTAAAAAATTGAAAATAGCGAAAACAGATCTCAGGAAACCCGAAATATGCGAGCGCCTTCTTCTTTGAAAGGTCTTTCTACGGCTGGTTCGGGAGGTTCGAAGCTTGGCTTTTCAAGTGATCTGCTCGATAACGCTCGCCCGAAAGCTGGGCAGATCTATGAGCTGATCCGCGAAGCGATCATCGCCATGAAACTGCTTCCCGGAGCCGCGATTTCCGAAAAGGAGATCTGCGAGGCGCTCGGCACGTCAAGAACGCCGTTGCGCGAAGCCATCATTCAACTGGCCTCCGAAAGTCTCGTTGTGGTCCGCCCCAGTGGCGGCACCTTCGTCAATCTTATCGTGGTCCACGAGGTGCTCGACGGTCAGGTAACGCGGGACACGTTGGAAAAGCGTCTTGTCCAGCTGGCGGCTCGGCGGTTTACCCCGGCTGCGACCAGCCAATTCGAGATCTCGCTTTTCCAGCAGAAGATGGCGGCCGAAAAAAGGGATATCGACGAGTTCTTCGCCCTCGACAACAGCTTCCACCGGCTGATTTGCGAAAGTTCCGGGTTCCCGAGCGCCTGGCGCACGATCCACAGCGCAACCGGTCAATTGGACCGCATTCGGCGCTATGCGCTACCCAAGGGCGACCATTTCCTGGACAGCCTCAAGGAGCACACCGAGATTTTCCATCACTTGCGCAACAGGGATGAGGACGCCGCCGTCGCAGCCTTTCAGGCCCATATCGACAGCCTGTTCCATGAAGTCGACCTGATCAGCCAACTCGATCCGGACATGGTATCCGCAGCCACACATATCAGCATTACCGACATCAGATAGTTGGTCATTGCCATTGAAGAGAAGGTCAGCGGCGTCCGCGTCTGACCTTTGCATCCGTCGATAACATCCCCAGAACGAATGCCTAAATCAAAATAGCCGCGACCCGTCCGGGTATCACCGCCCGGGGGCTTTCCCTTTTTGATGTCGCTGCTCTTTTTTTGCCGGAAAGCCATGCCAAAGGGTCATTCCGTTGCACTTTTGCAAGAGGTTGCAGGCTAACACTGATCGCCGGATGCCTTTGAACGGATGACAGGTCGTGGATCTCTACCTGCCGATCGCCGAAATGCCGATGAACGTCTTCCTGCTGCTCGGCATGGGCGCGGCGGTTGGCTTTCTGTCCGGCATGTTCGGAGTGGGTGGCGGGTTCCTGCTGACGCCGCTCCTCATCTTCTCCGGCATCTCGCCGGCCGTCGCCGTTGCCTCGGTTTCCTCGCAGATCGTCGCCAACTCGGCCTCGGGCGTTCTCGCCTATCTGCGCAAGAAGACAGTCGATCTGAAGCTCGGTCTTTATCTCACGCTCTCCGGCATCATCGGCTCGGCAATCGGCGTCTGGGTCTACGGGGTGCTGCGCGGCGTCGGCCAGCTCGATGTGGTCATTGCCCTTTGTTACGTCGCCTTTCTCGGTACCATCGGCACGTTGATGACGGTGGAGGCGATACGCGCGATCATCGCCAAACAACGCGGCACGCCACTAGCAGTGCGCCGCCCCGGTCAGCACAGCTGGATCGCCGGCCTGCCGCTGCGGATTCGCTTCCATCGCTCGCACCTTTACATTTCGGCGCTGCCGGTCATTGCACTCGGTGCCAGCATTGGCTTCCTCGGCGCGCTGCTCGGCATCGGCGGCGGCTTCATCATGGTGCCGGCCCTCATCTATCTGCTGAGGGTGCCCACCACCATCGTCATCGGCACGACTCTGCTGCAGACGCTTGGCACCATGGCCTTTACCACCTTCATGCAATCGGCCACCAACCAGACGGTGGATGTCATTCTTGGTCTCGCTCTGATGGTCGGTGGCGTGGTCGGCGCTCAGTTCGGCGCTCGCGTCGGCCAGTCGCTGCGCGGCGAGACGCTGCGCCTGCTGCTCGGCCTTTTGGTACTGGCGGTCGGTCTCAGGTTTGCCGTCGACCTGGTGGCGAAACCGGAAGAACTCTATTCAATCAGTCGGATGGGAGGGGGTTGACATGATTGTCCGCGCCCTCTTCCTCATCGTTGCATTCATCCTCGCGCCCTCGATGCTGCGCGCCGAGACGCTGGTGACAGCACTATCGACCGAGCGCGTCTCCATCGAATCCAATTTCACCGGTTCGGGTGTCGTCATCTTCGGTACCGTCGAGCGCGATCAGCAGACCGTCTCCCGGGGCGCGCCCTATGAGGTCGTGGTGACACTGACTGGTCCGCTACGCCCGATGGTCGCCCGGCGCAAGGAGCGCGTGGCCGGCATCTGGATCAACCGGACATCGGGCGATCTGCCACGCGTGCCGTCCTTTCTCGCCATCGCTACCACAGCGCCGATGGCCGACGTCGCCGGCAATCCGGTGCGGGCTCGTCAGGGTCTCGGCTTTGACATGTTGCCGACGAGCGGCCTGCCGGATGCCCTTCCTCCCGTCCGGACCGATTTCGACGCCGCCTTCCTCCGCCTGATGCAGAAGGAAGGCCTGTTCAGCCTCAATGAGGGCAGCGTGGAGTTCCTGTCGCCACAGCTGTTTCGGGCGCCGATTACGCTGCCGGCCAATGTGCCGATCGGCTGGTATACGGCCACCGTCTACCTGTTCTCGGGCGGCGTATTGCTCGCCAAGACGACACAGGATTTCTCCATCCTGAAGGGTGGCTTCGAACAGGCGATCACCAACCTCGCCCATCAGCAGCCGGCTCTCTACGGACTCGCCACCGTGGTTATCGCCTGCTTCACCGGCTGGCTGGCCGGCGTGGCGTTCAGGCGCGATTGAGCACATTCGGGCATCGTGGTTGCTCGAAAACCGGTTCCCATTTTTCGGCGCGATGCCTAGTCCGGCAGGAACTCGGCCGAGCGGACCGGATAGACCCGACCATCCGACAGCATCCAGGCGATGAGACGCGACCGCTCGAACAGCCCCTTGAACGCCGCATCCATGACGTTGAGACCGCCAGTGTAAGCGCCAAAGGCCGGCAGCAGGCAGCGGCTGCCATCGCAGACGAAGGCGCGCCGGCGCACCGAGCGGGTTCGTCCCACCTTGGCTGCCGGATGCAGATGGCCGGCCACCTCGCCGGCGGATCGCCCAACATGCGGTTCATGCCGAAAGACAAGCGGCCCGACGACGATCTCGGCGACCGGCGTGCCGCCGAGGCCAGCCGGTGGCAACGGATCGTGATTGCCGGCGACCCAGGTCCAATCGACCGAGCCTACCAGCATCGTCAGGCTATCAAGGTCGGCGGGGGCGAGACGCCCTTCGGCTCCACCGTCGTGAAAACTATCGCCGAGAGCGATGACCCGCTCCGGCCGGAGACGGCCCATCGCCTCGGCCAGCGCCCGGAGCGTGGCACGCGTGTCATAGGGTGGCACGAAGCGGCCACGCGAGCCATGCGAGGAACCTTTTTCGAGATGCAGGTCGGAAACGACCAGCAACCGTTCCTCCGGCCAATGGAGCACGCCCGAAGCATCGAAGCGCACAGCGGCGCCATTGAGGTTCACGAGACCGCCCGCGGTCAGCACGTCGTCGTCTCCTTGTCCTGCCCTCAGCGCCGTCACGCCATGGCCTCCCGGATAATTTCGTCGGCTGCCTGCCGGAGCACATCCTCGTCGGCCTCACCGGCGATGCGCTCGCCACCGATCTCCAGCATGATCGGCACGGCAAGCGGCGAGATGCGGTCGAGCCGCTTGTGCACGATGCGGCCGCTGATTCGTGACAGCATATCCGAGAGCCGTCGGAGGTCCAAAAGCCCCGAGGAGGCGTCGGCCCAAGCCGCTTCCAGCAGGATATGGTCGGGCTGGTGCTCCCGCAGCACGTCGTAGATAAGATCGGTGGAGACCGTCACCTGCCGCCCGGTCTTCTGAGCGCCAATGGCGTTTTTCTCGACGAGCCCAGCGATCATGGCGCAGGCCTTGAACATGCGCTTCAGGAGATAACTCTCGGCCATCCAGGCCTCGAGGTCGTCGCCCAGCATATCCGGCTCAAACAGGCGCGACAGCGTCGGCTCACCAAGCGCAAAGGCGCTCCCGACGTCGGCGGCGCACCAGACGCCAATGACATAGTCGGTGGCAATGAAGCCAAGCGGCTTGAGGCCAAAGCGCTCAAGCCGGCGGGTCAACAGCATGCCGAGAGTCTGGTGGGCGAGCCGTCCCTCGAAGGGATAGAGCACCAGGAAGAAGCGTCCACGGTGGGGAAAGGTCTCGACCAAAAGTTCGTCCGGCTTGGGCAGGAGAGAATGATCGCGCTGCAAAGCCAACCAGTCCCGTACCGGTGCCGGCAACTTGCCCCATGATGAAGGATCGGACAGCATTTGGCGGACACCGGCCGCAAGAAAGGTCGAGAGGGGGAACTTACCGCCGGCATAAACCGGGATGCGAGGATCGCTCGACCGCGCCCTTGAGACGATCACCTCGGTCTCGCGCATACCCTCGAAACGTAAAACTTCGCCGGCAAACAAAAAAGTATCGCCGACCTTCATCTGCTCGCAGAAATACTCCTCCACCTCGCCCAGCAGCCGACCACCCATCACCGGCCCACGTCCGCGCGCCTTACCGCCGAGGCGTACCTTCAACATCGGGCTCTCGATGATGGTACCGACGTTGAGCCGGTAAGCCTGGGCAAAGCGCGGATGGGTGAGCCGCCAAGTGCCATCGGCGGTCAGCTTGATCTTGGCGTAGCGCTCATAGGCGCGTAGCGCGTAGCCGCCGGTGGCGACAAGGTCGACCACCCGGTCGAACTGCTCGCGGCCGAACTGACGGTAGGGGTAGGCCGAAACGACTTCGGCGTAGAATTCATCGGCACGAAACGGACCGGCCACCACTCGGCCGAGCACATGTTGGGCGAGCACGTCGAGCGCGCCGTCGCGGATCGGCGGGGTATCCTGTGCTCCGATGTAGTTGGCATCGAGCGCCGCCTGACACTCCAGTACCTCGAAGCGGTTGGCCGGCACCAGGAGCGCGGTGGACGGCTCGTCCATGCGGTGATTGGCCCGGCCAACTCGTTGAGCGAGCCGGCTGGCGCCTTTGGGGGCACCGACGTGGATGACGAGGTCGATGTCGCCCCAGTCGATGCCGAGATCGAGCGTCGAAGTGGCGACGACGGCTCTGAGGCGGCCGTCAGCCATCGCCGCCTCCACCTTGCGCCGCTGGCCGACATCGAGCGAGCCATGATGAAGGGCGATCGGCAGGTTGGCATCGTTGAGGCGCCACAGCTCGGAGAAGATCATCTCCGCCTGGCTGCGGGTATTGACGAAGATCAGCGTCATGCGGCGGCGATCGATCTCGGCGAGCAGCCCTTCGTAGGCATAGCGCGCCGAATGCCCGGCCCAGGGAATGGTCTCGTCCGCTTCGAAGATGCGGATATCCGGCCGGGCACCGCCCGTGACGGTGACAATCTCGGAGAGGAATGGCGGTTCACCCGGCGCCTGCGGCACCAGCCAGGCGCGCAATTCGTCTGGCTCCGCGACGGTTGCCGACAGGCCGACGGTTCGAATGGCCGGGGCAATGGCACGGAGACGGGAGAGACCGAGCGCCAGAAGATCGCCACGCTTGCTGGTCACCAGCGCGTGCAACTCGTCGAGAACAACCGTTTTCAGGTCCTCGAAGAAGGTTTCCGCGTCGCGACCGGCGAGCAGCAGCGCCAGTTGCTCGGGCGTGGTGAGCAGGATGTCGGGCGGGATCAGCTTTTGCCGCTGGCGGCGCGAGGCGGAGGTGTCGCCCGTGCGCGTCTCGATGGCGACGTCGAGGCCGATGCCCCGCACCGGCGTTTCGAGGTTGCGCTCGATATCGACGGCGAGCGCCTTGAGCGGCGAGACGTAGAGCGTATGAACGCCACGCCGACGCGTGCCCGGCTTCCACTTCGGCCGCGCGGCGATATCGACAAGGCTCGGCAGAAAACCGGCCAGCGTCTTGCCGGCTCCGGTGGGTGCGATCAGCAGCACGGAACGACCGGCCAGGCCGTGTTCAAGAAGCGCAAGCTGATGAGCACGCGGGCTCCAGCCACGCGACGCGAACCAGGCCTCGAATTTGGGGGGCAGAAGATTCGTCTCGGTCACCGGGCAAGTAAGCCCGATTTCCGCGAACAAGTGAAGAACATTTGTGAGGACGTCAGGGCGCGTGCCTTGCGACCACCACGAGCCCTCGGATCGGCGCGCCGCGATCGAACCGCAGCGTTCCGCGCACGAGCTCAGCGACAGCAAGACCAGCCTCGGCGAGGCCCCGGCGGACGTAGGTCTCGCTATGGGCATAGCGCAGGCTGCTGCGCAGCACGAAGTCGCCGTCGTCGGATTCCTCGACGGTGAATGCAAAAAGGCCGCCCGGTGCGAGACAGGCGGCCACATGCTGGAACAGACTGTCGAGCGCGCCGATGTAGACCAGCACATCGGCAGCGGTGACCAGATCAAAGGTTTCGGTGCGCTCCGACAGGAAGGCGGTCGCCTCGGCTACAGCGAGGGCCTGATAACGCGTGCCGGCTTTGGCACGGGCAACCATTTCCGGCGAGAGATCGCAGCCCGAAAAGTGTTCGATCCGATTCTTCAATGCTTCGGCCATCAGGCCGGTGCCACAGCCCAGATCGACACCGCGCGCGAAACCTGCACCGGGGCGGACCTCTTCGATGAGATCGGCGATCAGCCAGGGCGCCCGGTAGCCGAGATCGTCCACCAGCGCCGTTTCGAAGCGGTCCGCGTAGTCGTCGAAAAGACCACGCACATAGGCCTCCGGCGGGGCGGAGGGAACCTCTGCAAGGCCGAGAGCGGCGAGCTTTAGCGATGTTCCGAACAGACCGTCGATATCGCGGGTCGCTGCCTTGCGCAGCAGCGGCTCGGCCTCCTCACGGCGGCCAGCGGCGGCCAGGGCGTCGGCGGCGCCGACCAACGCCGGCAGCCAACCGGGCACCAGTTCAAGAGCTTGCAGATAAAGGTCCGCCGCTGCCTCGTGATCGCCCGCGTCAAAATAGGCGCGGGCATATTCGTAACGGCGGTCGGCGAGAAGATCCCCGGAAGAGGCTGCATGCAAGATGATGGCACTCGGCTTGATGAGTGCCGGGTCATCCCGCCAATACGGGCCGCCGTCAAGATGAATTCAGCCGCGTGTGCCGCCTTACCCCGCCTTGCGGTAGCGGACGCGAGCCGAGTGCTCGATGGCGGCAACAGCCAGCTTGTCGAGGGAGAAGTGGTCCTCCAGCATTTGCAGGAACACCAGTTCCTCTTGCTTGACCTCGACGTCGGAGGCTGCGACCTCCACGGCCAGCGCGTAGGCCGTCTCATGGAGACGCTCGGGCAACGCCATCGCCACCCGATCGAGGATGTGGTCGATGCCATTCACCGATTTCAAATTTTCCGAACAGGCGTCGGCGATCTCGCCGATCGACCCCTCGAAACCCTGAAATACCGGCAAGAAACCAATCAATCGCTCGAACTGGGTAAGTTCGCGCTCGGTCATGTTACGGTCGGCGATCGCGGTGGTGACCATTACCCAGATCAACGCTTCCTGGGCGGACAACGGCTTCGGCATGGAACCCTCGGGCAAAAGTCAAACGGGCCCTTATTTGGGACGCTGTCGATAAAAGCGCAAGCATCCTCTCGGCGGAAATGTGTCCGCCACCGATCGGCCCTACCAGGGGAATCGGCGCAAACCCGCCCCTCGTCCTTGACCTTTCCCGGCCTCGTCCCTACTGTCCGCCCGCCCGGAAACTCCGGGTTTTCTCGAATAGAGGCAACCGATGGCAACCGTTTCTTCCACCCTGCTCTCCGATCCCGCGCTTCTCGCCGCGGCCGGCCGCTCCAAGGCCTGGCCCTTCGAGGAAGCCAAGAAGATCGTGGCGCGGATCGAGAAACGGAAAGATACCGCCAAGCCGGTGATCTTCGAGACTGGCTACGGCCCGTCCGGTTTGCCGCATATCGGAACCTTCGGTGAAGTGGCGCGCACCACCATGGTGCGCCACGCCTTTCGCGTGCTCACCGGCGACAGCGTGCCGACGCGCCTTATCTGCTTCTCCGACGACATGGACGGCATGCGCAAGGTGCCGGACAACGTGCCGAACCAGGAGCTGCTGCGGGCCAACCTCGGCAAGGCGCTGACCAACGTGCCAAACCCGTTCGACAACGGCTATCCGAGCTTCGGCCACAACAACAACGCCAAGCTCCGACAGTTCCTCGACACCTTCGGCTTCGACTACGAGTTCATGTCGGCCACCGAGGAGTACAAGAAGGGCACCTTCGACGACATGCTGCTGCGCATGCTGGCGAAATACGACGCGGTGATGGAGATCATGCTGCCGACGCTGCGCGAAGAGCGGCGGCGGACCTACTCGCCCTTCCTGCCGGTGCATCCGAAGACGGAAGTCGTCATGCAGGTCCCGGTCGAGGAGCGCAACGTCGAAAAGGGAACGATCGTCTGGACCGATCCGGCCACCGGCGAGCGCTTCGAGACATCGGTGACCGGCGGTCATGCCAAGTGCCAGTGGAAGCCGGACTGGGCGCTGCGCTGGGCAGCGCTCGGCGTCGACTACGAAATGAGCGGCAAGGACCATATCGACAACGTCAAGACGTCGTCCAGGATCTGCAAGGTGCTGGGCGGTACGCCGCCGGATGGCTTCAACTACGAGCTGTTCCTCGACGAGAGCGGCGAGAAGATTTCAAAGTCGAAGGGTAACGGTCTCACCATTGATGCGTGGCTAACCTACGCTTCGCCGGACAGCTTGGCGCTCTACATGTTCCAGAAACCGAAGACGGCCAAGCGTCTGTTCTTCGACGTGATCCCGCGCGCCGTCGACGAGTATTTCGCCTATCTCGACAAATACCCGACGATGGATGCCGATCAGCAGCTCACCAACCCGGTCTGGCACATCCATTCCGGCCAGCCGCCGGTGACGCCGGTGCCGGTCAGCTTCACGATGCTGCTCAATCTCGTCTCAGCCAGCCATGCCCACGACAAGGGCGCGCTCTGGGCCTATATCGGCCGGCACTCGCCGGGCGTGACGCCGGCGACGCATCCGAAACTCGACGAACTCTGCGGCTATGCTCTGGCCTATTATCAGGATCGAGTGAAGCCCTTCGTCACCTTCCGTGCGCCGGACGACGAGGAGCGGCAGGCCCTCGCCAAGCTGCGCGACGCGCTGGACGCGCTGCCGGTCACCACGACCGGCGAGGTAATCCAGGATACCGTGTTGGCAGTGGGCCGGTCGTTCCCGCGCTTCCAGGACCCGTCGAAAAAGAGCCCGGACGGCGGCCCCGGCGTCAGCCTGGAATGGTTCGCGACGCTCTATCAGGTGCTGCTTGGCCAGGAAAAAGGCCCGCGCTTCGGCTCCTTCGTCGAACTCTATGGCCTGAAGGAAACCGTGGCGATGATCGACGCAGCCCTTGCCGGCACGCTCGGCCAGAGCTGACACCCGATACAGCGACAATCAGGGCCGGCGCATGCGCCGGCCTTTTTAGTTTAAGGTCGGATCCGGCGGCTGCAGGCCACCGTCGCCATAGCGCCCAAGCTTTTCATCCCTCGCCTTTGCGGCATAGGGAGCGAGCCGTGCGTCGGCGGGATCGACCGGGTCCGCCCATCCCCGGCTCACCATGAAGAGCGACAGATTGCGGTTGCCGACCCAGCAGTCGGCGCGACTTTCGCCTTCGTCCCCATCCGCCGCGATGCCGACGCAACCGACCGCGCGCGGCCCGATCAGCCGGGCAAGATCGGCGCGCGCCCGTGCGCCGCAGTTCCAGCGGCCAACGGTCCCCTCGCAAGAATCGGAAAAGGCGACGCCGTTAATGCCGGCAAGATGGATGACCAGGGGCTCGCGGTCGCGAACGGTCCTGAAGCGAGCGGCATCGAGAACGGTGATGCGCGAAAAGAGTGCCTCGAAGGTGCCGGGCGGCGGCACCGAGGGCAACTCCTGCGGAGGCCCCTCGGCGGCTTTGCCTGCCATAGCCGACTGACTGGCCATCTGGATCGGTGGCGGCGCATCGGCGGTGAGCAGCTTCCTCGGCACATGAGGTAAAGGAGAGCGACCGAAATCCATTATGGTCGGGCGAGCCGTCGTCAAGTCCTGGCGCTCCGCATCCCCCCAAAGCCAGACCAGCGCAGCGACCGTCAGAGCCGAGCCGACGATCAGCGGGACGATCCCACGCGTCAGAAAACCGTACCGCCTTTGCTGTCGAGCCATTGCCTGCGGAATTCCCTCGCCGGAGCGCTTGCGAGGCAAAAATGCTGCATTCTCGCCGAGGGGGCAAGCTGTTCACTCACGATGGCAGCCCTGCGCGGGGATTTGATTTGAGCGGGGTGGTATCAGGCTGGCGGATGCTCTAGAGGATGGCCGCAGCCTTTCGGAGTTCCGCCCATGGATCGTCTCGTCTATAAGATTGCGCCGCGCATGCTGTGGGAAGCCGGCGAAGCGACTGGTGTGTTTGCTGGCGCATCTATCGACTTCGAGGACGGCTTCATCCACCTGTCGTCGGGTGCGCAGGTCAAAGAGACGGCGCGCCTTTACTTTGCCGGTCAGAGCGACCTCTTGCTGATCGGCATCGAGACGGCCGCCCTCGGCGATGCGCTGAAGTGGGAAGCGTCACGCGGCGGCGCTCTCTTTCCGCATCTGTATGCACCATTGGAATTTTCGGCGGTGGATTTCATTGTTCCGCTGCCGTTGGGGCCGGACGGCGCCCATCAGTTCCCCGACCTGGAGACCGGCCGATGACCCTTTCCGAACTGATCGGCTCGTTCAGTGCCGCCATGCTCCGGCGGTTCGACCCGGAACTCGCCCATACGCTTGCCGTTTCCGCCATGCGCCTCAACCTGGCCCCAGGCCTGCCCAAGGTGGTGGACGATCGCCTCGCCGTCAGCTTCTTCGACATGCGGCTCGACCATCCGATTGGGCTTGCCGCCGGTTTCGACAAGGACGCCGAGATCGCCGATGCCTTGCTGAAGCAGGGATTTTCCCATGTGGAAGTCGGTACGCTGACGCCGCGCCCGCAGCCGGGCAACCCAAAGCCGCGCATCTTCCGCCTGCCGGAGACTGGGGCCGTGATCAACCGTTGCGGCTTCAATGGCAAAGGCCATGCCCACGCGCTGAAGCAGCTTGAGCGGCGCGGAGGACGGCCGGGCGTCATCGGGGTCAACGTCGGAGCCAACAAGGACAGC
The DNA here is from genome assembly GCF_041320595.1 of Pleomorphomonas sp. PLEO. Lineage (NCBI taxonomy): Bacteria > Pseudomonadati > Pseudomonadota > Alphaproteobacteria > Hyphomicrobiales > Pleomorphomonadaceae > Pleomorphomonas > Pleomorphomonas sp. PLEO. The sequence continues at coordinate 5,378,795 of NZ_CP166625.1, forward strand.
GCCGATCGCGCCGCCGATTACGTGACGGGCATCAAGGCCTTCTCCGGCCTCGCTTCCTACTTCACCGTCAACATATCCTCGCCCAATACGCCGGGCCTCAGAGACTTGCAGGCAAGCGCCGCTCTGTCCGATCTCGTGGCGCGCGTCGTCGAGGCACGCGACGAGACGACGTCGGCGGTCGGCCGGCGGACGCCGGTACTGGTCAAGATCGCCCCGGACCTCAACGAGCAAGCGCTCGACGACATCGCCGCCGTAATAGCGGCTCGTGGCGCCGACGGCCTCGTCATTTCCAATACCACGCTGTCGCGCAGCGGCGTGTTCGGACCGACGGCGGCGGAGCCGGGCGGCCTTTCGGGCAAGCCGCTGTTTGAGCGATCGACTATCGTGCTGGCCAAGATGCGCGAACGGGTCGGCCGGACTTTGCCGATTATCGGCGTTGGCGGTGTGATGACCGGCGAGGACGCCTATCTGAAGATCGCCGCCGGCGCCAATCTGGTGCAGGTCTATACGGCCTTCATCTACGGCGGCGGCAATGCCGTCAACGCCATCACCAGCGATCTTCTTGCCCGTATCGAGCAAAGTAGTTTCGGCTCGGCACGAGCGCTTACCGGTTCGGACAGCCGGGCTTGGGCGAGCCGACCGATTCCCGCGTAAGCGTTGAGCCCAGCCAACCAGGTTGTTGCAAGCCGATCGGTGGGTACTCTCAAATCAAATGGTGTTGAGCACACCACCATCGACGCGCAGGGCAGCGCCGGTGGTGGCCGAGGCCTGCGGCGAGCAGGTATAGACCACCATGTTGGCGACCTCTTCGACGCTGGCGGCCCGCTGGATGATCGACGATGAGCGGTGGGTCATGACGAAGTCGGCAGCGACCTTCTCAACTGTCTTGCCGCTCCGTTTCACCTCGTCCGACAGCATATCGGCAAAGCCCTCGGACAGTGTCGGACCGGGGAGTACCGAATTGACGGTAACGCCGGTGCCGGCCATTCGCTTGGCGAGACCGCGAGCGATCGACACCATGGCCGTCTTGGAGAAGCCATAGTGGATCATGTCCTCGGGAATGTTGAGAGCAGACTCCGAGGAGATGAACACCACACGCCCCCAGTCCCGCTTCGCCATACCCTGAAGCCAAGCGCGTGACAGACGGACACCTGACATGACGTTGACTTCGAAATAGCGGGTCCACTCGTCATCGGGCGTCTCGAAGAAGTCGCGCGGGCCGAATATCCCGAGATTGTTGACGAGTATGTCGCAATCGGGGTGGGCGGCGACGATCGCCGCGCAGCCTTCGGCGGTGCCGAGGTCTCCAGCATGGCCAATGAAGCGACCATCGGGAATAGCGGCTTTAGCCGCAACTATCGCCTTTTCGACCGCCGCCTGGGTGCGCCCGTTGATAACGACAGTAGCGCCACACTCGCCAAGGCCCTTGGCTATGGCGAGACCGATGCCCGCCGTCGATCCGGTGACGACGGCACGCTTGCCGGTAAGGTCGATCCGCATGGCTGTCTCCTTCAGCGATTACCGGCTGGTTGCCCGGCGCAATCCGTTCAGATTATCCGCAATGCTGGCGCCCGCTTTGAAAACGGCGCTGCCACTGACGATCATATCCGGTCGGAAACTGGCGGCAACGCCAATAGTCGCCTCGGTGATACCGCCATCAATGGCGATGAGCGGATCCACGCCGGCTTCAGTGGCAAGTTGTCTCAGCCGCTCGATCTTCCGGCCAAGCGCCGCGTCGGGCACACCGCCGCTCCAGCCGGGGTCGACGGCGAGCAATGTCACCATATCGATCGCATGCAGCATGGGCACCACGACATCGACCGGCGTAGCCGGATTGAGAGCCACGGCACGCAGCACACGCCGCCCAGGATGGCCGGCCACATCGACATCCAGCATGACGAGCGCCCGGTGGAGGTGCAACAGCCCCTCGGGGTGGACGTGCACGATGTCAGCGCCGGCCTTCAGCACGGCAGGAATGATGCTGAGCGGATCGGCCACCATCAGGTGAACGTCCTTCAGCAGGTTCGTTTTCGTCGCCGCGACGAGCGGTGGCCCCGCGGTGAAACCTGGGCAAAAGACGCCATCCATTACATCGAAATGCAGAAGGGGCGTGCCTGCTGCCTCGAGTTCGGCGATGGCGCTACCATAGGCCATGGCGTCAGCGGCCAGAAGGCCGACGCTGAGAGACGGCGCCGCGCGGCGCAGGAACGCCTTCAGCGCATCGCGTGTCGCCAGATCATCCGGAGAGGGAAACATGCAAGCCTCTTCAGTCACGCGGTAGGACGCCGATGAACACCTTGTGACTGCGCGGACCAGTCATGATGTCCTCGAGTTCGGCCTTCACCTTGAGATAGTGCGGCGTGGTCTTGTGGAACTTCACGGCCGCTTCGTCGACGAAGGCCTCGTAGATGGTGAAGCGGGTCGGTTCAGTAGGGTCCCGCAGCACGTCGAAGCGGCGGCAACCGGGCTCAGCAATGGTGCCCTCGCGATTGGCGCCGAAGACGCGCAGAAAATCGTCGACGCGGTCGGGCTTGACGTTGATCTCAACGAGCGTGACGTGCATGGCCTGAACCTCCAAATTGACTAGGAACAAAAGGATGGCCGGCCGCCGGTGGATGGCGGCCGGCTCTCCGGAATCCCGCGCGGCCAAATGGGGGGAGCCGACGGGGGAGGAGCGGACGGCAGACGGGAGGGACCGCCGTTCCGCGGAGATGTGGAAATCCGATCAGAAATCGAACTTGTCGATATTGTCCTTGGTGAACACCTGACGCTCGGGCAGCAGGATGATGCCGTTGTTGTCAGCCTCGTACTTGTAACCCTGGACGCTGTTCGGGCTCACCTCGACGGTGCCGACATCCGGAATCTCCAGCTTGTCGCCGACCTTCATGGCGCCGTTCTTGATGAGGTGATCGGCGACGTAGATGGAGATGGCGCCCTGCTTGGTGACATCCCACAGGCCAAAGGCCTTGACGGTGTCACGCTTGACGTAGGGGCGCATCACGTTCGGCGTCGAGAAGCCGACGATGGTCACCTGGCCGGCGCGACCGACGTTCTCGGCAGCCTGAGCGGCGGCGGGAAGCGCGTTGGCGTCGGGAGCGATGATGATGTCGACGTCCTTATAAGCCTTCAGGATGCTTTCGCCTGTTTGCAGCGACTTCTGGGCATCGTTGTAGCCATACTGGGTGGTGACGACTTCCCAGCCCGGCTTGTCCTTGGCGATGATCGCCTTGGCCTGTTCGACCCACTGGTTCTGGTCGGTCACCGTCGGGCTCGAATAGAAGAAGGCAACCTTGGCCTTGTCGGCCGGGTGCTGCTGGGAGGCCATGTCGACAAGGAGCTTGCCGAGCTGAGCCGGCGTGCCTTGGTCGATGTAGTAGCTGCGGCACTCGGGATTGACGTCGCTGTCCCAGGTCAGAACCTTGATGCCGCGCGACATGGCGCGCTTCAGCGCCGGGCAGAGGCCGTCGGGCGACACGGCGGAGACGACGATGGCTTTGAAGCCCTGGTTGGCGAAGGTGTTGATATACTGCACCTGGCCCGACACCGACGGCTCAGTCGGGCCGTCATAGGTCACTTCGACGCCGAGCTTCTTGCCGGCCTCGACGGCGCCTTTACCGCCGGACGTGAAGAAACCGACGCCAACCAGCTTCGGGATGAAGGCGATGCGGGCGGCGTCGGCAGCGACCGACGGGCCGACGCAGGTCGCAGCGGCAGCCACGGCAAGCGCAAGGGAAACGGTACCAAACTTCATTTTTGCTCTCCTTCCAAGACATGACCCGGGGGGCTGATCGCCCAATTTCCGGGCCCTCCTCCTCAAACGTCAGACCGTCATTCGGCCGCAACGTTCCTCAGCACGCGCCGGTGCTGGAACCAGACGCGTCCCATCTCCGAGAGGCTGCGCAAGGCAACCACGATGACCAACAGGCCGCCGGACAAGGCGCTCGAGACGTGGCTCGACACGCCGACGAGCTGAAGGCCGGTCTGCAGATAGCCGACCAGAAGCGCGGCCAGCGCCGTGCCGAGGATGGTGCCAGAGCCGCCATAGATCGACGTGCCCCCCAGCACCACGGCGGTGATTGCCGGCATCAGCGCCGTCGTACCGAAATCGGAACGGGCCGAGCCGAAATAGGAAGCGAGGATCAGGCCGGACAACGCTGCCATCAGGCTGGTCAGGGCATAAGCGACCACCAGCGTGCGGAACACAGGCGTACCGGCATAAGCCGCCGCGCGCGGGTTCTGACCGATCAGATAGACATAGCGGCCAAAGCGGGTGCGGTGCAGAAGCGCCATGAAAGCGATGGTCAACACCACGAACAAGGCGAAGGGCAGCGGCAGGCCGACAATTTCAAGATTGGTGAGATTGACGAAGGCCGGATCGAAATTGCTGATGCCCTCATAGCCCGTTGCCCCGGCAAGACCCGACAGGACCAGAGCGGCACCGCCATAAAGAAAGCCGGTGCCGAGCGTGATGACCAGCGGATTGACCTTGGACAGATGGATGGCGACGGCGTTGAAGACGCCAGCAAGCGTGCCGACGGCAAGCGCGGCCACCGCTGCCACCCAGATGTCGACGCCGCCGACCCAGAGGATCCCGAGGGTGATGGCCGACAGACCCATCACCGAACCGAGCGACAGATCGATGCCGCCGGTGATGATGACCAGCGTCAGCGCCAGTGCCGTGATGCCGACGTGGATGAAGTCGGACGTGGCGTAGAGAAGCGTCGCCGGCTGCAGGAACACCGGGTTGATGGCACCAAACAACAGGATCTCGGCGATCAGGAGCAGCGCCAGTACGCTCTCCCAGCGTTTGAGGGCGGGATGGAGCTTCATTTGCGCGCCTCCGAGGTCTCGAGCACCGTCTTGACGGTCCGTCCGGCAGCCTTGGCCGCGTCGGCATGCTGCCCCGCCGCCTGTGGGTCGATGAACTTGCGATATTTCTGGTAGCGAAGGTGACGGTCGACGGCTTCGCGGATCTTGCCGTCGGTGATCAGCACCACCAGCAGGATGGCGCCGGCGATGATGTCGTTCCAGTAGGCCTCAAGGCGCAGCAGCACCAGGATGCTGTCGATCGACGTCATGAAATAAGCGCCGAGGGCCGCGCCGAGTACCGTGCCGGTGCCGCCCAAAAGGCTGACGCCGCCGAGCACGCTCGAAGAGATGGCGCGCATTTCCATACCGGTACCGGCGGTGTTGGGGATGAAGCCGATCTGCGAGGCAAAGATGACGCCTGCCAACGCGGACAGCAGACCATTGAGGCCATAGGCGACGATCTGTACCTCGTTGACGCGGATGCCGATCAGTCGAGCGCCTTCCCGATTGTCGCCAACGGCGAACATCGAGCGGCCGAAAGCGGTGTAGCGCAATCCGAGGTGAGCAACGATCAGCAGGACCAGCACCAGCCAGGCGACCGGCGACAGGCCGAGCGAGCCGGCCTTGGTCAATGCCTTGAAACCTTCCGGTAGACCCTCGATCCAGCTGCCGCCGGACAGAAGATGCACAAAGCCGCGATAGAGACCGAGCGTACCGAGCGTGGCAACAATCGCCGAGACCTTTAGCCACGCCACCAATGCGCCGTTGAAGAGACCACAGAGCAAACCGACGAGAAGCGCGACGCCGATGGAAGCGGGAATCCCCCAGCCGGCATTCATCAGCAGACCGGCGACCACCGCCGCCAAGCCCATGATGGAGCCAACGGAGACGTCGAGGCCGTGCGTCGCCATCACCATGGTGGCGCCGATCGCCAGCACGAACAGGATGAGGCTGTTGCCATAGACGAGCAGCACGGTATCAAAGGACAGATAGCTGCGATCAACGAGGCCGAGGATCGCGAACAGGAAGACGATGATCAGCGCGACCGAGGCTTCACGGTGGCGCTGCAGGAAACGGATGATCATTGCGCAGCGTCCAGTTTGGCGCCGACCCCGAAGGAGAGGCGGGCAATGGCGTTGATCGTGATGTCGGAGCCTTCGAGCAGACCGCCCGGATAACCGTGGTTCATCACCAGCACGCGGTGGCTGAGGCGCTCGACCTCTTCATGGTCGGAGGAAATCAGCAGGATGGCGAGGCCTGCGCCGGCCAGCCTGTCGATCAGCCGATAGATATCGGCGCGCACGGCGACGTCGACGCCGCGCGTCGGCTCATCGAGGATGAGCACACGTGGGCCGGCGGCGAGACACTTGGCGAGCAGCACCTTCTGCTGATTGCCACCCGACAGCGTCCGCACCGGCTGATCGGAGCTGCCGCAGACAATGCCGAGCAGCTTGATCTGTTCGGAGAAGTCGGCCTTTTCCTTGGCGAGCGGCAGCCATGCCCGGCCGCGATGCAGCACCAGTGCCGACGCGTTCCAGACGAGCGGCGCGTTGACGAACAGGCCCGACACCTGCCGGTCTTCGGGCAGGTACACGACGCCGGCATCGAGGCTCTCGCGCGGACCATGCTCGGACAGCGGCTTACCCTCGACAAAGATACGGCCGCGCGCAGCGGGGCGGATGCCATAGATGGTTTCGGCGAGCTCCGTGCGGCCTGAACCGACCACCCCGGCAAGACCCAGGATCTCGCCCGAGTGCAGCGAGAAGGTGACGTCGGCAAAGCCCTCGCCCGCCAATCCCTCGACACGCAGCCGTTCGGCCCCGCGTTCCGTCGGAGCGGCGGCGGCATGGCCGAGCGTAAAGCCTTCCTTGCCTTCGATATGGGTCATCGCCGCGACGATTTCGGCGTCGGTGAATGACTTCGGCGCACCGGCCAACACGACTTGGCCATCGCGCAGAATGGAGACGATATCGGCGATCTCGCGGATCTCGCCGAGCTTGTGGGAGATGAAGAAAATACCGACGCCCTGGGCGGTCAGCGCCCGGATACGCTCGAACAGCTTGCCCACTTCGCGTGGCGTCAGTGCCGAGGTCGGCTCATCGAGAATGAGGATACGGGCATCACGGATGAGGCCGCGCAGGATCTCGACCATCTGCTGGTCGGCAACCTCGAGCTGACCGGCCTGGGTCGACAGGGTCATGCCGGCGCCAATCTCGCCGATCATCGTCTCAAGGCGAGCGCGCAGTTCCTTGCGATTGCCGGGAACGTGCATCAGCACGTTTTCTTCGACCGAAAGGCTGGGGAACAGCATCGGTTCCTGCGGCACCAAGTGAATACCGGCTTGGCGGGCCATCACCGGCGTCATGGCCGAGGCATCTTCGCCGCACACCAGAAGTTCGCCCCGATCGAGGCGATGCAAGCCAGCGATCATCTTCATCAGCGTGGACTTGCCGGCACCGTTGCCACCGAGCAGGGCATGCACCTCCCCCGGCCTCAGCGTCAGGTCGACGCCACGCAGCACGGCGATGGAGCCGAAGAACTTCCAGATTTGCCTGGCTTCAACCAGCGGCGGCCGCTGATCGGACGGCGAGATTCCCGCCATATCGACAGTCTCCCAACTTCTTTCTTGGAAAGGCGGGGACCTGCCCGCATTTCAGTGCGCCCTCCTCCGGGCGGTCCGTCGGGCTTCCTCGCGGCAGCCCGACGGCGTGGTTCGCGGTCCTTCGGGGGTGGCCTCAGGCGGCCTTTGCCTTGCCGGCCTTATAGATATCGTATGCCTTGTCGACGCTCTCGCCGTCGTGCACCACAGCTCGCACGGCAGCAATCATCGCGACCGGACAGTCGGACTGGAAAATGTTGCGCCCCATGTCGACACCGGCCGCGCCCTGATCGATGGCGCGCCACGCCATCTCAAGAGCGTCGCGCTCCGGCAGCTTCTTGCCGCCGGCGATGACGATCGGCACCGGGCAGCCGGCCACGACCTTCTCGAAGCCGTTGTCGATATAGTAGGACTTCACGATATGGGCGCCGAGCTCGGCACAGATGCGGGTGGCAAGACCGAAATAACGCGCGTCGCGCACCATATCCTTGCCGACACCAGTCACAGCCATGGTCGGAATACCGTAGCGATTGCCCGTGTCGATCAGCTTGACCAAGTTGGCGAGCGACTGGTGCTCGTATTCGGCGCCAACATAAACATTGGTGGTGATCGCCGAGGCATTGAGACGGATGGCGTCCTCGATATCCACGGCCACCAGTTCACGTGAAAGCTCGGTCAGCACGCTCATGCCGCCCGAACAACGCAACACCACAGGCTTGCGGCTATCGGCAGGCATGGTCTGCCGGAGACCTCCACGCGTGCACATGAGTACGTCGGTATATGGGACGAGCGGACGGATGGTGAGGTCGAGCCGCTCAAGACCGGTGGCCGGCCCCTGGAAGTAGCCATGGTCGAAAGCCAGCATGACGGTACGGCCACTCTTGGCCTGGAAGATGCGCGCAAGACGATCCTGCATTCCCCAGTCGAGCGAGACTGAGCCACGTACCGGAAATGCCCTCACCTCGACCGGCTGGTCCAATCCGAAATCCTTGCCTTCCTTCACGTCGTCCATATCGGCCATTGGGTCCTCCAAAGGTGGCGGGCTGGGTCTGCAATCAGCAGTACCTTCCGTTCAAATGAACACCGCCTTATCAATTGCACGGTCGATTATTCGTCGGACAACCCGGATCGTCAACCCAGATTCTGCACATAAGTGACAGCGCAGCCCAAAAGAATCTCATCGCACACTTGTCGCATTACAGAGAGAATTGCATAACTCATTGATTTTTCTTATTCTCGCCGGCGACACAGCAGAATGCCCCACGACTTAATGATGATCAAGAATTTCAGATCTTGCGCTTATGTGCGCATCGTGATCATATGATCGACAAAATCGCTGCCCGGACGCAATCCTCCTATTGTCCGTGCAAATGTCATGAAGGTGAGTGACGTGAACGAAGCCTATGACGAGCTGGCATTCGAGCCGCACGAAGAAGAGCTGCTGAGCCGCGTGGCATGGCATTACTATCATGACGGTTTGACCCAGAGTGAAATCGGCGAACGGCTGAACCTGTCGCGCATCAAGGTGTCGCGCATGCTCGATCGTGGCCGGCGGATGGGCCTTATCCACGTTCACATCAATTCCAGCTATGGCGGCTGCTTCGCTCTGGAAGCCCGGCTGCAGGAAATCTATGGCCTCGACGAGGCGCGCGTCATCCCGGCCCAGGAATCTGGCAACGTCAACGACCGGCTGGCTGAAGCCGCGAGCCAGTATCTGATGGGACGCCTCAAGGACCAGGAAATGCTGGCCGTCGGCTGGGGCGCCACGGTGATGGGCACCTTGCAACGGCTTGCCCGAACTCTTTCTTACCGCGACATTTCGCTGGTCAGCCTGACGGGTGGCGTCTCCGCCTACATCGAGGGCGTCGCCTCGGGCCGGTCGTCCCAGAACGTCCACCTCATCCCGGCACCGCTCGTCGTGTCGCAGGAGAGCATTGCCGAGGCAATCCGCGCCGAGCGGCATGTCGTTGACGTGATGAGCATGGCGCGGACCGCCAACTATGCACTGGTCGGTATCGGCGCCGTAGCCGACGAGGCGACGCTGATCGCCTCTGGCTATGCCAGCCGCTCACAGTTCGAGATCTTCCGCCGCCAGGGCGCGGTGGGCGATATCATCGGCATCTTTTATGACCAGAACGGCGTGCCACTCGACCTCGCTTTCCACAAGATGCTGGTCGGGCTCGACTTCGAAGCGCTGTCTGCCATTCCGCAGGTGATCGCCGCCGCTGGCGGACCGAAGAAAGTCGATGCCATCCGCGCCGCCGCCCGTGGCGGCCGCATCGACGTGCTGATCACCGACGAGCCGACTGCCGAAGCCATCCTCGAGAAAGACCAAGCATGACCAGCTCCTACGTTCTCGCCATCGATGCCGGCACCGGCAGCGGCCGCGCCGTTATCTTCGACAAGGCCGGTCGCCAAATCGCCGTGGCACAGGAGGAATGGACGCATCTCAGCGACCCTGGCCATCCCGGTTCGATGGAATTCGACTGCGCCGCCAACTGGGCGCTACTTGCTGGCTGTGTTCGCCGGGCGCTCGCCTGCGCCGGCTTGCCAGCATCGGCTATCCGCGCCGTCAGCGCCACCTCGATGCGCGAAGGTATCGTGCTCTGGGACCGGAGCGGACATGAGCTCTGGGCCTGTGCCAATGTCGACTCGCGCGCGTCCGACGAGACGAAGGCGCTAAAGGCCGCCATGCCGGGCTTCGAGCGCGACGCCTATGCGGTCACTGGCCAGACCTTCGCGCTCGGCGCCATTCCCCGCCTCAAGTGGATCGAGCGGCATATGCCGGACGTCCACGCCCGCACGGCGCGCATGTGCATGCTGTCCGACTGGATTGTGGCGCGCCTTTCCGGCGAGATCGCCTGCGACCCATCCAACGGCGGCACCAGCGGCCTGCTTGCGCTCGGCACGCGAACCTGGGACGCCGATATAGCCCGCCGCGCGGGCGTCGATCCGGCCATCTTACCGCCCGTCCACGAGACCGGAACCGCCATTGGCCGCGTAACGGCGACCGCTGCGGCCGATACGGGACTTGCAGAGGGAACGCCAGTGGTGGTCGGCGGTGGCGACGTTCAGCTCGGCGCCCTCGGCCTCGGCGTTGCCCGAGCCGGCCAAGCCGCCGTGCTCGGCGGCACCTTCTGGCAACAGGTAGTCAACATGCCGCGGCCGATCGCCGATCCCGCCATGCGGGTGCGCGTCAATCCGCACGTGGTGCCCGGCCTCAGCCAGGCCGAAGGCATCGCTTTCATGGTCGGCATGACCACTCGCTGGTTCCGCGACGCCTTCTGTGACGAAGAAAAGCGCATCGCCGCCGAACGCGGCATCGACGTTTACGCCCTGCTCGAGGAAAAATCCGCGACAGTGGCACCAGGCGCCAACGGCATCCTGCCTATCTTCTCGGACGTGATGAATTGCGCCGCCTGGTATCATGCCGCGCCATCGCTGTTGAACCTGTCGCTGGATGCCAGCGTCTGCGGCAAGCCGCAGATCTTCCGCGCCATTCAGGAGAACGCGGCGATCGTCGCGTCGGAAAACCTTCGACTCGCCGCCGATCTGGCGGGTGTGAGGCTGACCGAACTCGTTTTTGCCGGCGGCGCTTCCAAAGGAAAGTTGTGGGGCCAGATCCTGTCCGACGTTACTGGCCTACCGGTGAAGGTGCCCGAGGTGACAGAGGCAACGGCGCTTGCCGCCGGCCTCGCCGCCTGGGTTGGCGTGGGTGAATATGCTTCGCTGCCGGAGGCAGCCGACGCCGTCGTTCGCTGGCGTCGCCGCTACGAGCCGGACGCCAGCCGTCACGCCCTCTATGGCGAGGTTACCGAGCGTTGGCGTACGGCCTATGCCGCCCAACGCCATCTCGTCGACGCCGGCATCACCCATTCAATGTGGAAGGCTCCTGGCCTCTAGCCACCGCCGCGCCAACGGTCGGAGCGCGGCGGACGAATACGGAATCAAGATCTCAGTATCAGCAAGGACCGCCATCCGGACGGGGACGGCGGCGGAGGAACGATGTTCAAAACTCGAGAAGACGAGCACGACTATCGCTTCGGCGATCATGGCCCCAAATATCTTCTGCGCGGTCCGCTCATCGATATTGGCGTGGTGACGTTGCAGCCCGGCCAGCATTTCTCCACGCACAAGCATCAGCATGTCGAGGAGAACTTCCTGACGATTGCCGGCGAAGTGCACATGTATGTCGACGGGGAATTGCATGTGCTCGGTGTCGGCGATTTCCTGCGCTGCGAGCCAGGGGAAGGTCACCACGTCGTCAATCGAGGCGACACGCCGTGGAAGGCAGTATTCGTCAAGGCGCCTTACGACCCCAAGGACAGTGTGCCGATCGCCTGGTCGCCTGAGGGCTAACTGGCTGGCGGCCATGTCCCGCTGTCAGCGGCAAGCGGGCATCGACGGGGTACGGAACTTTTGCGTCGACAGGCGGTTTACTTGGATCTCAACCGCAGCAAGGAGAGATTCCATGCCGAGAGGAGACAAGTCCGCCTATACCGACAAGCAGAAGCGCAAGGCCGAGCATATCGAGGAAAGCTACGAGTCGCGTGGCGTTCCAGACGACGAAGCGGAGCGCCGTGCCTGGGCAACCGTCAACAAGGAAAGTGGCGGCGGCAACAAGTCCGGCTCGGGACGCGGCCGCCCGGACACACACGTTTCTTCTGAAAAGGGTGGCCAGCGGGGCGGCGCAGCCTCGGCATCCCGGTCGAAGGAAGATCGCTCGGCGTCGGCCAAGAAGGCCGCAGCGACGCGCAAGCGCAACCGCGAACAGGCTGCTTGATCACAGCGCTTCGAGACACGGAAATGAAGAAAGCTGGAGCGGGTGAAGGGAATCGAACCCTCGTGTTCAGCTTGGGAAGCTGCTGCTCTACCATTGAGCTACACCCGCGACGCGACCTAGATCGCAGCCTCGCCGGACGCTGTCAAGAGGTGGCGCGCTGCCATCAAGGACAGAAATGTTTGGAAAGCTTCAGCCCCTGCGCCTGATAATTGGAGCCCATACCTTGGCCGTATAGGGTGGCCGGCATTTCGACCATCCGCTCGTAGACGAGGCGACCGATGGTCTGCCCGTGATCGAGGATGAAGGGCACGTCGTGGCTCCTCACCTCCAGCACGGCGCGCGCGCCCTTGCCGCCAGCCGGCGCGTATCCGAAGCCAGGGTCAAAGAACCCGGCATAATGGACTCGAAACTCACCCACCAGAGGATCGATCGCCACCATTTCGGCCGCCGTCTCGGGCGGCACCTGCACCGCCTCGCGCGAGACGAGGATGTAGAACTCGTCCGGATCGAGAATCAGCGACGGCCGACCGCGCGCCTTGATCGGCTCCCAGAAGTCGGCGACTTCCTGTGCCGCCTTGGCATCGACGTCGAGCACGCTGGTGTGACGGCGGGCTCGATAGCCGATCAACGCCCCCTCGCCTGCCCCCGCGAGATCGATGGACAGCGTCAGGCCATGCTCGAAACGTGGCTCCAGATCGACCAGCGGAAAGCGAGCGTGCAGCGAGGCCAGCCCCAAGTCGTCGAGACGTGCGTCGCCACGGCGAAAGCGCACCTGACTGAGGCGTGAGCCGACCCGCACCTTGATCGGGAAGGTGCGCGGTGACACCTCGACCCACAACCGGCCGTGATAGCCGGGGGCAATCTGGTCAAAGGCAACGCCGTGGTCGGTGATAAGGCGGGTGAAGACGTCGATGCGGCCGGTCGAACTCTTGGGGTTGGCGGAGGCTGAAATATCATCCGGCAGGGCGAGAGATTCCAGAACGGGCACCAGATAGACGCCCCCCGTTTCGAGTACCGCACCGGCGGTAAGGTCGAGGTCGTGCTGTGTGAGATAGTCGAGCTTATCCTCAACCGTGGCGCCGCTGCCCGGCAGGAAGCTCGCCCGAAGACGATAGGCGACCGGACCCAGGCGGAGGTCGAGACTGGCTGGCTGGATCTGATCGGTGTCGAGAGGCCGCGTCGACACGATGGCGCCAGCGTCAAAGAGCTCGCGGATACGATGGGCGGGAAGGATGCCAAAGGTCTCGTCGGTCATGGGCGTGCGAAGCGTCCGGAAGGCAGGTGAGAGGCTGGCTTCTTAAGGTCGCCAGCGGGATTTCAGGAAGCTCTAGCCTGTTTTGCCGCCCATGGAAACTTGAAGAATCGTCCCTCTCAGATGCCTGACGCCATCAGGACGAGTGGCTCGCCATACGCGCGTTCGCTGCGCATGCTCTTTCGATAGAAGCGAACCAGCCCCTTGCCGGCCTGCTTGGCCGCATAGAGCGCGGAATCAGCCTTGTGCAGTAGGGCGGCAACATCAAGGCCATGCTCGGGTGCCATGGCGACGCCAATGCTGACACCAACTGTGAGTACATGGCCGTTGTGATGGTAAGGGCTGCTCAAGGCCGCCAGCACAGCGTCGGCGCGCGCTTCTGCCACGCGCCGGTCGTTCGTCGGGATCACCATGACAAATTCGTCGCCGCCGAGCCGGGCCACCGTATCTTCGGACCGGCAGAACTCGCGGAGCCGGTGCGCCACGCCCACCAGGACCGCGTCGCCGGCAGCGTGACCTGCGCTGTCGTTGACTTGCTTGAAGCCATCGAGATCGAGATAGAACACCGCCGCCGCCGCATCTTCGCCGCGCTTCGGATCGAGCTGATGCTTCATGCGGTCGAGCAAAAGCAGTCGATTTGGCAGACCCGTAAGGGGGTCGTGAAGTGCCTTTTCCTCAGTGACGTTGATCAGGCGGGCGGCGCGACGCACGAAGGTCAGGACCGTCACCGTCAGTACGAGATAGGCCACGAAGACCAGTACCAACCCCGGCGCGATGGCCTTGATGATCTCATCGCCAGGCAGGATGGGCTCCCAGACCAGCGCGTCACCCATGGTTCCGTCCTGGCTCATCAGCCTCAGACGACCGGGACCGTCGGTGGTCTGCCCGAACCCCGGCTCGTAGCTGAGGTTCGGCAGCATGAAGCTTTCAGCGATATACTTCATGCTGGCGCGGTCGACGCGGCGGCCAATCGCCAGGAGATAGCCGCCATCAGCCGGCTTTTCCCGATCGGCGACGGCATGGATCCCGGCGATTGCGAATAGTACTGGTGTGCCGTCGACCGCGATGAGCTGAGTTACCGTGTCGGCAATGCGACCGGCCCGCCAGCGGGCAATCATCTGACCGAAGGTAGGAGGCAGGACGCCGCGCGCCTCCTTCGATACGAGCCGACCATCGACTCTTGAGAACAGCGTGTGATCATCCGGGTCAAGAACGAAAAAAAAGGCATCAGCCTGCTCTGTCGTCAAATGACCGGCGAGCCATCCAGCGTCGAAAGCGTCGATGACGTGCGCCGCCGTCTCGTCGCGACCGGCCATGCCAGCCGCAGCGCTGGCGAGTTCGTCGGCGAAATGATGAAGGGCATTCTTTGCCGTGCGCTGCTGGAACTCAACGGCGAAGCGGTTCTGCTGAGAAGATAGCATCAGCACGCCGGCGGTAGCGCCGGCAAGCAAAAGAGCGATCAGGCCGAACATCGGCATGATCACCCGCAGGAAGAATCGGCGATCAAGGCTGGTCGTCGGTTTCATCGGGGCTCCAAAAGTATGGTCGCTTGACCGATATCTTGCGCCCCTTCAACCAATAATCCGTGGAGCTAAGGGAATTATCTCGGTATGACGAATGACACCTTACGAGAGTGAGCACTTTCGCCGTGGTCGTCTGCCGCCTATGGCAGAACCTCCAACAATTGTGCACCATCCGGGACTGGTCGCCAGCTTGACCTTTGTCCAAGCTTCCCCTAAACGAAAATGGATCGTGGTTTTTTGAGCCGACCGGCTTGCCGCCACGTTAAATAAGGCTGCTAAAAGGTCGGGACGGACATGTCGATTATTGACACCCGGCTCGCCACGCGCAGCCGGGTTCGTTTTTTTCCGGACCTTGACGAAGAAGGACAAGGACATGACCAAGGTCAACTGGCATCCCGACACCGCTCTCGTGCATGGCGGCACCCTGCGTTCGCAGTGGGGCGAAACGTCCGAGTCGATGTTCGTGACGCAGGGGTTCGTCTATGAGAGCGCCGAGCAAGCGGAGGCGCGTTTCCTGAACCTTGACCCTGGCTTCCAGTACAGCCGTTTCTCCAATCCGACCGTCACCATGTTCGAGGAGCGTATGGCGCTGCTGGAAGGCGCTCCGGTGGCGCGCGCGACCGCGACCGGCATGGCAGCGGTGACGGCGGCCATTCTGTCGCAAGCGTCGGCCGGCGACCACATCGTGGCGGCGCGGGCGCTGTTCGGTTCCTGTCGCTACATCGTCGAGGATCTGGCGCCTCGCTTCGGCATCTCGTGTACGCTGGTCGATGGCCGCGACCTCGATCAGTGGCGCGCGGCCGTTCGACCCAATACGCGCGTGTTCTTCTTCGAGAGCCCGACCAACCCGACGCTGGAGGTGGTCGACATCGCCGCCGTTGCCGAAATCGCCCATGCCGCCGGCGCGCGCCTGGTGGTCGACAACGTTTTCGCCACCGCCCTCTACCAAAAGCCGCTCGAACTCGGCGCCGATGTGGTTGCCTATTCGGCCACCAAGCATATCGACGGCCAGGGCCGCTGCCTGGGTGGCGTGGTCCTTTGTGACGAAGAGTTCCTGGAGAAATACCTGCAGGTGTTCCTGCGTCAGACCGGCCCGACCATGAGCCCTTTCAATGCCTGGGTGATGCTGAAGGCGCTTGAGACCTTCTCGCTCAGGGTGACGCGCCAGACCGAAAGCGCGGCGAAGATTGCCGCCTTCCTGGAAGGGCATTCTAAGATCGAGCAGGTGATCTACCCGGGTTCGGCCAGCCATCCGCAGGCTGACATCTGCGCCAAGCAGATGACGGGCGGTTCGACCATGATCGCCATTGAGGTGAAGGGTGGCCGCGACGGCGCCTTTGCCGCCCTCAACAAACTCGGCATCATCAAGATCTCCAACAATCTCGGTGATGCGAAGAGCCTCGTCACCCATCCTTCGACCACCACGCACCAGCGTTTCACCGAGGAGGTCCGGCAGGAACTCGGCATCCGTCAAGGTCTTCTGCGCCTCTCGGTCGGCCTTGAACATGTCGACGATCTGATCGCCGACCTCGAGCAGGCGCTCGGCGGCTGACCGCTGGATAATAACGCCTCCGAAATGAATTCGGTGTAGAAGGGGCGCATGCCGATCGACATGCGCCCCGCTCAGGCTCTCAAACTCTGGCACGACGTCTCGCTCGCTACGGTGCGCGAGAACGGTCCCGATCTATCGCCACGCCAGATCACTGTGCTGCTCACCGTGTACCTCGAGCCGCCGCCGCATACGGTGCGCGGCCTTGCCGAAAAGCTCGGCGTCACCAAGCCGGCGATCACCCGCGCCCTCGACACCATGGGCGAACTGAAGCTTCTCGGCCGCAGGCGCGATGAGGCCGATCGACGTAACGTCATCGTCCACCGCACGGTGGAAGGGGCGCTGTTCCTCGAACATCTCGCCGACGTCATCGTCGACAAAGCCAAGGAGCTACCGCGTTGACGACCGACCGCCGGATCACCTTCGCTCGTCCCGACCTCGCGGATGCCGCGCTCGCGGGCGTGGTCGCATCCGATAAATACGCCGAGCCAAGGCCCGCCCGCGTCGTGGCGCCGATCGCCGGGCTCCGGCGCGAGCCGCGCTTCGATTGTTCGCTCGACAGCGAGGCGTTACACGGCGAGGCGGTAAGGGTGCTGGAGGTCGATGGCGAGGGATGGGCCTTTTCCCAGATCGGCCGCGACGGCTACGTCGGATACCTGGCGGCCGAGGCTCTCTCCTTCTCGGCACCCGAACCGACGCATACCGTGACGGCGCTGCGCTCCTTTGCCTTTTCGGGGTCCGACCTCAAGCTGCCCGTCGCCTATCCACTGGTTCAAGGGGCGCTCGTCACCGTTTCAGGCGAGGTGGAACGGCGCAATCTCGTCTACGCGCTGTTGTCGGACGGCACGGCCACGGTGATGAAGCATCTCTCACCGATCGGCTCGCCTCCAGCCGCTGATTTCATCGCCGTTGCCGCGACCTATGTCGGAACGCCTTATCTTTGGGGAGGCTCGTCGAGTCTCGGCATCGATTGCTCCGGCCTCGTCCAGCGGGCGCTCGCCGAGACCGGCGTCGCCGCGCCGCGCGATACCGACCAGCAGGAAGCCATGGTGGGCCAGCCGATTGATTGGAATGGCGATCCCGACGACCTCCGACGCGGCGACCTCGTGTTCTGGAAAGGGCACGTCGGCATGATCGCCGGTCCGGACCAATTGCTGCATGCCAATGGCTTTCATATGGCCACAGTGATCGAGCCGCTCGGAGCTGCCATCGCCCGCATTGCGTCGGGCGGCATACCGGTCACGAGCGTTCGCCGCCTCGCCGGCTATCGGGCGAAGGGCTGACCGGCGCCTTGCCTCCCATGCCAAACATCGGGACGGTGGAGATCGATACGAGGCTTTCACCGCCCCCTAAGTTCGGTTAGCTTCACGGCATTCCGAATAGGCGGCCGCCAGATTGCATCGAACATGCGCGTATCAAACACCTTGACCGGCACGATCCTGGCCGTTCTTTTCTGTGCCGTAGGTTTTGTTTGGCCCGGTGTGGATGCGCGGGCCGCGGACGTCGACTACCCCCAGATCGTTCCGCTCGCGGCCGGACCGATTAGCGGAGCGAATCCGCCGTCCATCCGCTTCGTGACGTCCGACGATTTCCCACCGTTCAACTTCATCGATGGTTCGGGCCTGATCACCGGCTTCAACGTCGAAGTCGCCCGGGCCATCTGCACGCGGCTCGCTATTCCCTGCACCGTGCAGGTGCGGCCGTTCTCCCTATTGCTGGAGACGGTACGCGACAACAAGGCTGACGCCATCGCCGCAGGCGTCGCCGACACGCCGGCGCTGCGTCGCAACCTCGCCTATTCCGTTCCCTACTTCCGCGAGCCGGCTCGCTTCGTTCGCCGATGGCCGGCGCTGGTGGAGCCATCGCCGCGCACGCTCTCGGGCAAGTCGGTCGGCGTCGTTGCCGGCAGCCGCTACGCCGATTTCATCCGCGATTTCTTTCCGGCAGCAAAGCCGCGCACCGTCGGCGGCGAGACAGAGCTGTTCGCGCTGCTCAAAGCCGGCGAGGTCGATGCCGTTTTCACCGGTGCCGTTGGCGCCTCGTTCTGGCTGGCCGGGCCCGCCGCTCATGGTTGCTGTGCCTTCTCCGGCGGCGCCTACACCGAACCGGCCTATTTTGGCGACGGCATGAAGATCGCCTTCGCCGCCGACAACCTGGCGCTCAAAGCCAGCATAGACGGCGCGCTACGCGCGCTCGATGCCGACGGCACACTCGCCGATCTCGCCTTGCGCTTCTTCCCCGAAAGCCTTTACTGACGCCGATTAGCAAACCGGGACGCGCCCGCCATGTTCACCGCTGTCAGCCACGAGATCGTCGTCAACGTCGAGCCCAGCTATCTGCCTGGCGAATCCGAACCCGACGAGCACCGCTACGTCTGGTCCTACCGGGTGGTTATCGCCAATCACGGCCCGCGCGCCGTGCAGCTCATGACGCGCTCTTGGGAAATCACCGACGCCAACGGTCTCCAACGCACCGTGAACGGCCCGGGTGTCGTTGGCCAGCAGCCGATTATCGAGCCGGGCGAGGCTTTCGAGTATACGAGCGGCTGTCCGCTATCGACGCCGAGCGGCATCATGTCGGGCACCTACCACATGGTCGACGATCGCGGCACAGCGCTCGACATCGTCATCCCGGCCTTCTCGCTCGATAGCCCGATGACCGCGCGCACTTTGAATTAGTTTCCGCCTCAAGCGTCGACGGGGCGGTGCTCGCCACGTCGGGCCCGCTTCGCGCGACCCTGCTTGGCGCCGGAAGCCGCCTGAGGCGGCTTCAAGATTGCCTCGGTTGATCGC
Source organism: Pleomorphomonas sp. PLEO (assembly GCF_041320595.1). Classification (NCBI taxonomy): domain Bacteria; kingdom Pseudomonadati; phylum Pseudomonadota; class Alphaproteobacteria; order Hyphomicrobiales; family Pleomorphomonadaceae; genus Pleomorphomonas; species Pleomorphomonas sp. PLEO. The sequence goes on from NZ_CP166625.1 coordinate 5,398,102, forward strand.
CTTCAACGGCTGGACAAGGCCGGCCACCGCGCCTATCTGTCGGCAACCTCCCCACCCCGGAAAGCCGGAGCGCCTTCATGTCCGACCGTTTCCAGCGCCTGCTCGGCGATAGCCCGGCTCGCCTTCTCCTGCGGCTCGTCATTCTCTCGCTGGTGGTTGGCGTCGTACTCGCCGCCCTTGGCGTCGAGCCTTACGACATTGTCGCTTCGGCGATGCGCTTCGCCAACCGCATCTGGGGGATGGGTTTCGACGCCATCGACCGTGTCTGGCGCTATTTCCTGTTGGGCGCCGTGGTGGTGATCCCGGTCTGGCTGGTGCTGCGGCTTCTCAACGTCGGTCGCAATCGCTTCTGAGCGGTGCCGTCAAATATGCCGCCGGCGCCTGGAGCCGGCGCGCGGAAAGCGAACTTCAAGATGATCCTGCCTCCCGATCCTTCCTCCGGCTTCGACTGGTCGAGCCACAATACCTATTCGGTCAACCGGCTTCATCGCCACTCCGAACAGCGCACCGACGAGGCGCTGGTGCGCCGCCATCTCGACGATCCGCACCGCCGGCTGATGATGCTGTTCGGCGACCGCGTGCTGGTAAAGTCCGGGCGCCTCGATTTCGAGGGTAACGCGGCCAGTGCCCTGTTCCAGGAAACGGAAACGCAGATTTTCCTCGGTCTCGATCCCGAGGGACGGCCCTGGTTCGCCGGTGAATTCAAAACCGAGCCAGAGCTGGAGCCCGGCGAAGCCCTCGTCGATCTTCGCAGCCTTGCCCGCGACGCACTGGTTGGGGCCGATGGCTTTGGCCCGGTGGCGCAGGCGCGCGCCACGCTGTTCTGGCACCAGCGCCACCGCTTTTGCGGTGTTTGCGGCGCGCCGACGGTGAGCATCGCCGCCGGATATCAGCGCACCTGCACCAGCTGTGGCACCCAGCACTTCCCACGGACCGATCCCGTTGTCATCATGCTGATCCAGGACGGTGAGGACCGCGTTCTGCTCGGCCGCACGCCGCGCTTCGAGGCGGGCATGTATACCTGCCTCGCCGGCTTCATGGAGCCGGGCGAGACGGTGGAAGACGCGGTCCGTCGCGAAGTGAAGGAAGAATCCGGTATCGATGTCGGCGCCGTCCGCTATCACGCCAGTCAGCCCTGGCCGTTCCCGGGCAATCTGATGCTCGGTTGCTACGGCGAAGCCATCTCCACCGATATCCTGGTCGATAAGGAAGAGATGGACGACTGCGCCTGGTTCAACCGCGACGAAGTGAAGGTCATGCTGGCAACCACCGAGGTCGGCAAGCTTCATTGCCCGCCGAGGCTGGCGGTCGCCCGCCATCTCATCGAGGTGTGGGCCGACCTGAAGTGAGGCCTATTCGCCGGGCCGGAGTCCCAGATGGGCCGCCGGCTCGCGGATCTTGTCGCGGAACGGGCTGGCCGGATAGCTGCCGAACACCTTGACCTCGCGGCTGAAGAACTCGAGTTCCTCCAGGGCAAACTTCACCGCCGGGTCGTCGGGATGCCCCTCGACGTCGGCATAGAACTGCGTGGCGAAGAACTGGCCCTCAAGCTGGTAGCTCTCCAGCTTGGTCATGTTGATGCCGTTGGTCGAAAATCCACCCAGCGCCTTGTAGAGCGCCGCCGGAATGTTGCGGACACGGAAGATGAAGGTGGTGACGGTCGGCGTGCCGCGCGGCGGCGGCGCGGCGGACTGCGGCGACAGGATGATGAAACGCGTCGTGTTGTGAAGCGTGTCTTCGCAGTCGGCCTTCAGCACGTCGAGGCCGTAGATCTTGGCGGCGAGTGAGGAGGCGATGGCAGCGCGCGTCGGATCGCCGGCCTCGGCGATCTCGCGAGCCGATCCGGCGGTGTCCGCGCCGACCACCGGCGTGATGCCGAGGGTACGCAAGGTCTGACGGCACTGGCCGAGCGCCTGAACGTGGCTTTGCGCAATCCGAACGTTTTCGAGACGCGCGCCGCGAACACCGAGAAGCTGGTGGTGCACCGGCAGGAAATGCTCGCCGATGATATGGACGTCGGCGTGGGGCAGGATGTGGTGGATGTCGGCGACGCGGCCAGCCGTCGAGTTCTCGATGGGGATCATGCCGAGGTCGCCGGCGCCGGAGGCCAGAGCGGCAAAGCAGTCCTCAAACGTCGGGCAGGCAACGGGCTCGCAATCGGGATAGACCTCAAGGGCGGCGAGATGGGAATTGGCGCCCGGCTCACCCTGGAACACGACCTTTAGCTTGTCCGACATCGTTCTCTTCCGCTTTTCATCAGGCGGAGAGCGGCATAGCAGCAGCGCCAGGGCAATTCCAGCAAAAGTGGACACCGGCTTTGCGGCTGGAATTGCGCTCAGAGAAAACGAAACGGCTTTCGCGGCCTGTCATCCCTTGAGTGAGGCGCCGACGATCTCCCTGGCTCGCTCAAGATCGTGCAAAGTATCGACGCCGAGCGGCACGTCGTCGACGATGGCCGCGTCGATGCGCATGCCGGCCTCTAGAAGGCGAAGCTGCTCGAGCCTCTCGCGCTTTTCCAGCGTCGATGGCGGCAGGGTAACGAAGCGGGCGAGCGCCGAGCGGCGATAGGCGTAGAGACCGATGTGGTGATAGAGCGGCCCGTCGCCATAAGGCGCCGTGGCGCGTGTAAAATAGAGTGCCCTGAGGCGGCGTTCGGCTATCGGCGAGCCAATCACCTTGACCACGTTGGGGTCGACCTTCTCCTCGTAACGGGTGATCTCGGCAGTCAGTGTCGCGACATCGACGGCAGGATCGAGGAGCGGATCGAAACAAGCCCGTACCGAGGCCGGCGCGATGGTCGGCAGATCTCCCTGCACATTGACGATCACCTCGATCCTTCCCTCGGGATCGGCCTTGGAAAGAGCCTCGAAGATACGATCTGAACCGCTCGGATGGTCGGGACGCGTCAGCACTGCCCGGCCTCCGACTGCCTCGATCACCGCCTTGATGGAGGGATGATCGCAGGCGACGACCACCTCGCCGATTCTGGATTCGACCGCCCGCCGCCAGACATGGACGATCATCGCCTCACCATGAATATCGGCGAGTGGCTTTTCCGGCAGGCGTATCGATCCGAGGCGCGAAGGAATGATCACAAGGGCGTTCGGCGTTTTTTCGGTCACCTGAAATCCTCCCGACAGGCGGTGACACGACGCCGACCGACACGTTCCCGAGCGGCCGCTTTATAAGGCGCGACGCGACCTGAGGATAGTTTGCAGCAACGAGCAAAATCCCGTATATGCTGCCAAGTGTGACCAGAAAACCTCTGGCGCGGTCCACTCTCAGATCGCCAAATGTCACGCGCGCCGGGGCGGGCGCCGCGCGACTCCAAGGAGCCGGTGTCCCCGATGTCGCTGCAACCCAACAAGATTCTCGGCGCCGTGCTGGCGGTCGCCGTCGTCGCTTTTGCTATCGATTTCGTATCCGACCAGATCTTCACCAAACAGGAGCCGACGGCGCCTGGCTATGTGGTGGACATGAAGGCCGCGCCGGCGGTTGCCGCGACCCAAGCCCCCGCCGCTGCGCAGGCGGATGCCAAGGCACCTGCGGCGGCCGCTGCCGGCGCTTCCTCGGACGTGGCGCCGATCGCCGATCGTCTCAAGACAGCGGACGCAGCAGCCGGCGAGAAGACCGCCAAGGTCTGTACGGCCTGCCATTCCTTTGCCAACACGGGCGACAACAAGGTCGGTCCCGGCCTTTGGGAAGTGGTCAACCGCAAGCCGGGCAGTCATGAAGGCTTCAAGTACTCGCAGGGCATGACGACCTTCGGTGAAGGCCATACCTGGGATTTTGCGACGCTCGACGTCTATCTCACCAACCCCAAGGCTGAGGTGCCGGGCAACAAGATGGCTTTCGCCGGCCTCAAGAAGCCGGAAGACCGCGCCAATGTAATCGCTTATCTGCGGTCGCTGTCTGCCAATCCGGCTCCGCTGCCGTAAGAGATTTTCTGAACGAGGAACGCTGAGCGCGGGCGGCCTTCAGGCCGCCCGTTGTTTTTTGGCAAACGCCGGCAGCGGCAACGCGATAGTGGCTAGCCCCAAGAGAATAAGCCCCATGCCGGCGACGCGCTGCGCTGAAAAGGTTTCCCCGAGCACCAGCCAGGACGACAGCGTGCCGAACAGCGGCACCAGAAGCGAGAAGGGGGCCACCGTCGATGCCGGGTGGTTCTTGAGAAGAAAGCCCCAAAGTCCGAAGCCGACCAGGGTTGCCAGCAAAGCGAGGTAAAGGACGGAGCCGGCGCCGACCATGCCGATGCCGGTAACGCCGGAGACAATCGCCGGCCACCCTTCGAAGACGAGTGACAATAAGAACAACGGAATCGGCGGCACGAGGCTCAGCCAAACCATCATGGCGAGCATGTCGACCTTGTCGGCGCCCCGCATCAGCACGTTGCCGATCGCCCAACTCGCCGCCGAGGCAATGGTGAGACCGAGGCCGATCGTCGTGAAATCGCCGCCCACCGTCGCAGCAATGGTCAGAAGACCGAGAGCCGCAACACCGGCACCGGCCAGTTGGCGCGGTTTCGGCCTTTCACCAAGGGCAACCGAGGCGAACAGGATGGTCAGGAAGGCCTGGCTCTGCAACGTCACAGAAGCCAGCCCCGGTGGCATGCCGAGCTTCATCGCCGGAAACAGGAAGGCGAACTGGCCGACGAATAGCGTCATGCCGATGGCGACCATTCGCGCCGCAGGCACCTTCGGCCGGGCGAGGAAAAGAGCCGGCAGCGCAGCGACCACGAACCGCAAGGCGGCGAGCAACAGCGGCGGCACCGAACCCAGGCCGAGGCGGATCACCACGAAGTTGAAACCCCAGATCGCCGTGACGAGGACGGCGAGGGCGATATGGCGAACGGGCATGGGCGAAAGGCTCCGGGAGGAAAAGGGAGCCTAGCCGTGCGCTGCGCCTGACGCAAACTCGGAAATCAGTTTGCCCGCGCGACGGCGGCGAGGCGACCGTCAACGTAATCGCGGAGGATGCCGAGCGCCTCCCCCGGCGAGCGATGCAATGTGGGCAAGGCCGCGTGCAACCAAAGCCCATCGATCATCGCCGCGATGCCGCGAGCGAGCGCCACCGCGCCGTCACCGACCAGCGGTCGGAGATCGTGTCGGAGGTTTGCTTCCAGTCTCTTCAGGTAGATGGCGAGCAAACGCGCAGCCGCCTTGTCGTGCACCGACTGCATGTAAAAGGCGAGCCAGGTGGAGATCAATGCCGGCGAGAACTGCTCGGGAGCGAAGCTCGCCTCAAGGATAGCGTCGACGCGGGCACGGGGACCCACGGCTTCGGCGAGGCGACGGCGCGCGGCGAGCGCGAACTCGCCGAGAAGATGCCGCATGGTCGCCGACAGCAGCTCATCCTTCGAACCGAAATAATGATGGGCAAGCGCCGGCGACACTCCGGCCCGTTTGGCAATATCGCCCATAGTGACGCCGTTCAGCCCACGTTCGTGAATGGCCGCGACGGTAGCGACGATCAGTTCCTTCCGGCGAATCGGCTGCATGCCAAGTTTCGGCATCCCCTTCTCCCTTGCTGCTGATCACAGCATATTTTTAATTGACTGCTCAATCAATAAAAACCAAACAGCGTAGATCTCATTGTTGCAGGCCGATAAATACACCGAAACACGCGGATTTCCGGTGCGCGAGTGAAGTAATCCACGGCCATTTCCCAAAAAATCGTTGGCAAGCACAGGAAAATGCGTATTCATTTCGCTCCACATGGTCATAAACCTTTCATGGGCCGATCGGGTCTCTCTCTCCGAAGGTCCAAGGAGCAAAACCGCCGATGAAGTTCGTCTTTGCCGCCTTACCGATCGCACTTGCCCTCGCCAGCCCCGCGTTCGCCGCCGATGGCGACGCCTGCACGACGGTGCGTTTCGCCGACGTCGGCTGGACCGATATCGCCGCCACCACCGGCGCTGCCTCGGCGGTGCTGGAGGGGCTAGGCTATCAGCCGGAGGTACAGCTCCTTGCCTTGCCGGTCACCTTCGCCTCCCTGGCCAATGGCGACATCGACGTTTTTCTCGGTAACTGGATGCCGACCATGGCGGCCGACCTCAAGCCCTACGTCGACAAGGGAACGATCGAGGTGACAGGCATCAACCTCGAAGGCGCCAAGTACACGCTGGCCGTGCCGAAATACACCTTCGACGCCGGCCTCAAGTCTTTTGCCGACATCACCAAATTCAAGACCGAACTCGAAGGCAAGATCTACGGCATCGAGCCGGGCAACGATGGCAACCGCTTGATCCTCGGCATGATCAACGACGGCAAGTTCGGCCTCACCGGCTTTGAGCTGGTGGAAAGCTCCGAGCAGGGCATGCTCGCCGAGGTGAGCCGGGCGGTGAAGGACAAGAAGCCGATCGTCTTCCTCGGCTGGGAGCCGCATCCGATGAATGCCCGCTTCGAGATGTCCTATCTCGAAGGCGGCGACGACGTGTTTGGCCCGAATTTCGGCGGCGCCACCATCTACACCAACACGCGCAAGAACTTCTCCGCCGACTGCCCCAACCTCGGCCGCCTCGTCCATAACCTGAAGTTCACCCTGGCTTTCGAAAATGAAGTCATGGGCGACATTCTCGACAATGGCACCGAAGCCAAGGATGCCGCCAAGGCGTGGCTGAAAGCCCATCCCGACATGCTCGGCGCCTGGCTCGACGGCGTGACGACCCGCGACGGCAAGGACGGCCTTACCGCAGTGAAGACGGCGCTGGGACTCTGACGATAACGCGGCGAATGGGGGACTGAGGCATCATGGACTTCCTCACGGCCTACAAGATTCCGGTCGGTCCCTGGGCCAAGACGCTGGTCGATTGGCTGACCGCAAACGGCAGCGGCGGCTTCGACGCCGTCGCCGCCGTACTCGGCGGCGCCGTCGGCTGGATCGTTCTGGCGCTGCAGGCCCCACCGCCGCCGGTGACCGTGGCGCTGATCGCCACGCTGGCCTTCATATTGAAGCGCTCGATCCCGCTTGCCCTATTCGTCGCCGTTTCCCTGCTCTTCATCGTCAACCAGGGTTTCTGGAAGGAGACGACACAGACGCTCGCCCTTGTCGTCGCCTCGTCGGCGGTGTGCATGGGCCTCGGCGTACCGATCGGCATTCTGGCGGCGCGGCGCGCCTGGGCGATGGCGGCGCTCAGGCCGGTGCTCGACCTGATGCAGACGATCCCCACCTTCGTCTATCTCATTCCGGCATTGGTGCTGTTCGGCCTCGGCATGGTGCCGGGGTTGATCGCCACGGTGATCTTCGCCCTGCCCGCCTCTATCCGCCTCACCGCGCTCGGTGTTTCCTCGACGCCTAGACCTTTGCTCGAAGCGGCCGACAGCTTTGGCGCCACGCCATTGCAGCGCCTCGTCAAGGTGGAATTGCCCTACGCCATGCCGCAGATCCTCGCCGGATTGACGCAGACCATCATGCTGTCGCTCTCCATGGTGGTGATCGCCGCGATGGTCGGCGCCAACGGTCTCGGCGTGCCGGTGGTCAGAGCGCTCAACACCGTCAACATCGGCATGGGGTTCACCGCCGGTCTTGCCATCGTGCTGATCGCCATCATGCTGGACCGTATGTGCCGGATCCGCGGCTGAGGAGTTTCTTGTGTCACCCTCCCGCGTTCGCGACGCGCTGCGCTTTGAGCGCGTCGATATCGTCTTCGGCAAAAAGCCGGAGGCGGCCTTTCCACTGATCGATGCCGGCCTCTCCCCCTCCGAGATCACCGTCGATACCGGCCTCACCGTCGGCGCCATGCAGGCGTCCTTTTCGGTGCGCGAGGGCGAATGCCTGGTGCTGATGGGCCTGTCCGGTTCGGGCAAGTCAACGCTGATCCGGGCCGTCAACGGCCTCAATCGGGTGAGCCGGGGCCGCCTCTTCGTGCGCGATGGCGAGGAAGAGGTTGATGTCGCCCGGTGCGATCGTTCGACGCTACGCCGCATCCGCCGTCAACGCGTCGCCATGGTGTTCCAGCAATTCGGCCTGCTGCCCTGGCGGACGGTGGCCGACAACGTGGCGCTCGGCCTTGAGCTTTCCGGCACGCCCAAGGCGGAAATCGCGGCGCGTGTCGAGGCAGAACTCAAGCGAGTCCATCTCGCCGAATGGGCCGGACGTCGGGTGCAGGAACTGTCCGGTGGCATGCAGCAGCGGGTCGGCCTTGCCCGGGCGTTTGCCACCGAGGCGCCGATCCTGCTGATGGACGAGCCGTTCTCGGCCCTCGATCCCCTGATCCGCGACAAGCTGCAGGACGAGTTGATCGGCTTCCGCGCCGAACTGCAACGCACCATCCTGTTCGTCAGCCACGATCTCGACGAAGCGATGAAGCTCGGCGATCGCATCGCGATCATGGCCGGTGGCCGCGTGGTGCAGGTGGGCACGGCGCAGGAAATCATGCTGGCCCCGGCGACGCCCTATGTCGCCGAATTCGTCGCCCACATGAATCCGCTCAACGTGCTGCGTGCCGCCGACGTCATGGTACCGGTCGGCGAGAATCCGCCCGACAAAGACGCCACCGTGGTCGGGCCCTCAACGCCGATCCGCGAGGTGATGGCCGCCTCTGTCGCCAGCGGCAAGCCGGTGCTGGTAGAGGAGAACGGCCAGATCGTCGGAGTGATTGGCTCCGAAGCGATCGTGAAGGCCATCCTCCGGAAGTAGCCCGTCAGCCCTTCTTCGCCGACCCGATAAGGCCGAGGTAGTCCCAGATCACCGTGGCCGCGGCGAGCGCGGTGATCTCGGACACATCATAGGCGGGAGCCACTTCGACGACATCCATGCCGACGAAGTTGATCCCCGTCAGGCTCCGAAGAATAGCTTGGCTCTGCCAGGGGAGTATCCCGGCGAATTCGGGTGTGCCGGTACCGGGCGCAAAGGCCGGATCAAGGCAGTCGACGTCATAGCTGAAATAGGCCGGGCCGGTACCGATCACTTTGCGAACGCGCTCGGCGACCACCGCCGGCCCCAGCGCGTGGACGTCCTGGGCGGTGAGGATGGTGACGCCCTTGCCTATCGTCCAGTCCCACACCTCGCGCTGCACCGGCGAGCGGATGCCGATCTGGATCATCCGCTGGGGATCGACGAGGCCCTCCTCGATGGCGTGATAAAACGGCGACCCGTGGCCGTAGACCTGACCGAAATTGTCCGGCCACGTGTCGACGTGGGCGTCGAAGTGAACGAGGCCAAGTGGCGCACCAACTTTGCGGCGCAACGTTCTGAGCAGCGGCAGCGTAATGCCATGCTCGCCACCGATGGCGAGGAGGTGATCCAGCCCTTCGGCTTGCGCCTCGATCAGCCGATAGCTTTCTGCAAGGTCGCCAAGAGCGATCGAGAAGTCACCGATGTCGGCGATATCGAGCCGCGTCGGATCGATCCAGAAATGTGGATGATCACCATCGGTCAGCATACGACTGGCCGAGCGGACGGCGGCTGGACCCGAGCGGGCGCCGGTGCGGTTGGTAACGCCGATGTCGAGGGGAATGCCGGCCAGCGTGTAGGCGGCGCTACGATTGAAACGGCCGAGGCCCATGAAGCTCGGGGCGACGGCAAAGGTCGGAGTACCGGACATGACGCTCCTGCATGTGCGCTTCCGGCACCGCTTTATGTCTCGGCGGCGACCGGCAGATGAATCGCCGCAGTCAAACCGCCGCCGGGCCGATTGGCAAGCGTCAATTCGCCGCCATGAGCGCGAACGATCGAACGCGCCGTGGCAAGACCAAGCCCCACGCCACCCGTTTCCAGATTGCGCGAGGTCTCCAATCGAGTGAAGGGAGCGAATACTTCCTCCATCTTGTCCTCGGGAATGCCTGGGCCATCGTCATCGACAGCGATGACGACGCCGGTCACAGAGCGCTCAAGCCGGACGCGGGCGCGGAGGCCATAGCGGACGGCGTTCTCGACAAGATTGCGCAGAGCACGGCGAAGAGATACCTGCCTCACCAGCAGATAGAGATGTTCCGGTCCCTCCAGGGTAACGTCATGTCCAAGGTCGGAGAAGTCGGCCGACACCGCCTCGACCAGCGCCACGAGATCGGTGTTGCGGGACTCTTCGGCGGTCGCGTCGTCGCGCGCAAAGGCCAGCGTCGCTTCGGCCATGTGAGTCATCTCGTCAATGGTATCGACCATCCGCTCGCGCGTCTCATCGTCGTCGATGAACTCGGCCCTGAGTCGCAGCGAGGTGAGCGGCGTACGAAGATCGTGGCTGATCGCCGCCACCATGCGCGTACGGTCAGTGACGAAGCGACTGACACGCGCCTGCATGGCGTTAAAAGCGCGGTTGGCACGAACGATCTCTTCCGGACCACGTTCGGGCAGGTCAGGCACGCCCTCGCCACGTCCAAGCCGGTCGGAGGCCTGCGCCAGCTCTCTGAGCGGCTTGGTGATGCGACGCACCGATAGGGCCGTAGCCAGCGAAATGGCAATCACCGTCAACAAGGTCGACATGACCACCGGCCAAGCCCAGAGTTGGGGGCGCGGCAGCAGCGTTTCGGAATTGAGCCAAGCGCCATCGGACAGACGCACCGACAACGCCAGTGTCGGCGGCCATGGTCGCGGCATCTGTCGGCCACCAGGGCCAAAACCGTTGCCTCGCATCATCTTGTGCTGGTCGCCTTCATCCCGATCCTTGTCGGCGAACTGAACACGCACCTCCCGTTGAGTCCCGAATATCTCGTTGAGCTTGTCGCGTGTCTCTCCGTCCGGCCAAACCCCGCCAGCTTCTTTGACCAGCGGCTCCGGCGTGACCGAATAGCTGATGCGATAGGTACTGAGCGCGCCAAGAATACGATCGCGTTGACCGACGGGTGTTTCCTCGATCAAATTGGCAAGGGTCGCGATGCGACCGAGCACTTGTTCGCGCGCCGCCGCGTCGATCGCCGATCGCCGGCTTTCGGCGAAGAAAGCCAAGGTTATCATCTGGGCGACCAGCACGGCGGCGATCAGCAGTACCGAGAGCTGGCCAACGAGACTGCGAGGGAAGAGGCGCGCCTTCACTCAGACATTTCCTGAACCTCGGCGGCGAAGATATAGCCGCCTCCCCAAACGGTCTTGATCAGCTCTGGATTCTTCGGGTCAACCTCGATCTTCTTGCGAAGCCGGCTCACTTGGTTGTCGATGGAGCGGTCAAAAATCTGCGGCGTGCGACCGGAGGTGAGATCCATCAGCTGATCGCGGTTCAGCACCATGTTGGGGCGCTTCAGGAAGGCCGTCAGCAACTGGAACTCAGCGGTCGACAGCGGCAGGGCCACGCCGTCGCCGCCAATCAGTTCGCGGCGGCGGGCATCCAGCACGAAGCGGTCGAACTTCAGCTGCCGGGCTTCCAGTGGGTCGCGAGGCTTGGGGACCGCTTGCGTCCGTCTCAACACGGCGCGGATACGGGCGAGGAGCTCACGGGGGTTGAACGGTTTGGTGACATAGTCGTCGGCGCCAATTTCCAAGCCAACGACACGATCGGTATCCTCGGCCATGGCGGTGAGCAGGATGACCGGTGTTTCCGAGCTTTCGCGCAGGAAGCGGCAGAGGCTGAGGCCGTCCTCGCCTGGCATCATGACATCGAGGACAACCAGGTCGACGGCCGCCGCCTTCAAAGCCTTGCGGGCAGCCGCCGCGCTTTCGGACGTTGTCACGCGAAAACCGTTCTTCAGGAGATATCGACCGATGAGGTCTCGGATTTCGCGATGGTCGTCGACCACCAAGATATGCGGCTGAGGTTCGGTCATGACAAATACTCGAGCGGTCCGTTTTCCAAGGATAACGATCCGGCGAATCGCTGCCAAAGGAAATGGTATCGAGATGTATCATTTACCGGTGCAGTTACCGGTCAATACAACCACGCCCCTAATCGGCGAATTTGAGCGACAATTGCTCCCTATGTTGATCTGACCGCCGACGGGCACCCCCATCGAGCCGTGGGCGGAACGAACAACAAGGAGAAGCTCCCGTGAAAGCGCTCACACTCGCTACGATTTCCGCCCTCTCTGTGATCACCATCGGCACGGTCGCCTTCGCTGCCGGCCCTGGCATGGGGCCGATGGGCATGGGGCCGATGGGCTTTGGTCCGGAAGGTGGTCCGATGAAGATCTTCGCCGAGGCCGACACCAACAAGGATGGCAAGCTCGACGCCGCGGAGATCGCCGCCTACCGCGACAAGATGTTCGCGGAAGCCAATCCCAGCGGCAAGGACGGGATCACCATTCAGGACTTCGAGTCCTGGTTCTGGAAGCAGCACCGGGAGATGATGGTTCGGGCCTTCCAGCGCCTCGACGCCGACGGCGATGGAAAGATCACCAAGGCCGAAATGGAAGCGGCTGGCGAACGCATGCTCGGCTTCCTCGACCGCAACGACGACGGCACCTATTCGCTTCCCGACCGGCCCAACCGCGAGGGCTGGGGTCGCGACGGCAAGCACGGTCGCCATCATGGTCCCGGCATGATGCGCTGGATGGGCCAGGATGCCGGTCCGGACGATGCCGCTCCCGCCAACGAGGCACCGGCACCTGCTCCGGCGCCCTGATTGCCAACATAATACAGTTAAAGGCCGCTCTCCCCGGAGAGCGGCCTTCTTCATGAGCTAAGCGCAGACCTCCCACCTCAATGGGAGGCGATGATCAGAAGGTCTTCCTTTTTGAAGGAGACACTGGCCGACATGCCGATCTTCGGCAGTTCGAGCGCCGGATCATTGAAGATATCGAGCGATACCCGCGCCTCCCGAAGCCGCACCCGCACGCGGATGACCGCGCCGAGGAAAGCCACCTCTTCGACGGTGCCTGTCAGCGTGTTGCGGTCGTCGTCGCCGCCGCCGAGGAGGAGCGCCTCAGGCCGCAGTGCCACGATCGCCTCGTCGGCAATCCCGAAAGCGGACATGTCGCGCTTGGTCACGACCGGTTGACCGTCGATCGAAACGCGGCCTGTCGCCGGATCGACCACACGGGCTTCCAGAAGGTTGAGCGTGCCGACAAAGCTGGCAACAAAGCGTGTCGCCGGGTTGTTATAGATCTCGGAGGGCGTGCCAATCTGGTCGGCGCGTCCCTGATTCATAACGACGATGCGGTCGGAGATCGACAGTGCCTCTTCCTGGTCGTGCGTGACGAAAACGGTGGTGATGCCGAGCTCTCGCTGCAATGAGCGGATTTCCTCGCGCAAGGAAACGCGGATCTTAGCGTCGAGGGCTGACAGCGGTTCGTCGAGCAACAGGACCTGCGGTTTGATTGCCAAGGCACGGGCGAGCGCCACGCGCTGCTGCTGACCACCGGAGAGTTGATAGGGGTAACGATCGCCAAGCTCCGGCAGCTTGATCAGTTCGAGCATCTCGGCGACACGCGCGTCGATCTCGCCCTTTTCCTTGCCGGCGATCTTGAGACCGAACCCGATATTGCCCGCCACCGTCAGGTTGGGAAAAAGCGCATAAGCCTGGAACACCATGCCGACGTTGCGCTTTGCCGGCGGCAGGTTTGTCATTTCGGCGCCGCCGACCCGGATCGAGCCCGATGAGGCGGTCTCGAAACCGGCGATCATTCTGAGAATCGTGGTCTTGCCACAGCCCGACGGGCCGAGGAAAGAAATGAACTCGCCCTTTTCAATGGAAAGGTCGAAGTCGTGGACCACGGTGTTCGGACCGAAAGACTTCTTGAGATGACTGATTTCGATGAAGGACATCGGGCGGTTCCGTGGGGTGGGCCGACTAGTGGCGGGCGGCGACGGCGTTGCGGGAGATCACCTGGATGATGCCCATGCAGGCCCAGGTGATCATGAAGGCCATGACGGCCAGCGCCGCCGGCTCGTAGGCGCGATTGGCGCCGATAAGCTGAAGATAAGGACCGAAGGCCGGCCGGTTGAGCAGGCTGGCGAACGTGAACTCGCCGATGACGATGGCAAAGGTCAGGAAGGCGCCCGACAGCATTGCCGAACGAATATTGGGCAGAATGACGCGCCAGATGATGGTCCCCGAGGAGGCACCGAGACTTTCGCCAGCCTCGGTCAGCGTCCGCACGTCAATCGAGCGGAGACCTGTTTCAATCGAACGATACATGTAGGGCAGCGCCAGCGTCACATAGCCGCAGGCGAGCAGAAAGTTGGTACCGAGCGACGAGTTGGTGAGCGGCAAAAGGCTCGACGAATTGTAAAGACGCAAATAGCCGAAAACGATGACGATGGCCGGAACCACCAGCGGCAGAAGCGTTACGAACTCGATGAACGGCCGGAGCTTCCTGAGCCTCAATTCGACGAAGTAGGCCATCGGCACGATGATCGCCATGCCGAATATGATGGTGACGATGGCGAGGGCCACCGAGAAACTGAAGGAAGCCTGAAAATGCGGATCGGCGAGCACCACGCGGTAGGCTTCGAAGCTGTAGACGCCCCGGACCTTCCTCAGAGAGAACTCGAACGTGGCGGCGAGCGGCACCAGGAAATAGAGCGTGCCGATGAGAATGGCGAGCCAGTGGCCAATACGGCTGGTCTTCATTTGAGCCACCTTTCGCTGCGCACGCGGAGCAGGATGTAGCAGAGATTGGAAAGACCGGTGATGACGATCATGCCGAAGGCAATGGCGTAGCCGAGGTTCTGGTCATGCAGAACGTCGCCCCGGATCTGCGCATAAAGCAGGATGGTGACGATGTTGAGCGACGAGCCGGTCAGCGCATAGGCGGTAGCAATGGCGCCGAAGGCGTTGGCAAACAGCAGCAGCGCCGCGCCAAGGAAGCTCGGCAGCAACACGGGCCCGGCGATATGACGCCAGTATTGCCAATTGGAGGCGCCGAGGATGGTCGCCGCTTCGCGCCATTCCTTTTTGATCCCCTCGATCGCCGGCGAGACAATCAGCACCATCAACGGGATCTGGAAATAGAGATAGGTGAGCGTTAGCCCCCAGAAGGACAGGAGATTGAAGCCCTGCGCGTAAATGTTGAGGCCCAAGAACGACAGGAAAAGCGTGACGAGGCCCTGCCGGCCGAGCGTTGCCAGGAAGGCGAACGCAAGTGGTACGCCGGCGAACTGCGAGGCAACGCCGGAGAAAGTCATGATGGTCGGCCGGATCCATTGCGGCAGACCGCCGGACACCGCCGCGTAGGCAATGAACGCACCAATCAGCGCGCCCATAAGCGCCGAGGCGACCGACACCTTGATGGATATCCAGTAGGAAGCAAGAATGGTCGGCGTCCACAGCTTGCCGAGATTGGCGAGCGTGAAGGCGCCGTTGCTATCCTGGAAAGCGCCGGCCACCAGAAAAAGGGTCGGCAAAATCAGGAATAGAACGGCAAAGACCATGAAAGGCGTGACGCCAACGACGGCCCAAGGGACGCGCGGACGAGGAAGACTGGCAGGCGAAGCGTTGGAAGCCATGCTGTTCGCTATCCGGATCGGCGATCGCGGAAATCCGCCCTCCAGCGCTAGCCGGAAGGCGGAACCGTGAATCAGGGTCAGACGGCCTTCCGGCCGTGCCGGGCCTTACTTGACGTCGGCGCCGACGACGCTGTCCCAATTCTTGGTGATGGTTTCCTTATAGGACGCCTGCTCGTCGAGCGTCGGGAAGATGGCGTTGGCATAGGCCTCGGCCGGCGGCAGCTTGGCGAGCAGCTCCTGCGGCACCTTGCCGTTCTTGGCGAGATCGTTGAAGCGGATCGGGTGGCAATAGCCTTTCAGCCAGCCAAGCTGACCTTCGTCCGAATAGAGGTATTCCATCCACAGCTTGGCGGCGTTGGGATGCGGCGCGTAGGCCGAGATCGCCTGAACGTAGACGCCGGCGAGCACACCGGTCTTCGGAACGACGACGTCGATCGGCGGATTGCCGGCCAGCGTGTCGCGCCAGGACAGAAGATTGTAGTCCCAGGCGGCGACGATCGGGGTGGTGCCCTGAGCGACCGAGGCCGACTTGCCGATCACCGGAACGAAGTTGCCTTTAGCGACGACGTCCTTGAAGAAACCGAGGCCGGCTTCACCAGCCTTGGCAACGTCACCGCCTGCGGCCGACAGGCCCGAGGCGAAGACGGCGGAAATGGCCTGCGACGAGGCGCGCGGATCGCCGGCCAGCGCTACGGCATTGGCGAACTCGGGCTTCAGCAGGTCGGCCCAGTCGGCCGGGCTCGTCTTGATGATGTCCTTGTTGATGCCAAAGGACATCACGCCATAATAGTCGCCGTACCAGTAACCCTCGGCATCCTTGGCGCTATCGGGAATGGTGTCCCAAGTCGAGACCTTGTAGGGCTGCAGCAGGCCATCCTTCTTGGCCGACGGGCCGAAGCTGAGGCCAACGTCGACAACGTCGGGCGACTGGTCGCCGGTGTTGCCCTTGTTCGCCTTGATCGCCTCGATCTCGTCGCCCGAGCCGGCGTCCGGATTGAGTTCGTTGACCTCGAGGCCGTACTTGGCCTTGAAGCCGTCGATGACGGCGCCATAGCCGCACCAGTCGTGCGGCAGAGCGATGGTGGTCAGCTTGCCTTCCGCCTTGGCGGCGGCGACAAGATCGTCGAGCGAGGCGGCAAATGCCGGCGCGGCTGCGCACAGGACGGCCTGCGCGGCGATGGTCGACGCGAGAAACAGCTTGAACGACATGACGGGTTCCCCTGTTGGCCGGGTGCCCCTGCACCCGGATGTCCCACTCTTCGGCAACGGCCAGTCCCGCCTTCGAAAAAAAGCGAGCGAGCCTGCGCGATTCAGATGACGCGCCGATCCAGGATGCCGCGAGCGGTCCGGGAAAGGTTCGCCGTCTCCGCGTTCTTCGTTACCTGAGTTATATGACAGTTTGTTGTGAGCCCCGTCAATTCACCCAGGCCTTTAGGGGGGGTGCCTTTTTCGCCGCCTAACGTCTTTCCTTGCGCTCTCAGTAGCCTTTGCGGCGATCGACGAGATGACGGAGCGGCCGGCCAGCCTCGTAAGCGGCAATCTCGCCGATCACGTAGCGGCTGAGCGCCACCGGGTCGCTCTCGGCAGCGACATGCGGCGTCAGGAACAGATTGGGAGCCTGCCAGAGCGGGCTTTCCGGCGGCAATGGTTCGCTGGTGAAAACATCGAGGCTGGCGCCTTTCAGCCGGCCGTCCGCCAGTGCGTCGACAACATCTGCCTCCACCAGTGACCGGCCTCGACCGGCATTGAGGATCACCGGCCCGCCAAGCGGCCCGTCCTTGGCGAGCGCGTCAATGGCCGCACGATCGATCAGGTTCTCGGTCTCGGCCGTCAATGGCAGCAGCGAAACGAGAATGTCGGTGCGCGCAAGAAAGGGAGCAAGGCCCTCTTCACCGTGGAAGCAGTCGACGCCATCCATCTGCTTTTCGGTCCGGCTCCAGCCGCTCACCTTGAATCCCAGCGCCGTCAGCGCTCGCGCCGCGTCACGACCGAGTTCGCCAAGCCCCATGACACCGACACGCACGGCGCTCGCCGCCCACTGACGAAGCGGCCGCCAGTTGCCGGTAGCCTGCGCCGCCGCGTAGGCGGCGTGACGACGGTGATGCAGCAGCACATTGAGCACGACCCATTCCGTCATCCGGCCTGTGAGGTCGGGATCGACAATCCGGACGACGGGAAGGTCTGGAAGATCGGGATCGGTGGTGAGGTGGTCAACACCGGCACCCAACGAAAAGATTGCCTCAAGCTTGGGGAAGGTCGCGAGATAGCCGGGTTCCGGCTTCCAGACCAGCGCGTAACGGACGGTGGCGACGTCGAAGTCATCACCAGGCAGGACGACCCTCCGATCGGGCGCGGCTTCCCGCAAGGCATGGATCCAGTGGTCGGGCTTCCAGCCCCGAACGGCAACGAGAATGGTCATGGCGTTTCCCGAGTATGAAGGTGGCGCCACATTGCCCGGCAGGACGCAGGGAAGGCAAGCCTCGCTCCTTTCCCTTTCGCCACGCCCAAGCTTCACCCACAATGCCTGAGGCCGCCCTTACCGCTTTCAGGGATTGCCCGGATGGTTGCTATTGACGAGAATAGCTGCCTTGCGTATCTGACTTTTCATGTCAACACGTCCTCTCGTCATTCTCCCTGCCCCGCAGCTTCGTCTGACCTCGGCTCCTATTGCCCGCGTCGATGACGGCGTTCGCAAGCTCGCCGAGGATATGCTCGAAACCATGTACGCGGCGCCGGGTATCGGGCTCGCCGCCGTGCAGGTGGGCGAGATGACCCGCCTCATCACCATCGACGTATCGCACGACGAGGACGTCAAGGAGCCGCGCGTCTTCATCAATCCGGAAATCCTTTGGAAGTCCGAAGATCTGTCGGTCTATGAGGAAGGGTGCCTCTCCATCCCCGAGTTCTACGAGGAAGTCGAGCGCCCTGCCCGCGTCCGCGTTCGCTATACCAACCTCGCCGGCGAGCCGGAGGAGCTGGAGGCGGACGGTCTGCTCTCCACCTGCCTGCAGCACGAGATCGACCATCTCGAAGGTGTGCTGTTCATCGACCACATCTCCAGGCTGAAGCGCGAACGCGTCACCAAGAAGTTCATCAAGGCGTCCAAGGAAAAGGCGCGAATTTAGTTGGCCAATCGCCGGCGGGCCTCCGGCCCTCGGCTTTCGCGCTCCGCGCGGGCGCCGCTTGGCGCCGGAAGCCGCTGACGCAGTTTTTCCGGCCTCAATCGCCGGCGGGCCTCCGGCCCTCGGCTTTCGCGCTCCGCGCGGGCGCCGCTTGGCGCCGGAAGCCGCTGACGCGGCTTCATAGGATCGATACGCCCCCTAACGCTTGACGGCGCCGCCCGCATGGTATGAAAGGCGGGCAGAACAACCGTCAACGGGGTCGAAATGCCGCTCAGGGTCGTCTTCATGGGAACGCCCGACTTCTCGGTGCCGGTGCTCGACGCCATCGTCGGAGCGGGGCACGAGGTGGTCGCCGCCTATACGCGGGCGCCGAAGCCGGCCGGGCGGGGCATGGACCTCCGGCGCTCACCGGTGCATGCGCGGGCCGACGCACTCGGCATTCCGGTGTTGACGCCCAAAACTCTGAAGACCGAGGAGGCGCAGGCGGCCTTCTCCAACCACGACGCGGATGTCGCCGTAGTTGTCGCCTATGGCCTCATCCTGCCCAAGCCCGTGCTCGACGCTCCCCGCTTCTGCTGCCTCAATCTGCATGCCTCGCTGCTGCCACGCTGGCGCGGCGCCGCGCCGATCAACCGCGCCGTCATGGCCGGCGATCCGGAGTCCGGCGTCATGGTCATGAAGATGGAAGAAGGGCTCGATACCGGCCCGGTGGCGCTGACTGCCCGTGTCGTCATCCGTTCGGACATGACGGCCGGCGAGCTGCACGACGCTCTCTCGCCGACTGGGGCCGCGCTGATGGCTGAGGCGCTCGGCAAGATCGAGGGCGGCTCGCTCACCTTCACCGCCCAGGCTGAGGACGGGGTCACCTACGCCTCGAAGATCACCAACGAGGAGACACGCATCGACTGGCGGCTGACAGGCTCGGCGGTGCACGACCACGTTCGCGGTCTTTCCCCCTTTCCAGGCGCCTGGTTTGCCGCCGACCTTGGCAAGGGCGAGGAACGGATCAAGCTTCTCCGCAGCGAGCGAGCGGATGGGGCGGGAGCGGCCGGCACACTGCTGTCGCCCGACGGTGTCGTCGCCTGCGGAGAGGGCGCCGTGCGCCTTGTCACCGTGCAACGCGCCGGCTCGAAGGCGATGGCTTTCGCCGATTTCGCGCGTGGCGCCCGCCTCGCCTCCGGCTTCAAGTTCGGCTGACCGCCATGCCCCGCTACCGGCTTCTCATCGAATATGACGGCACCGCCTTTTGCGGCTGGCAGTCGCAGGCCGAGGGAACCGGCGTCCAGGATTATCTGCAGCGGGCGATCTTCCGCTTTGCCGGAGAGACGGTCGTCATCAAAGGCGCCGGGCGCACCGACGCGGGTGTGCACGCGCTGGGCCAAGTCTGCCATTTCGACATCGCCAAGACGCTCCGTACCGACACCATCCGTGATGCCGGCAACGTGCATCTTCGGCCGCATGCCATCACCATCGTTTCAGCCGAGGAAGTGCCGGATAGCTTCGATGCTCGCTTCTCCGCCGTAAGGCGCCACTACCTCTATCGCGTTTTCTCGCGGCGAGCCCCGCCGACCCTAGAGCGCCATCTCGTATGGCACGTACCGGTGCCGCTTGACGTAGAACGTATGGCGGAAGCCAGCAAAGTTCTTCTCGGCCGGCACGATTTCACCACCTTCCGTTCCTCCGACTGCCAGGCGAAAAGTCCCGTGAAGACGCTCGACCAGCTCGACGTCGTCGCAGCCGGCGGCGAGATTCACTTCCTGGTCTCGGCACGCTCGTTCCTGCACAATCAGGTGCGCTCGATGGTGGGGGGACTGAGGAAAGTCGGAGACGGCCGCTGGACGGCCGCCGACCTCCAGGCCTCGCTGGAGGCCGTCGACCGTTGCGCCTGCGCACCGGTGGCGCCACCGGAAGGGCTCTGCCTGATGCGGGTGGATTACTGACATAAGCAAAGGGCGGGAAGTTTCCTCCCCGCCCTCGCCAAATCAGATGAACGTCCGCCTCACTTCGGCCAGACGAAGGTCGTCGGCAGATGCTGGTAGAGCCAGGTCTCGGTCAGCGTCTTGTCGCCGGCGCGGAGATAGAGGCGCATGTCGACCGGGTTGGGACCATCACCCTTGAAATCGAACACAGCACGCCAGCGGGTCGTACCGACCACTGGCAGCGTGTAGACCCCAGAGATTGAGCCGGAAGACGCCGACACCACCGCCTCAACGCCCGATGACTGGTTGTAGTCCTTGAGGTCGCCACCGTCGAAATCGATCACATATTTGACGACACCAGCCGGACGCTCCTGACCGGGAACGCCACCAAAGCCGAGACGTGTCGAGTAGACACGGCCGACCGAAGCCGGACGCGGCTCATTGGAACCCCAAGTCAGACGATAGTCGAAGGCAATCTCGCTGCCCTTGCTGGCCGGCTCCGCCGGCAGCCAGTAAGCGACGATGTTGTCGTGGATTTCGTCATCGGTGGCAATCTCGACGAGTTGCACGGCGCCGTCGCCCCACTCCCCCTTTGGCTCCACCCACACCGTCGACCGTTTCTCGTAGAAAACGCCGTCGTCCTGGTAGTCCTCGAAATTGCGGTCACGCTGGCAGAGGCCAAAGCCTTTGACGTTCTTGTCGACAAAGGTCGACGTCATCACGTTGAGCGGGTTGTTGAGTGGTCGCCAGACGCGCTCGCCGGCACCGTTCCAGATCGACAGACCATCCGAATCGTGAATTTCCGGCCGCCAGTCGGGCGCCCGCTGACGGTTGGTCTCGTCGTACCAGAACATCGACGTGAGGGCCGCGACACCGAAGCGGGCGATGTCTTCGCGGGGATAGAAGCGCACGGCCATATCCATGACGACCGTCCGATCTTCGTCGCGGCTGACGTCCCACCGCACGGCGCCGGAAACGCGGGGCCCTTCCAGGTCGGCATAGATGGCGAACTGGCCGTCCTTGGAGGCGCCGAAATAGAAATTGGTGAAGCGCGGGAATTCCTCAGGCGTCGGCATGGCGACGTCGATGGCCAGCGCGCGTGCCGACAGACCGTATTGATCGAGTGCACCCGACGAGCGGAAATAGGCGGCACCAAGGAAAGCCAACCAGTCGCGCTGGCCGGTCTCGTCCATGACGCGGAAGCCGGCAAAGCCAATGTCGCCAGGCAGGCCGGCCGCCGGATTATCCTTGGGGATGGTGAAGTAGTCGGGCGAGTAGAGGACTTCCTGCGCCTTGTCGCCGTCGATCAGGTAGATGCCGACCGGCAGCTTGAAATAGCGGCCCAGATGGAAGAAGCGAAGCGGCGCTTTGCCGCCGGCAGCCTGCACCGTATGGTCGTCCTTGAACTTGATTTCCCAATGTCGATCGTAGTCGATGGCTTCGAGGGCATCGAAGGCGCGTGGCACCTCCGGCACATAGGCGGCAGCGGCGCGGTCTTTCGCGGCCGTCATCAACTTGCTGAAGGAAAAGGGCTTGGGCTTGCCGAGCCTGGTCGACGCCTCGACGGCGCGCGCCTCGGTCACGGAAAGGTTCGGGACGAGCCCGAGGGCGGCCAGCATGGCCAGAAGGTCACGGCGGGTGAGCTCGGACGACATGAGAGGGTATTACTCCGGCGAAGATCGGCACCCACTTTGCCGGCTGATACCGGGGCGAGGCGCGACGGGCGCATACATAGACCGATCAAGGCTCGACGAACAGTAGGCGAACGCGGCATAACTAATGTGATGATTGATGATTCCCGACAATCCCACCCTCCGGACGAGCGGCTGTTCGAGCGCCTTACCGGCACGGTGGAGCGCGTTACCTTCCACAACGAGGAAAATGGCTTCTCGGTGCTGAAGGTGCGCGTGCGCGGCCGCAAGGATCCGGTGGCCGTTGTCGGTCACGTTCCGACGATTGCCGCCGGCGAAAAGATCGACGCCGAGGGCCAATGGATGACCGACAAGGTCCACGGCCTGCAATTCCGCGCCGATCGCATCGAAACGAACGAGCCGACCGGCAAGGACGCGGTGATTCGTTTTCTCGGCTCCGGCCTGATTTCTGGGGTCGGGCCAGCCATGGCCGAGCGCATCGTGCAGGTGTTCGGCGCCAAGGCGCTCGACGTCATCGAGAAAGAGCCGATGCGGCTCGTCACCGTTCCTGGCCTCGGCAAACAGACCGCCTCCCGCATTGCCGAGAGCTATCGCGAGCGCAAAGCGGTGAAGGACGTGATGATCGCCTTCCAGGACAAGGGCATCGCCACGGCGCGTGCCGTCTCCATCTGGAAGGTGCTGGGTCCGGACGCGGTGAAGCTGGTGGAGGAAGATCCCTACCGTCTTGCCCGCGAGGTACGCGGCATCGGCTTTGCGGGCGCCGACGAGATTGCCGAGAAGTTCGGCATCAACCGATCCGCGCCGGAGCGCATCAGGGCCGGCATCGCCCACGCCATCGAAAGCGCCGCCGACGACGGCCATACCGCCGTGCCGCGCGCCGATGTGTTCGAACGAGCCGAGCGCCTGCTGGGCATCGACGCCGACGCCGTCGCGGCTGAAGTGGAGGGGGCGATCGCCCAGGGCGAAGTCGAAACCTTCGACATCGACGGCACGGCTTATCTGGCCGTTCGTCGCCTCGCTCGCTTCGAGCGCTCCGTCGCCAGCCGCCTGAAAGCATTGGCCGAGGGGCGACCACCCTGGGGGCGGATCGATGTCGACACCGCCGTCGAGCGCTTCGAGACACGAAAGGGCATGAAGCTCAGCCCATCGCAGCACGAGGCGCTGGCGTTGGTGGCTGGTGCGAAAGTGTCAGTGATCACCGGCGGCCCGGGCGTCGGCAAGACGACGCTGCTCGAAGCGCTACTGGCCACCGTCGCGGCGGCAAAGCTGACGGTGGCGCTGGCCGCCCCAACCGGCCGGGCAGCCCGCCGCATGGCCGAACAGGCCGGGCGCGAGGCGAAGACGATCCATCGTCTCCTGGAAATCGACCCGACCACCGGTGGCTTCAAACGCTCGGCGTCCGAACCGCTGGAGGCCGACGTTGTGGTGATCGATGAGGCGTCGATGGTCGACGTGCCGCTGATGGCCGCGCTGGTCGAGGCCATCCCGCTCAACGCGGCGCTCATTCTGATCGGCGACGTCGATCAGTTGCCGTCCGTCGGGCCGGGACAGGTGCTCGCCGACGTCATTGCCTCCGGCCTGGTGCCGGTCGCCCGGCTCACCGAGATCTTCCGGCAGGCCGAGGAAAGCAGGATTATCGTCAACGCCCACCGCATCAACCGTGGCGAATGGCCCGAACCGCCGCCCTCCGGTGAGCTTGCCGATTTCTACGTCATCGAAGCGCGCGGCGCCGACGACGCGCTCGCCAAGATCCTGGAGGTGGTGGGCAACCGCATTCCACGCCGCTTCGGACTCGATGCGATGCGCGACGTGCAGGTCATCACGCCGATGCAGAAGGGCATCTGTGGCGCTCGGAATCTCAACGACCGCCTTGCCGAGCTGCTGAACGGCGCGCCGCTCGACCGCATCGAGCGCTTCGGTCAGACTTATGCCACCGGCGACAAGGTGATGCAGATCGAGAATGACTACGATCGCGACGTGTTCAACGGCGACCTCGGCATTCTCAAAAGGATCCGGCAGACAGAGGACGAGATCGTCGTTTCCTTCGACGGTCGCGACGTCAAATACGGCCTTGAGGATCTTGAGTCGCTGACGCGCGCCTATGCCATCACCATTCACAAGAGCCAAGGCTCGGAATACCCGGCAGTGGTGATCCCGCTCTTGCGCGACCATGCGATCATGCTGGCCCGCAACCTCCTCTACACGGCGGCGACGCGCGGCCGGCAACTGGTCGTTCTGGTGGCGGAACCACGGGCGCTTGAGATGGCGCTTTCCGGCGACCGGATCCGACGCCGCTTTACACGTCTTAAGTCGATGTTGGCCGGCTGACCCGTCCCGGACGACAGGTGATTGACGCTTCGAAATGCCCGTTTCGTGCCGCGTCGCTTGAAGCCGGACGTCGGCATAAGCGGTCCCAATTGCATGCTTTGATTGGTCAGAAAGCCATTTGCCCTCGCCTTGGCTTACGCGTAACGTCGGGGAACAACGATCTAATTCGGGAGGCGGGTCGATGGTGGATCTCGGGGTGCGTGAGGGACTGACGGACGGTGGGGTCCGGGCGATCACCGAGGGAACCCATGGTGATCCCTTTGCACTGCTGGGGCCGCATCGGGTATCCGGCGCACGCACGGTGATCCGTACTTTCAAGCCCAATGCTCGCGCCATCACATTGATTTCAGCCGATGGGCGCAAGCTCACCGACTTCCAGCATGTCGAGGGTGGTCTTTGGGTCGCCTTTGCGCAAGGCGATCCGGGTCTCTACCGTCTCCACGTCGAGTGGCCGAACAGCAGCCAGGAGTCAGAAGACCCCTACTCCTTCGGGCCGTTGCTCGGCGAGATGGACGTCTATTTGCTCGCCGAGGGCCAACACCGGCACCTCGCCGACATGCTGGGCGCCGTGGTTACCGAGGTAGGCGGCGTGCCGGGCGTTCGTTTTGCCGTCTGGGCACCCAACGCACGGCGCGTCTCGGTGGTGGGCAACTTCAATTCCTGGGACGGCCGTCGCCATCCGATGCGGCTGCGTCGCGAATGCGGCGTCTGGGAGCTGTTCATTCCACGCCTTCCCATCGGCGAAGCTTACAAATACGAGATCATCGGCGCACAGGGCGAACTTCTGCCGGACAAGGCTGATCCTGTCGCCCGCCAATATGAACTGGCACCGGCGACGGCCTCCATCGTCGCCGATCCCAAGCCGTTCGAGTGGCATGACGCCACCTTCATGCGTAACCGCCCCGCCTTCCAGTCGAAGACGGCGCCGCTCACCATTTACGAGCTTCATGCCGGCTCCTGGCAGCGGCCGGACGGTAAGCCGGTAACTTGGCGCTTCCTTGCCGAGCATCTGGTCGCCTACGTCAAGCACATGGGCTTCACCCATATCGAGCTGTTGCCGATCATGGAGCATCCGTTTGGCGGCTCTTGGGGCTACCAGCCGCTCGGTTTGTTCGCACCAACCGCCCGCTACGGTTCGCCGGCCGACTTCGCCCGCTTCGTCGACGCCTGCCACGAAGCTGGCATCGGCGTCCTTCTCGACTGGGTGCCGGCGCATTTTCCGACCGATGCTCACGGCCTTGCGCATTTCGACGGCACGCCGCTTTACGAACACCGGGATCCGCGCGAAGGCTTTCACCAGGACTGGAACACGCTGATCTACAACTTCGGCCGCACCGAAGTGATCGGCTTCCTGGTGGCGTCGGCGCTGGAATGGCTGAGGCGCTTCCACATCGACGGCCTCAGGGTCGACGCCGTCGCGTCGATGCTCTACCGCGACTATTCGCGCAAGCCGGGCGAATGGATCCCCAACAAGTATGGCGGCCGGGAAAACCTGGAAGCCGTATCGTTCATCAAGCACCTCAACGGCGTCATCGCCCATGAAGTGCCCGATGCCCTGATGATTGCCGAGGAATCCACAGCCTGGCCGGGCGTTACCGCCGCGCTCGCCGATGGCGGCCTGGGCTTTTCCTACAAATGGAACATGGGCTGGATGCACGACTCGCTCGACTATTTCGCGCTCGAGCCCATCCATCGCAAGTTTCACCACAATCAGCTGACCTTCGCGCTGATGTACGCCTACTCAGAGCGCTTCGTGCTGCCGCTCAGCCACGACGAGGTGGTGCATGGCAAGCGCTCAATCTTCGGCCGTATGCCCGGCGACGAGTGGCAGCGCTTCGCCAACATCCGCGCCTACTACGCCTTCATGTGGACGCACCCCGGCAAGAAGCTGACGTTCATGGGCAACGAGATCGCCCAGGGCCGGGAATGGAACAACGACGGCACCATCGACCTCTGGCTGGAGGGCCGGGCGAGCAACCTCGGCGTCCAGCGGCTGATGCGCGACCTCAACACGCTTTACCGGGCCGAGCCGGCGCTGCACGCCCGCGACTTCGAGCCGGAAGGCTTCCAGTGGGTAGTGGTGGACGACAACGAGCAATCGACGCTCGCTTATATGCGCTGGGGCTTCGAGACGGATGCGCCTTGCCTCGTCGTCGGTAATTTCACACCGGTGCCGCGCTCGGGCTACCGGGTGGGTGTGCCGCGCGCCGGCCTTTGGCGCGAAGTGTTCAACTCCGACGCCGAGATTTATGGCGGCTCCAACATGGGCAACAAGGGGCGGCTCACGGCTTCGGACACTGCGAGCCACGGCATGAATTTCTCGCTGGACCTGACCTTGCCGCCGCTCTCCGTCGTCATCCTGCGCTGGGATGGAGAGGTGCCGGCCGTGGAGCCGAAACCGGCAAAGAAAAGCAAGGCGCAGAGCTGAGACGTCTCGCCTGGATG
The DNA here is from genome assembly GCF_041320595.1 of Pleomorphomonas sp. PLEO. Lineage (NCBI taxonomy): Bacteria > Pseudomonadati > Pseudomonadota > Alphaproteobacteria > Hyphomicrobiales > Pleomorphomonadaceae > Pleomorphomonas > Pleomorphomonas sp. PLEO. Next base: position 5,424,880 of record NZ_CP166625.1, read on the forward strand.
GGAGGCCGACGAGGCCTCCCTACTCTGCGAAATACCTGTCCAGGAACGTTCTGTAGATCGCTTTCAAACGGTGAAGATCGTCAAGCGCGACGTTCTCGTCGACCTTGTGCATGGTCTGGCCGACGAGGCCGAACTCGACAACCGGACAGTAGGTCTTGATGAAGCGCGCGTCCGAGGTGCCGCCGGTGGTGGATAGTTCCGGCCGGCGGCCGGTGACTGCCTCGACCGCATCGGACAGACCGCCGATCAGCGTCGCATCGTGGGTCAGGAAAGAGACGGCGTTGGTCGGCTCGAACGTCAGTTCATAGGCGAGTGGCTCCGACCGACCAGTGCGTAGTGGCGCCGCCTCGATTGCATAGCGCACTCGCGCCGCGATCTCTTCATGGAGCGCCTCGACCGTCCAGATGTCGTTGAAGCGGATGTTGAAGGCGATCTCCACTTCGGCCGGCACGACGTTGGTGGCGCGGTTGCCCGTCTCCACCGAGGTGACTTCGAGGTTGGACGGTTGGAAGCGCTCGTTGCCGACGTCGAACGGCGGATCCATCAGGGCAGCGATCACGGACGGCGCTACGCGCAGCGGATTATCGGCAAGATGCGGGTAAGCGACGTGGCCCTGAACGCCCTTCAACTTGACGAAACCTGACAGAGAACCACGCCGGCCGACCTTGACCATATCGCCGAGGGCAGTCGGGTTAGTCGGTTCGCCGACGATGGCGTGGCTGAAGCGCTCACCGCGCTTCACTGCCCAGTCGAGCAGCTTCACCGTGCCGTTGATCGACGGCCCCTCCTCGTCGCCGGTGATGAGAAAGGAGATGCGACCGCCAAAGTCGTCATTATCCTCGACGAAATCGAGGACAGCCGCGACGAAGGCAGCGATGCCGCCCTTCATGTCGACGGCGCCGCGGCCGTAGAGCCTGCCCCCCTCGATGTCGCCGGCAAACGGTCCGTGGCTCCAGAGCTCCGGCTTGCCCGGCGGCACCACGTCGGTGTGACCGGCAAAGGTGAGATGGCGATTGCCGGCACCGATGCCGGCGAAAAGGTTCTCGATGTCGGGCGTGCCCGAGTCGCTGAAGATGGGTCGTTTCACCTGAAACCCGGCCGGCGCCAACAGCTTGTCCAGAAAGGCGAGTGCCCCACCCTCGGCTGGCGTCACCGAGGGACACATCAGAAGGTCGCGAGCGATGGCGACGGGATCGTGGGGCATGTCCTTCTCCTAGAGCTTTTCCGCTGAAATCATGTTCACCGGAAAAGCTCCGTCCTTTGTAAAGACGCAACTCCGGACGCAAAACCGGTTTCCACTTTTGCTGGAGTTGCTCAAGAATGCAAACGGCCGGCAGTTTCCCACCGGCCGTTCGGATAACACGAATTGACAGCTCGGTCAGTCGCGAAGCAACTCGTTGATCGAGGTCTTGGAGCGGGTCTGGGCGTCGACCTTCTTGACGATGACGGCGCAATAGGTCGACGGGCCCCAGTTCTGGCCGGGCAGCGGTTTGCCGGGGATCGAGCCGGAGACCACCACCGAATAGGGCGGGACCTTGCCCATGTGAATTTCACCGGTGGCGCGGTCGATGACCTTGGTCGACTTGCCGATGAAGACGCCCATGGAGATGACCGAACCCTCGCCGACAACGACACCTTCGACAACCTCGGAACGGGCGCCGATGAAGCAATTGTCCTCAATGATGGTCGGGCCGGCCTGCATCGGCTCGAGCACGCCGCCGATGCCAACGCCACCCGAGAGGTGGACGTTCTTGCCGATCTGGGCGCAGGAACCGACGGTAACCCAGGTGTCAACCATGGTGGCGGTGTCGACATAGGCGCCGAGGTTGACGAAGGACGGCATCAACACCGCGCCCGGCGCGATATAAGCAGAGCGGCGGACGATGGCGCCGGGAACGGCGCGGAAGCCGGCGGCTTCATAGGCGGCGGCATCCATGCCCTCGAACTTCGAGGGGACCTTGTCCCACCAGGCGGCGCCACCGGGGGCACCGGCAATCAACGCCGTCGGCGTCAAGCGGAAGGAGAGCAGCACGGCCTTCTTGAGCCACTGGTTGACCACCCACTCGCCATCGATCTTCTCGGCGACGCGCGCCTTACCGCCATCAAGCAGATCGAGAGCCGCCTCGACGGCGTCGCGCACTTTGCCTTTCGTCTCCTGAGTGACGGAGGCGCGGTCCTCCCAAGCAACGTCGAGTGTGGCGGCGAGGTCGGCATAGGCGGCCGTGGCGGCAGTCTCGGTCATGATGATCTCCGAATGGCCATGCAGGGTTGGCATCGGTTTCGTGCTTTAGGGGTTTTGCCCGGCGCGCGCAACAAAAGCGGCACTTGCCACGACACAACGCTTTACGCCTCTATGCCCGTCGCCGCGAAGATGGCACGGCATGACAACGGTCAGCTCAGACCGGCGAAACCATCTCCGACTCAAAGGGTTATACCCGTCGCCATGGGGCGGAGATGGGCAAACCGGCGCCTGACGCTCCGAGAAGACAGCTCCAGGCGCCACAAGCAGAGGGTCGCATAAGTATTTATCTCGATAGCCCTTGCAGCTGGCAATCGATCAGCCGGCCTTTCGGTCTTTCTTTTTGCCTTTATAGGGCGCCTTGCCGTCGCGCGGCTCTTTGTAAGGTGGCTTGCCGTCGCGTGGCGCTTCCTTGTACGGCGCCTTGCCGTCGCGTGGCGCCTCCTTGTACGGCGCCTTGCCGTCGCGTGGCGCTTCCTTGTACGGCGCTTTGCCGTCGCGCGGCGGCTTCACCTTGCCCTTGGGGCGATCGTCCTCACGCCGCGGCTTGTCCTTGCGGGGACCGGCCGGTGCCGCTGACGGCGGTCCGTCGGCGCGGAAGATGATAACATTCTCGTCGTTGCCAGCGGCGGAGAGCCGCTCCATGGCGGCGATGCCGCCCGGTGCCACCTCGGCAAAGGTCTCGCCGTCGGCGAGGCGGATGGCGCCGAAGTCGCGGCCCTTCAAGCCGGATTGGCGGCACAGGAAGGCGAGTATGCGCTTTACCTCGGCGCCGTCGCGACGGCCGACCGACAAGCGGAACCAGGCCGAGCCGGTGAAATCGACCGACTCACGCAGCTTAGGCCGCTCGGGTGCGTCGGCGCGGCGAGACTTGGGCTCGACGGGGTCGCTGATCTCTTCGGGCGACGGCAGTCGGGTGCGGGCGAGGCGAACGAAGGCGGCTGCCAGTTCCTCGGCCGTCCGCCCCTCGGCAAGCCGGCTTGCGAAGGCGCGCTCGTCCTCACCCATCTCCTCGCTGAGCAGCGGATCGGCGAGGAGGCGTTCTTCATCGAGCCTGTGGATCGTATCGGCCGACGGCGCTGCTTCGGAGAACAGTTCGATGCCGGCGCCGGCGAGAAGGCTCTCGGCACGACGGCGTCGGTTGGAGGGAACCAGCAGGACGGAGACACCCTTGCGACCAGCCCGGCCAGTACGGCCGGAACGGTGCAGCAGCACCTCGCTGTCATGCGGCAGATCGGCGTGAACGACGAGGCCGAGATCAGGCACGTCGAGCCCGCGCGCCGCCACATCGGTGGCAACGCAGACGCGGGCGCGGCCATCGCGCAATGCCGACAGTGCCTCGTTGCGCTCGCCCTGCCCCATCTCGCCGGATAGAGCCACCACCGAAAAGCCGCGCTCGAGAAGCGCGCCGGTGAGGCGTTTCACGCCCTCGCGGGTACCGCAGAAGACAAGGGAGGTGATCGCATCGTGGAAGCGGAGAAGGTTGACCACCGCCTTCTCGATCTCGTGGGGGAAGACGCGAACGGCGTGATAGTCGATATCGGCGTGGACCTCGCCGTCCTCGGCGACATCGACGCGCGTTGCATCCGGCCGCATGAAGTCGCGGGCGAGACGGACGATATCGGACGGCAGCGTGGCGGAGAACAGCAGCGTCTGGCGATCGCTAGGAGCGGCGCCGAGCAGCTTCTCGAGGTCTTCTCGGAAGCCCAGATCGAGCATCTCATCGGCCTCGTCGAGCACGACGGCCACCGCGTCGCTCAGATCGAGATTGCGGCGATCGAGATGGTCGCAGAGGCGGCCAGGCGTGCCAACGACGATATGAGCGCCCTGCGCCAGCTGCCGCTGCTCACGGCGCGGGTCCATGCCGCCGACGCAACAAACAAGGCGGGCGCCGGTTTCGCCGTAGAGCCAGGCGAGTTCGCGTGCCACCTGCAGCGCGAGTTCGCGGGTGGGCGCGACGACGAGAGCGAGCGGCTTTCCGGCCGGCGCGAAAATTTCCGCCGGGCCGAGAAGGCGCTCGGCAAGCGCCATGCCAAAGGCAACGGTTTTGCCGGACCCGGTGCGGGCGGACACCAGCATGTCGGCGCCAGCAAGTTCAGGCGCGGCGACGGCCAACTGGACGGAGGTAGGATCGGCGTAACCACGGGCGGCGAGTGCTCGCGCCAACGCGGGATGAGCTTGAGAAAAAGACATGAGCTTCCTGGGAGGGAACGCGCGGGCAACGGCAAGGCCAGCACGGCGCGAGAAAAAGGAACCCTCTCATACAGGCGAAAGCCCCGTTCCACCAGCCCCGGTAGTGCATGGCTCGTCAGCCGGAAAGCGTATCGGCAACGTGGGTCAGAAAGGCGGGAAGATCGGCGGTGATGAAATCGGCGGGGGGCACGTCGTGACGTGCCGCTGTCTGTCCGACCACCAGAACGGTGCGCATGCCGAGAGCGCGCGGCACAACGAGATTACGCGGCGTATCCTCGAACATGGCGGCGGCCGTGGGCTCGACGGAAAAACGAGCGAGAAAGGCGGCGTAAGTGGCCTCGGCCGGTTTGGGCAGATAGTCGGCATCGACGATATCGAACATACCGTCGAAGCGATCATCGAGACCAAGACGCGAAAGCGTCTCCCCCGCATGTGCGTGAGTGCCGGAAGTGAGGATGAATTTGCGCCCAGGCAAACGAGAAAGCGCCGCGGCAAGCGCCGGATTCGGGGTGAGCACCGACCGATCGACCGCATGGACTTCCACTAGAAAGTCCTCCGGATCGACGCCATGCTCCTCCATCAACCCGCGCAGCGTCGTGCCATAACGGGCGGCGTAGTTCCGTTGCAGGGCGAGAGCGTCCTCGGCCGTGACGCCCGTCACCCGCGCCGTATAGGCACGGATGCGGCTCATCACCGCGGTGAAGACGCCAGTTTCCGGCGGATATAGCGTGTCGTCGAGATCGAAGATCCAGTCTCGGACGCCGGCGAATACCGAGAGGTTATCGCCGGCGGGCAATTTGTCGGTCGTCATCAGCGTCTGATGAGCGTGCCGGCGCCTGTCTCGGTGAAGATCTCCAAGAGAACCGCGTGCGCCGTCTTGCCATTGACGATCACTGCCGCGTCGACGCCGCGTTTCAGCGCGTCGAAGCAGGTCTCCACCTTGGGGATCATGCCGCCGGAAATGGTGCCGTCGGCAATCAGAGCCTGCGCTTCGGCGCGCGTCAGCTGCTTGAGGAGCTGATGGTCGCGGTCGAGCACGCCCGGCACATCGGTCAGGAACAACAGGCGCGCGGCGTGCAGGGCGCCGGCGATGGCGCCGGCGAAGGTATCAGCGTTGACGTTATAGGTCTCGCCATCGACACCAGGGGCGACGGGCGCCACCACCGGGATCAAGTCTTCCTTGGCCACCATGTCGAGCACGGCCGGGTTGACTACCTTGGGCTCGCCAACGAAGCCAAGATCGATGACCTTCTCCATCTCACTGTCGGGGTCGCGCATGGTGCGCGTCGCCTTCTCGACGGTAACCATGTTGCCGTCCTTGCCGCAGAGGCCGATGGCCCGCCCGCCCTCGGCGTTGAGCGCCGAGACGATCTGCTTGTTGATGGAGCCGGCCAGCACCATCTCGACGATTTCCATGGTGGCACGATCGGTAACGCGCAGGCCGTTCTTAAATTCGCTCTTGATGCCGAGCTTATCGAGCATGGCACCGATCTGCGGGCCACCGCCATGCACGACGATCGGCTTCATGCCCGACTGCTTCAGGAGCACGATGTCGCGGGCGAACGCACGGGCAAGATCGGGGTCGCCCATGGCATGGCCGCCGTATTTCACCACGATGGTCTTGTCGTCGTAGCGCTGCATGTAGGGCAGCGCCTCCGAGATGATGCGGGCGCGCGACAGCATCGCTTCGGTGGATTCGGGCGTGGATGTGGTCATGACGGCCTCGCGTCGTTTGGATCGACAAGGCCTATAGCCGATCGAGGGGCAAGGCTCAACGGCTGAACCGCCTGCCGGGCGCCCAGTTATCCGTCAGGCGCCGGCGAGCAACCGTGAAATCGCCGCCCGAAGCTCCTCCACACCGGCACCCTTTTCGCTGGACGTCGCGAGAACCTCAGGAAAGGCGGCCGGACGCTTGCGAATGCGCTCGGCCGTCTCGGCGAGCACCTTGTCGATGCCACCCGGCTTCAGCTTGTCGGCCTTGGTCAGCACGATCTGATAGGAGACAGCCGCCTTATCGAGCAGCGTCAGAACGTCTTCATCGTTCTTCTTGAGGCCGTGACGGGCGTCGATCAGCACGTAGACACGGCGGAGATTGGGGCGGCCGCGCAGATAGTCGCGGATCATGGCGTTCCAGACGTCGACCTTTTCCTTGGGCGCCTCGGCATAGCCGTAACCGGGCATGTCGACGATCAGCAGGCCGCTATCGACCTCCGGTCGGAACAGGTTGAGTTCTTGCGTGCGGCCGGGCGTGTTGGAGGTGCGGGCAAGGCCCTGCTGACCGGTCAGCGCGTTGATCAGGCTCGATTTGCCGACATTGGACCGTCCGGCGAAGGCCACCTCGATGGTACCGGCGAATGGCGGCAGATCATCCGCCTGCGCCATGCCGCGAACAAAATTCCAGGGCCGAGCGAACAGGAGGCGCGTCGCCTCTGGATCAGTCGCGGTGCGCGTGTCGTCCATCGTGGCATTCCTCAAGGAAAGCAGTGGGCATTCTCAGCCCTCATAACAGAAACGGACCGGCGTGAAAGCCGGTCCGTAGGTCGTGTGAGCCGTGAGCCCTGGGCGTCAGCCGGCTTTCGGCTTTTTGGCGAAGGTCGACTTCAGATTGTCGAACAGCTCGATCTTGACCCCGTGCTTCTTCATGATCAGCGACTGCTGCAGGATCGACAGCGAGTTGTTCCACGACCAGTAGATGACAAGACCCGCCGGGAACGACGCCATCATGAAGGTGAAAACGATCGGCATATAGGTGAAGAGCATCGCCTGCGTCGGATCGGGCGGCGTCGGATTGAGCTTCATCTGCACGAACATGGTGATGCCCATGATGATCGGCCAAATGCCCAGCATCAGCATGTGCGGCGGCGTCCACGGGATGAGCCCGAACAGGTTGAAGATGGTGGTCGGATCGGAGGCAGAGAGATCATGGATCCAGCCGAAGAAGGGCGCGTGACGCATTTCGATGGTCACGTAGAGCACCTTGTAGAGCGAGAAGAACACGGGAATCTGCACGACGATCGGCAGACAACCGGCCAGCGGGTTGATCTTCTCCCGCTTGTATAGCTCCATCGTTTCCTGTTGCTGCTTGACCTTGTCGTCCGGGTACTTGGCCTTGATGTCGGCCATGGCCGGCTGCAGCATCTTCATCTTGCTCATCGACGCGTAGGACTTGTTGGCGAGCGGGAAGAAGATGGCCTTGACGATCAGCGTCACCAGCAGGATGGCGATACCGAAGTTACCGACCAGCTTGTAGAGGTAGTCGATCAGCCAGAACATCGGCTTGGTGATCCAGTAGAACCAGCCCCAGTCGATCAGCCGGTCGAACTTGACGATACCCAATTCCTTTTCATAGGCGTCGACGCGGGCCACCGTCTTGGCACCGGCGAACAGGCGCGTCTCGGTCACGGCGCTACCGCCGGCCGGCACCTGCAGCGGATCGCGGAGGTAATTAGCCTGATAGGTATCGATATTGCCGGCCAGCGCCCAGGAGAAGCGCGGCTGGAAGTTGACGCCACCGTCGGGGATCAGCGCTGTCGCCCAATACTTGTCGGTGATGCCGAGCCAGCCGGTGCTGACGGGGGCAGGCTTCACGCCTTCGCTGTCCTTGAGGCTCTTGTAGGTCGCCTCGGTAAGCCCTTCGCTGCCGAACACGCCGAGCAAGCCTTCGTGCAGCACCCAGGTACCCGGCACCTGAGGGGTGCCGTAACGGGTGACGAGGCCATAAGGATAAACGGTTGTGGCAGTCGCCGAATTGTTGGCGACGCTGTCTTTCACCGTGAACATAACGTGGTCGTCGACGGAAATCTCGCGGGTGAAGACGAGGCCAGCTCCATTGTCCCACGTCAGCTTCACCGGCGTCGACGGCGTCAGGCGCGCGCCCTCCGGCGCCGTCCAGACCGTTTCGGCGCCCGGCAGCGCAACCCCGCCGCCGGCAGCGGCCTTGAAGCCGAATTCCGCGTAATAGGCATCGTTGGTGCCAAAGGGGTTGAGGAGTTTCACGAGCGGCGACGTCGGCTCGATGGTGTCGTGGTAAAGTTTCAGCGACAGATCGTCGATACGGGCGCCGGACAGGCTGATCGAACCGGTCAGCTCGGGCGTGTCGATCGCAACGCGGGGGCTCTTGGCGAGCGCCTCCTCGCGGGACACGAAGGCCGCCGTGGTGTTGAGGCCGACCGTCGGCGCCACGCCACCCTCGGCGGTGGTGCCCCCGGCCGCCTTGCCGTCGGCCGGCGCGCTCTGGCCGGCTGATTGCTGCTGGGCCGACTGCTCGGCGATCTGCGCCTTCTGGAGCCGGGGCCCGGCGACGAAATACTGCCAGCCGAGCAGCACAGCCAGCGACAGGGCGATGGCCAGAATCATATTGCGGTTTTCGGTCATGGACCTGTTTCTTCCTCGCTCGGCGCCGGCTTCAGCGCCTCCTTGCCGCCGCGCGGCCCCGTCTTGCCGGAGGCCGCGGCGCGAACGGCGCCGACGACATCGGCAACCAAGTCGGCAAACGGCATCTCGAGCGCCGGGCGGCGGCCGACCAGCACGAAATCGCGCCCAGGATCAGCGGCCGCGGCACCGGCGAGCCGTACCGCTTCCTTGAGACGGCGCCGGATGCGGTTGCGCACCACGGCATTGCCCATCTTCTTGGTCACCGTGAAACCGAAACGGGCGTCCGCTTCGGCTCCGTCCGCCGCCCCTTCAGGGCGACGGATCGATTGCAGCAAAAAGCCGCGCCGGGGCGTTCTGGCACCCCGGGCGACTTTCACGTAGTCGTTCCGCTTCTTCAGCCGCTGCATGTCAGGCGCCTCGCGAGCCGGATGGCCGGCGTCCGCCATGGACGAGGCCGATTACGCCGACAGACGCTTGCGCCCCTGGGCCCGGCGGCGGGCGATCACCTTGCGGCCACCGGCGGTGGCCATGCGCGCACGGAAACCGTGGCGGCGCTTGCGAATGAGCTTGGACGGCTGGTAAGTCCGCTTCATGGTCGTTTGCCCGCCCGGCGGGCCCCTCGTTCTTGCGGCTGTCCGGCCTCGGTGCGCCGCGCGCCCCGCCTTCGGATAGCTCTCGTGTCTCAACTGGGAAATCGGCCACAGCACATGCGGCCAAGCCGGCCGAAAGACCGGTGGCGCCCTTCCGATCGGAGGGGCTTATACGGGACGGATGGTGGCACGTCAACGCATCAATGGCGGACCGCTGGCCTTTTGCCGGCTGTCTTCACGCTACTGACGCCTACGGGCACGAGTCGAGGTCAATATTGGCGAGGAATGTGGCAAAGCGACAGAATTTTACCTTATTTCGGACGCGTGCCTCTTCCAATTTCCGCGCGAAGCGACAGATAGAGAGCATTCTTTTTTCGGAATCTTCCATAATGGTCCAGACTGACAACTCCGGCGGCACCGACAAGCCGCATTTCCCGACTACTCACACGTTCAGTCTGTCCTTCAAACTCCTGATCTTCACGATTCTCTTCGTGATGTTCGCAGAAGTGCTGCTGTTCGTACCGGCCATCGCCACCTACCAGCGAAACTATATCGAATCGAAGATCCGCACGGCAGGGATCGTCGCGCATACGCTAACGACCTACCCGGAAACGGCACTTCCGCGCACCATTCAGGCCGACCTTCTCAACCGCCTCGACGCTTATGCCGTGGCGGTGCGCTCGTCCGGCATGAAACAGCTGGTCGCCATGGCCGATGCACCGCCGACGGTCACCCGCAGCATCGATTTCGACAACCAGCAGACGCATGGCATTGTCGCCGAGGCGATCGACACGATGCTGTTCGGCGGAGATCGGACCATCCGCGTCACCGGCACCTATGACGACGAGGGCGAGATCGAAGTCGTATTCTCCGAGACCCATCTCAGGGAGGAGCTTCTGCATTTCGCCGGCCGATTGCTCCTGGTTTCCTTCTTGATTTCCGCTTTGGTCGGCGTGCTGGTGTTCTTTTCCATTCAATACCTGATGGTCATCCCGATGCGCCGCCTTGGGAAGGCGATCTACAAGTGGGCGCAGGAGCCTGAAGGGGATACCTATCTGGTCCGCTACGGCGGCCGGACGGACGAGATCGGCCGCGCCGAGTTCGCCGCCGCCAGCATGCAGCAGCGCATCCAGGAGCTTTTCAAACAGCAAAAGCGGCTTGTCGAGCTGGGCCTCGCGGTGTCGAAGATCAACCACGACCTCAGAAACCTGCTGGCCTCGGCCCAACTTATCTCCGACCGCCTGACGGCCATTCCTGATCCGTCGGTGCAGCGGTTCGCGCCCAAGCTGGTGTCGGCCATCGATCGGGCGATCAACTACTGCCAGTCGGTGCTGGCCTATGGCAAGGCGCAGGAAGCTCCGCCGGCGCGGCGGCTCGTATCGCTGTCCCGGCTGGCCACCGATGTCGCGGAAACGACCGGTCTCCTCAACCACGCCAGTATCGAATGGGTGAACGCAGTCCCCGACGACCTTGAGGTCGACGCTGATTCAGATCAACTTTTCCGAGTGCTCGTCAATCTTGTTCGTAACGCGGCTCAGGCGCTGGAACAGCACAAGGACGACGCCCTGGTCCGCCGGCTGACCATCTCCGCCGAGCGCAATGGCTCCAAGGTGAGTATCCGCGTGTCCGACACCGGTCCGGGCCTTCCAGAAAAGGCGCGTGAATCGCTCTTCAAGCCGTTTGCCGGTTCTGTAAGGAGCGGCGGCACCGGTCTGGGCCTTGCCATCGTCGCCGAGCTGGTGAAGGCGCATGGCGGCACGATCTCCTGCATCGACGGTGGCCCCGGCGCTACCTTCGTCATCGAGATCCCCGACAGACCGGCTCTCGCCGCTGCCTAAAAGCCATAGAAAAAGCGACGGCGCTGTCGGCGCCGTCGCTCGGTTCTTCGGAGCAGGTGGGCAGATTATATCAATTCGCGAAGATACCAACGCATCCGCTCATCGAGACCATTGCCGGTTTCTCATTTGCATCAGCGGCATGAGAAATCCGCTTCAATGCATCTTGGTATTACTCGGCCGCCAAACTTTCACCGGTCACGCCAACACCGCTTTCGGCATCGAGCCACCAACTGACGTTGGCGTGGCGACGTAGAGCGGTTGCCGGGCATTCGGAACCGATCTCTCCAAGGATCGCGGCGCGAACAGCCTCGCTCTTGGTCGCACCGGTGGCGAGAACGATGATCTCCCGTGAATCGAGAATGGTGCCGATACCCATGGTCATGGCCTGGGTGGGTGGCAGCGCACCGTCGAAGAAGGCCGAATTGGCCTCAAGGGTCGATGCCTCGAGATCGACAACACGGGTGCGGGCAGCAAAATCAGCGCCCGGCTCGTTAAAGCCAATGTGACCGTTGCGCCCGATGCCGAGGAGTTGCAAATCGATGCCGCCCGCCTCGCGGATCATCGCCTCGTAGCGGCTCGCGAAAGCGGCGGGGTCGGCGGCAAGGCCATCAGGTACGAAGGTGCGGGCCTTGTCTATGTCGACCAGATCGAACAACTGGCTGTCCATGGTCGAGCGATAGGAACGATGATCCTCGGTCGGCAGGCCGACATATTCGTCGAGATTGAAGGACGTGACGCCGGCAAAGCTGATTTCGCCAGCACGATAAAGCGCAACCAGCCGCTCGTAGACCGGCTCCATGGTGGCGCCGGTGGCAAGACCGAGAACGCTCTTGGGCGTCGCCTTGAGACGCTCGGCAATGCGGTCGGCCACGGCATGGGCCGCCGCCACGGTCGTGGGAAAATGATTGATCCGCATCTTAAACTCCATCAATCGGCGACCAGCCCTGTCGGCGGCCACAGTCATCCATTTGCATAGATGATGGCGATCAATAATTAGTTCGTCAAGATGCCGAACATAAAATTTGGATGACACTCATCCATGCGTAGCGGCGGGCAGACGCAGTGGCATCGGCAGGTCCGCCGGGCTGAAGAGCAGGTTGTGGGCTTGATTGAGGGCAAGGGCGACGGCCCCTGTCAAAGCGGCCCGCGCACCCAAGACAGAGACTTCCACGGCAATCGGGCGATGACTGACGCGGGGCAATTCGTCCTTGATCCGGTCCACCACGCCGGGCAAGCAGCCGACAATGCCGCCAACAACGATCTTTTTGGGTTCCAGCAGTGCATGGACGGCCACCATCGCCAGAGCCGCGGTGTGAGCAGCCTCGCAGACCGCGGCGATGGCGATGGCATCCTCCCTTGTCTGGGCAACGGCGAAGATATCGGCCGTCGACAGTGTAGAGGCCCCGCCCAGCGCTCGATATCGTTCACGGATACCACGCCTGCCGATGGCGCTTTCAAGAGCGCCACGCTTCAAGCTTTCCGGGGCGGCCGGATCGCCGCCGATCGGCAGGAAGCCAATCTCGCCGGCCGCTCCACTTGCACCCCGGATCAATCGGCCACCGCTGAGTGCGCCGAGACCGATACCGGTACCGAGCGAAACAAAGGCGACCTCTTCGATCCCAACGGCACATCCGTTCCAAGACTCGCCGATGACCGCCGCATTGATATCATTTTCAATGACAACCGCGCAGCCTAGCTCGGCGGAGAGCAGGGTGCGAACGTCGACATCGCCCAGCCCTTCCAGATTGGGCGACAGCGAAAGCCGGCCGCCGTCCGGTTCGACGACGCCCGGCATGGCTACGGCTGCGACCAAAACCTTCTGCCGTTCGATGCCGGCCGTGGCGACAAGTTCCGCTGCGAGCCGCCCAAGCGCCGAAACCAGCGCGGTTCCCGACAACTCATCCGAAGGTTCTTCAACCGAAGCGATGACATCGCCAACAATGTTGGCAAGTGACAGGCGCAGCGAGGTGACGCCGAGTTCGGCACCGATGACGTAGCCGGCCGAGGGATCGACCTCGTAGATCACCGCCGCCCGACCGACGTTGCCCGAGGTGACGCCCTTGACGCGGACGAAGCCGCCGCTCTCCAGTACGCGGATCACTTCCGACATCGTCTGCTTGGAAAGGCCGGTGATCTTGGCAAGGGCGGCCCGCGAGGTGGCGCCGGAGTTGAGGAGCACGTCCATGACGGCGCGCACCGAGATCTGGCGCAGCACCGGCGTCGCGGTATCGTCTGGGATCATCGGGCCGCAGGTCTCCTGAGAGCAACGTCACGGGATTGATGCATACACCCAAACACGCCGCTTCACAGCCCTGACACGCAGGCACCCCTGCTCAAGCCTTGACCGAAGCTCCGGCCTGCACCGAATTCCTGTATTCGGTGGGCGTGCGACCGACCACCTTCTTGAATACCTTATAGAAGTAGTTGAAGTCGTTGAAGCCGCAGCGCTGGGCGATCTGCGACAGAGGCAAGTCGTATTTCTCCAGCATGAACTTGGCCTTTCCGATCCGCACCTGCGTCAGGTAGTCGGAAAAAGTCATGGCCCCCTGCTCGCGGAAAACGCGCGAGAAATAGTTGGGGCTGATGCGCAGGTGTGCAGCCAACGTGTCGCGGGTGATCAACCGATCAAAGTTCTCTTCGATATAGAGACAGGCGGCGCGGAAGAAGGCCGACGACTGCCGATCCTCTTCCGGCACCGGATTGGCAATCAGGCGGCGGGAATATTCGAGAATGGACTGCGCCAGCAGGCGGGCATCAAGACTGGTCGATCCCGTGTCATCGCGATAGCCCGCTATGGCCTCCACCATATATTGCAAAGGCCCGTTGCCGGGGATCAGGCAATTGCGTTTTTCGACCGAGACGAAGCGCTGCTCGCCGGCACTCCATCTCACAAGGCTGACGCCGAGATGGGTGGCGCCGAAAAGGAGGCTCAGGACCTCCACGTCCTTATCCCAAAGCGGCTGATTCCAGCAGTTGCCGGGTACAACTAGCCCATCTCCAGGACCAAGCTCGCACTCACTGATCTGCGCATCGCGATCACACAGGACGTTGGTATAGGTGCCGGCGATCACCAACTCGAAGCGCGCAAACTGCACCTGCAGCGCACCGAGTGGCGGCGCAGCGGCGTCAAGGCCAAAGACGATGTGACGCGGCCAGCCATCCGCCACGGGGAGCGCATCGCCACGGGCGAAATCGTCAAGCGTCATATTTGCATGTGACATAGTGCGCCTCCCTGTTACGGCGACGAATTGCCTGTTTGCCGGCAGCGGATCGTCAGAGGTCAGGCCAGCGCCGCGCCACCATCGCCCGCACCTCGGCGGCCGAGTCGAGCGTCAGCGCCTCCTCCGCCACGGCACGGCAGGTCTCCCTGTCGAGCGTACGAATGAACGCCTTGAGGTCGGGAATGCCTGAGCGCGTGGCCGACAAACTGGTGACCCCAAGCCCGATCAGGATGGGCGCGGCGGGCAGCTCCGAGGCCAGGCCACCACACACGCCCACCGGGCAGTCATGACGGGCACCAGCCGCCGCCGCGTCGCCGATCGTCTTCAACACCGCCGGATGCAGCGAGTCGATCTCCGGGGCGAGTTCAGTATTGCCGCGATCCATGGCCAGTACGTACTGCGTGAGATCGTTGGTGCCGATCGAGAAGAAATCGGCCTCCTTCGCCAGCTTTTCGGCCATGGCAACGGCGGCCGGCACCTCGATCATGATGCCGAGCGGCACGTCGGCCGTGACTCCGAGTGCTGCTTTTTCTTCCTCGAAGATCGCCTTGGCCCACCGGAGTTCGCCGATGTCGGCGATCATCGGCATCATGATGCGGACAACCGAGACCGGCGTCACCTTGAGGATGGCGCGAAACTGCTGGCGCAGCAGGTCAGGTCGCCGCTTGGAGACGCGGATGCCGCGCACGCCGAGGATCGGGTTCTCTTCCGCCGCCTGCTTGAGATAGGGCAGTGGCTTGTCGCCCCCGATATCAAGGGTGCGGATGGTCAGCGGTTTGCCGCGCAGGGCATCGGCAATCGCCTGATATTCGGCCTGCTGCTCGGCCTCGGTAGGCGCTCTCGGTCGGTCGAGGAACAGGAACTCTGTTCTGAGCAAGCCGGAGCCTTCGGCACCAAAAGCAAGACCGCGCGCCGCGTCGGCCACCGAGCCGACATTGGCGTAGACCGGCAGACGCGTGCCGTCGGCCATCACGCAGTCGGTCAGCGCCGCCTCCCGATTGGCGGCACGGCGCGTTTCACGCTCGGCCGCCGCCTTGCGCGTGGCGGCGATGGTTGCTTCAGTTGGGTTCACCTGGATCTCGCCGCGCTCGGCGTCGACGATCAGCGGCGTGCCCTCGGGAATGCGGCGGGCGTCGACGCCAACGGCGGCCAGCATCGGCACGCCGCTTGCCGCCGACAGGATGGCGACATGCGATGTGCGGCCGCCCTTGGCGACCACGAAAGCGGCAGGCAGACTGTCGCCGAAGGCCATGAACTGCGACGGCAAGAGATCATCGGCAATGGCGATGGCGTCCTCAGGCAGCGCCAAACTCTCCGGCGAGCCGCCGGCCAGCACAGTCAACACCTGCTGCTCGAGGTCGACGAGGTCGGCGGCGCGTTCAGCAAGGCGGGCATTGTCGAGTCCGCGCAGCAGTGCCGCCTGGCCGGAAATGG
Organism: Pleomorphomonas sp. PLEO; assembly: GCF_041320595.1. Taxonomy (NCBI): domain Bacteria; kingdom Pseudomonadati; phylum Pseudomonadota; class Alphaproteobacteria; order Hyphomicrobiales; family Pleomorphomonadaceae; genus Pleomorphomonas; species Pleomorphomonas sp. PLEO. The sequence continues at coordinate 5,440,769 of NZ_CP166625.1, forward strand.
TGTCGGAAAAGGCCCAACCGGCGCTCTTGCCACGGGCAATGCGATCGCGGGCACCCTCGAGAAGTTCGGTGTCTTCCAAAAGCGCTGCGTGGGCGGCCATGATTTCGCGCTGCTGAGGCGTGCGGCCGACTGTCGCCTGCTCGCTCAGATGCTGGTGGACGCGGGCAAGGGCGGCATCAAGCGCTTCGCTTTCGGCCACCATGTCGCCGGCCTCCTCGGCCGGGCGGGTGACCTTTTCCTTGAGATGGACAGCGCGGCCGATGGCGAGGCCTGGAGCGGCGACAACGCCGCAGAGCAACGGCCTGTCCTCGGGGCCGAATGGGGTAAGATCGATGGCTGGTTGTTCGACGTCGGGCGCATCGGTAACGCCCGGGAGCGTCTCCTGGCCGGCATCGACGTAGGGTACGACCGGATCACCAAGGCCGGAAGCAATCGCCTCGATAACCCCGTCGAGCGCCGCCGTTGCGTCGGCCCCTTCGGCCGAGACGACAAGCCGGCTACCCCAACGGCTGCCAAGCGTGAGCAGAGATACCGGGCTCTTGGCATTGGCCTTGCGCTCGCCAAGCACGACCTCGACGGCGCTGGCGTATTGCTTGGCCTTGGCGGCGAGCAAGGCCGCCGGACGAGCATGCAGGCCTTCACTCATCTCGAGGACAATATCCCGCTCGATCCGCGACACTGGCGGTGGCGCTTCCACGCCGATCGGCATCACCGTCATGACTTCATCGCCGAAGTCGACCACGCCGTCCGACTTACGGGTGGTGACGTGGAACGCGTCTTCGTTGGTCACGAGGACAGGCGTCGTCACGATGCCGCAACTCTCCGCAAGCGCGGCGAGATCGAACCGGATGAGAGGGTCGCCGGCCGCCACCCGATCGCCTTCGGCCACGACGGCTTTGAGACCGGCACCACGCAACGCAACCGCCTCAAGGCCGACATGGACGAGGAATTCCGCACCGTCCTCGGTCATTATCTTCACGGCGTGACCGCGGCGATGAACCGAGGTCACCGTGCCGGCCACCGGTGCATGCACCTCGCCGATCTCCGGCTCGATGGCGAGACCGTCGCCCATCATGCCGAGTGCGAACATCGGATCGGGAACGTCGCCGAGCGGCACGATCCGGCCCTTAAGCGGGGCCCGGACGGAGATGGTCGAGGTGGTCATGCGCGTGTCTCCCAATACCTGCTATCGAGACAAAGCCTCCCCTCCATGACCGATGTCCGGCGGAGATGGCGATGCGAGGAAAAGGGCCGCAGGCCAACGGCTCTCTCGTGCCTCGTGGGACCTAAATCTGGGCGGCGGCGGCGATTTCGGCAAGCACCTCTGCCGGAAGTGCGTTGCCGGAAAAGCGATCGACGGCTGCGACGACGCCTGCCTCAGCGATAGCCGCCTGCATTTCGACCGCCTGGGGATCACCGTCGTTGCGATAATGGAGCGCGGCGGCGATGCCCTTGACGATATTATCGTGCGGCAAGTGGTATTCCAGCGTGCCGAGCAGCGGCCGGATCAAGCGATCGCCCTTGCCAAGCTTGCGTAACGGTTCGCGGCCGACGCGCGCCACGTCGTCGCGGATGAAGCGGTTGGCAAAGCGGCCGAGAATTTTTTCGATGTAAGCGGCATGCTTGGCAGGGTCGAAACCGTAACGGCGGATCAGCACGGCGCCGCTTTCTTCCATTGCCGCCTTGACGATAGTGCGAATGCTCACGTCTTCGATGGCATCGCGGATCGTTGGCAGGCCCTTCTCAAAGCCGAGATAGGCCGTGATGGCGTGTCCGGTATTGAGCGTGAACAGCTTGCGCTCGACGAAGGCCATCAGATCGTCGGTCAACTCCATGCCGGGGACGTCATGCGTCCAGCCCTTGAGCTGGGTGCGGTCGACAATCCACTCGGAAAATTCCTCGACGGTAACGGCAAGCGGCTCTCCCTCAACCGGCGGGGCCGGCGGAACGATACGGTCGACGGCGCTGTCGGCGAAACCGACTTCGATGTCCACGACGGCGGCGACGGAGGCCGGCAGGTGGCCGAACACGGCCTCCTTGAGCTGGGTGGTGCCGCGGATGGTGTTCTCGCAAGCGATGATATTGAGCGGGGCATGATTGCCGGCGGCGACGCGCGCTTCAAGACCACGAGCGATGGTCGGCGCAATCTTTGCCAGCACAGCCGGCCCAACGGCGGTGGTGACGAGATCGGCGGACGCGATGAGAGCGAGGATATCGTCGCCGATTGACGAGACGGCGGTAACGCCCGTCACTTCTTCGCGGCGGCTGCCGGAACCGACGATATCGACTGGGTAACGCCCGTCCCGGGCAATCAGGCCGACCACTGTCTCGTTGACGTCGGCGAAGGTGACTGCCCAACCGGCATCGGCCAGAATCTTGCCGATAAAACCGCGACCGATATTGCCCGCGCCAAAGTGAATGGCTCGCATGGTCGTCTCCGAAAGCTGTCTTTTTGGGGAGGGAGGGCCGCCCAATGGGCGGCCCCATTTTCAAGAAGCCGAGGTCAGCCGAGATCGAGGATGCGCAGCACGTCGGCCGGGTTCTTGGTCGTCGCAAGGTGGGCGACCACCTTGGGATTCTCGAGGACCCTGGCGAGGGCCGACATGACGTCCATGTGCTCGTTGCCCCTGGCCGCGAGGCCAACGACGAGGCGAGCCACGTTCTCGGGTTCGGGACCGAAGAAAACGCCGTCGGGATATTGGCAGACGGCGATACCGGTCTTCAGAACCTCGTTCTTCGCTTCATTGGTGCCATGCGGCATGGCCAGCGACTGCCCGAGATAGGTCGACACGATGGTCTCACGCTTAAGCATGGCATCGATGTAGCTCGGGGTGATCGCGCCCATCTCCAAAAGCTTGGAGCCGGCGAAGCGAATGGCTTCCTCTTTGGTGGACGCGGTGAGGCCGAGGAAGATATTTTCCTCACCGAGATTAAAAGATGCGCCACCCTCGGGCTTGCCGCCGGCCGGAGCCGTGGCGGAACCCGCCTTTGCCTTGATCTCCGCCACGATGCGGTCATAGGCCGCGCCGTCGAGGAAATTGGTGATGGACACATGCGTCGCGTTGGGAGCGGCCCTACGGGCACGCTCGGTCAAGTCCTTGTGGGTAATGACCACATCGGCATCGGCCGGCAGCGCGTTGATGGCCACGTTGCTCGAACGGATGGCGCCGAGGCCAGCCTGATCAAGCTTCTTGCGCAGCATGGAGGCACCCATGGCGGACGAGCCCATGCCAGCGTCGCAAGCAACGATGACCGAACGGACCGGACCGGAGATGGCGGCCGAAGTGGTAGCGACCGGAGCAGCCATGCCCTTCGATTCAGCCTTCAGGGCCTTCATCTTGGCAGTCGCGGCATCAAGGTCGTCTTCAACCTCTTCCGTCTTGTCGGTCTTGAGCAACACCGAAGCGACCAGGAAGGTCACAAGGGCGCCAAGAACCACGGCGGAGATGACGCCAACAAAGCCGTCAGCCGGGGTCATGCCGAGCACGGCGAAGATCGAGCCCGGAGACGACGGGGCGCGCAGGCCACCGCCAAGCAGCATGTTGGCAGCCACACCGGTGGCGCCGCCGAGGATCATGGCAATGATCAGGCGCGGCTTCATCAGCACGTAGGGGAAATAGATCTCGTGGATGCCGCCGAAGAAGTGGATGATGGCGGCGCCCGGTGCCGACTGCTTGGCATTGCCACGGCCAAAGACCATATAGGCGAGCAGCAGGCCGAGACCCGGACCCGGGTTGGCTTCGATCAGGAAGATCAGCGACTTGCCCTGCGTGGCAGCCTGCTGGATGCCGAGCGGGGTGAAGACGCCATGGTTGATGGCGTTGTTGAGGAACAACACCTTGGCCGGCTCGACCAGGATCGAGGCAAGCGGAATGAGACCGGTGCTGATTAGAGCGTTGACGCCCGCGCCCAGCGCCGCCGAAACGTGCTCGACAACCGGACCGACGATCGCAAAGGCGATCATGGCCAGAATCATGCCAAGGATACCGGCCGAGAAGTTGTTGACCAGCATCTCGAAGCCGGGACGGATCTTGCCGTCAATGAGCCTGTCGAACTGCTTGATCGCCCAGCCGCCGAACGGACCCACCAGCATGGCGCCGAGGAACATCGGGATATCGGTGCCAACGATGACGCCGGCCGTCACGATGGCGCCAACGACAGCGCCGCGCTCACCATAGACCAGCTTGCCGCCGGTATAACCGAGCAGAAGCGGCAGCAAATAGGTGATCATCGGTCCGACAAGCTTGGCGAAAAACTCGTTGGGGAGCCAGCCAGTCGGGATGAAGAGAGTGGTGATGATACCCCAGGCGATGAATGCGCCAATATTGGGCATCACCATGCTGCTCAGGAAGCGGCCCACTTGCTGGACGCGCACCTTGAGATTGGAGGACGATGCGGCGCCCCCTCCGGTTGCGGTATATGCCATGTCCTAGAAACTCCTCCACGAAGTCCTGTCACGCCGAAGGAGGAGGCCGGCAGACCAAAGAATAAAAGACCCCGTCGCCGCAAACGAATTGCGTCGAAGAAATACCAGCACCCCATAAAGGGCTGGCCAGGTCGTTTATCTCGTAAGCCTCTCCGCTCCTCCATCCTGACCCTGTATTCCCCGGATCAGGAGATACGAAAACACTGCTCCGAGCGCCTACAGACGCTCAGACTCCAGCACACTTAAATGGTTGTTCTTACGTGTCTTCGTTCGATTGTGATCAAAACATGACATCACTATGATTAAAAGTGGAAAGATATAAACACGACTGTAAAAATGTATCCTGCTCTAGATACACATCGCCACGCTCTTCCACGGATGTCGCGGAAAAACGATGAAAACCATTGGCTTGGGGAGATATCCACGACTTGAAAATTGTACGATTACCGTCCAGCCCAAAGCATACTTAAGTCGACATGAGGAGCATCTAGGCTCTTACAGCTATACCTTTTACCAATAGAAAAAGCAGCGCGCCGGCTTTTCAAGACCGGCGCGCTGCACTGTCGAGGGCTGGAATCAGCGGCGCTGACGGCTACTCGACCGTAACGCTCTTGGCGAGGTTGCGGGGCTGATCAACATCGGTGCCCTTGGCCACCGCCGTATGGTAGGCGAGAAGCTGTACGGGGAGCGAATAGAGGATGGGCGCCACGAAGGGATCAACTTTGGGAAGCTCGATCGACCAGCGCACCTTGCCTCCCAGGCGGGCAACGCCCTCGGCATCGGATATCAGCAGCACCCGTCCCGAGCGGGCTGCGACTTCCTGAATGTTGGAGGCCACCTTCTCGAACAGAGCATCCGAGGGGGCAAGCGCGATGACCGGCACACCATCGTCAATCAGCGAGATCGGGCCATGCTTCATCTCGCCGGCGGCATAGCCCTCGGCATGGATATAGCTGATCTCCTTGAGTTTCAGAGCGCCCTCAAGGGCGATTGGGTAGGCCGTGCCACGACCGAGGTAGAGCGCGTCGCGGCTTTCGGCAACCATGCCGGCCAACGCCTGGATGGCATCGTCGTGGCGCAGCACTTCGGCGGCGCGGGCCGGCACTTCTCGGAGCGCCAGCGCCAGCTCGGCCTCTCGTTCGTGGGAGATGGTGCCGCGCGCACGGGCGAAGGCAAGGACCAGACAGGCCATGACGGTGAGCTGGGTGGTAAAGGCCTTGGTGGAGGCGACGCCGATCTCAGGCCCAGCCAGCGTGTAGAGCACCCGGTCGCTTTCTCGAGCGATGGTGCTCTCGGGCACATTGACGATGGAGACGATGTGCTGCCCTGCCCTTTTGGCGTGGCGCAGCGCTTCCAGAGTGTCGAGCGTTTCGCCCGACTGCGACACGAAGATGGCGACGCCGCCCTTCTCGAACGGGGTGTCGCGGTAACGGAACTCCGAGCCGATATCGACATCGACTGGCAGGCGCGCCACCTGTTCGAACCAATACTTGGCCACCATGGCCACGTAATAGGCGGTACCACAGGCAACAATGGTAAGGCGCGGCACCTTCGCGGGATCGAACGGTAGGTCGGGCAGCGCGATGGTGCCGGTGGAGGCTGAAACGAAGGCGTTGATGGTGTCGCCGATGACCTGTGGCTGCTCGAAGATTTCCTTCAGCATAAAATGACGATGGCCGGCCTTGCCGATCAAGGCGGCCGACACGTTGGAAACATGGATCTTGCGCTCGACAAGCGCATCGTCGGCAGAGCGGATCTCGACCGAGTTGCGCGTCAGCACCGCCCAATCGCCATCCTCCAGATAGGCGAGACGATTGGTAAGCGGTGCCATGGCAAAGGCGTCGGAGGCGAGATACATGGCGCCGTCGCCATAGCCAACGGCAAGCGGCGTGCCCCGTCGCGTACCGACCATGAGGTTGTCCTCGCCGGCAAACAGGATGGCCAGCGCAAAGGCTCCCTCCAGGCGATGGAAGGCAAGGCGGCAGGCCTCGACCGGCGCCTTGCCCTGTTGAAGAAAGTCGGTGATCAGGTGGGCGACCACCTCGGTGTCCGTCTCGGTGACGAAGACATGGCCCTTCTTGGTGAGCTCGGCAGTCAGCGTCTGGTAGTTCTCGATGATGCCATTGTGGACCACCGCCACCCTATCTGTCGCATGCGGATGCGCGTTGCCCTCGGTGGGGCCGCCGTGCGTCGCCCAACGGGTGTGACCGATGCCAATGGAACCGGCTAGCGGAGCCTCGGCGAGACGCCGCTCCAGGTTGACGAGCTTGCCCTCGGCGCGGCGGCGTTCAATGGCACCCTCGACCAGCGTTGCGACACCAGCGCTGTCATAGCCACGGTATTCGAGGCGCCTCAGCCCCTCGAGCAACAGTTCAGAGACGCCTTCGCGACCAACGATTCCAATAATTCCGCACATTGACGAACTAACTCTCTTGCCTGGAGGCCGATCTATCAGCCGAAATGCATTCGACGACCCAGCCCTTCATCAGAAGCGACCGTGTCACGTCGAATAACTGAGGACAAGTCAACAATAGTTGCCGAGTTTTACAGAAATCTTTCCGACGGGAGCCGGATTCAAACTCTAGGCAGCGCCAGGGCCTCGGCCAGAACGGCGTCCGGGTCGGCAATGGCCCGCGCGGTGCCGACGGTGAGCACGGGCACGTTCTGAAAACGATCCAGCCCGTCAATATCGACGTCAGCGGCAATGATGGCGGCGTGGGCGCGGCCGATGTCCTTGCGCGTCAGAATATCCTCGCTACCGAGGGCGCCCTGCGTTTCGACCTTGATCAGATAGCCGAGCCGCTGGGCGGCGGCGAGCAGCCGATTAGCAGCCATATAGGTGAGTGCAACGCCGGTCGGACAGGCGGTGACGACGACGATTCTGGTGCCACTTTCCATATCGCCTCCTTCCCCCGATGCCGACGCCTGCGAACAATCAGCAGGCGGTCTCCTTCGACGCAAGTCGCTCTGATACTTCAAATGCGCCAAAGCTGCAAACGGGGCAGGAGGACCTGGTCGCCTGGGAATCGCGTACCTGCGAAATGACGGCGAGACCGCCCCGTTGCATAGACACCCAAACGCGGAAGGACCTTGGAGCGGACCGAAGCTACACACTGCCCAACGAGGTAACCTTTTATACTGCGGAATCTTGGAAACTCGCCCGCCGAAGGTGGCAAGCTTAGTCAACGAAAAGCCCCGCCGGAGGCATGCTCCGACGGGGCCAATCACGCAAGATCAATAGGCTTGAAGCGTCAGGCTGCCTTTGGCTTCAGCACCCGCAGCAGCGCGGCGGTGACCACGGTACCGGCGATCATCGCTACGATGTAGCCACCGAGACTGGTGACCGCGTTGGGGATCAACAGCACGAACACGCCACCATGCGGCACGCGCAACTGCGAGCCGACCGCCATCGAGATCATTCCGGCCACGGCCGAGCCGGCCATCAGCGAGGGGATGACGCGGAAGGGATCCTTGGCGGCGAAGGGAATCGCGCCTTCGGTGATGAAGGAGATACCCAGCACCGCGGCGGCGTTGCCCGCCTCATGCTCGTCGGCCGAGAAACGATCGGCGAACAGCTTGGTGGCGAGCGCCAGACCGAGCGGCGGCGTCATGCCGGCGACCATGGCAGCCGCCATCGGCTCGTAGAGCTGGCTGGCGATCAGGCCAGTGGCGAAAGTGTAGGCCGCCTTGTTCACCGGACCGCCCATGTCGAAGGCCATCATCATGCCGATGATCGCGCCGAGCACGAGGGCATTGGCCCCTTGCATGCCCTTGAGGAAGTCGGTCAACCAGGTCAGCGCCGCTGCGACCGGCTGGCCGAGGACATAGACCATCAAGAGACCGACGATGGTCGTGCCGAGCAGCGGCAGGATCAGCACCGGCTTCAGACCGTCGAGGTTTCGGCCGAGCTTGATGTAGCGGTTGAGGTAGAGCACCACATAGCCGGCCAGGAAGCCGGCGACGATGCCGCCCAGGAAGCCGGCGCCGATGGCGCCCGCGATCACGCCACCGATGGCGCCCGGTGCGATGCCCGGCCGATCGGCGATCGAATAGGCGATGAAGCCGGCCAGAAACGGCACCATCAGCGTGAAGGCCTGCTTGCCGATGGTGAACAGCGCCTGGCCGAGCGTGCCGGCATGGGCGTCATCGTAGACATAGATGCCGCCCAGCGCAAAGCCGAGCGCGATCAAGAGACCGCCGGCCACGACGAAGGGCAGCATGTAGGACACGCCGGTCATCATATGCTTGTAGGGGCCGGAGCGCTGCGCCGAGCGCGCGGCCTTTTCGGCGGCCACTTCGGCCGCGAGATCGCGCTTGCCGCCAGCAGCCGACGCGCCCTGAACCACCGCCTCGGCGATGGCCTTTTCGACCAGCGCCTTGCCGTTGGCGATCGCACCCTTGGTGCCGGTGGAGTAGACGCGCTTGCCGGCGAAGCGCGACATGTCGACGTTGGTGTCGGCGGCGATGATCACCACCTCGGCGGCGGCGATTTCCTCAGCCGTCAAGGTGTTCTGCGCGCCGACCGAGCCTTGCGTCTCGACCTTGACGGCATAGCCGAGCGCCTTGGCGCCCTGCTCCACGCCCTCGGCCGCCATGAACGTGTGGGCAATGCCGGTCGGGCAGGAGGTGATGCCGACGATCAGCTTGACCGCCGATAGCGCGGCAACCGCGCCGGCCGGATCGGCAAGGGCGGCGTCGAGCGTCAACTTGCGGACGGTCTTGCCGGCAAAGCGGGTGTCATCGGCGATGTCACCAATGATGAGCACCGCGTCGGCGGCGGAAATCGTCGCCTCGTCGAGCGGCGTCGTCACGCCGTTCGGCGTGCGCGTCTCTATGCTAAGGGACGTACCGGCGGCCTCTGCCGCCTTCTTCAAGGCCTCGGCGGCGATCAGGGGCTTGCTCCCCGTCTCCTTCGCGCCGATCACGACTGCTAACTTTGCCATTCTCATCCTCCAATGAAGAACTTCCTCGCTGCCAGACTCCCCGGCGAGAATTCAGGGATATTCTTGAATAGGATCCGCTAGAGACGGGTGATCTCCGCCCGCTCGGCGAGCGCGCTGACGACAGTGCGCTCCGGCAGATGGGGACCGACGCGCGCCAGCTTGGCGGCGGCGAAAGCGACTGCCTGACGGGCGATGGCTTCGACAGGCTTGTCCTCGGCGAGCGCGGTGGTAATGCCGGCCACCATGGCGTCACCGGCACCGACGGTGCTGAGCGCCTCGATCACTGGCAGGCGGGCAGTGAGCTTTTCATCGGCCGTGACGAACAACGCGCCCTCTTCACCGCGGGAGACGACGACCAGCCGCACACCACTCAGAACGATGTCCTGGGCCGCGCCAACCAGCGCATCGAGATTCGGCAGCGGGCGGCCGACCAGTTCCTCGAGTTCGTGCCGGTTGGGCTTCACCGCAAATGGCAGCAACTTTCCCTTGGCGGCGAGCAACGCCTTGAGCGGCGCGCCCGACGTATCGGCCACCACCGTGGCGCCGGCGTCATTCAGCGTTGCGACCAGTGACACGAGCGCATCAGGAGCAATACCGGCCGGCAACGACCCGCCGATGACAACGATGGCACCGGTTTTCGCAGCGTTGAGCGCGGCGGCGGTAACGCGCTTCAGACACTCCGCATCGACGACCAGACCAGGCGTGTTGAGATCGGTGGTCTCGCCGGAGGTGGTGTCGGCGATCTTGATGTTGGTGCGCGTGTCGCCAGTAATGCGGATGAAGCGATCGGCGATGCCCTTGATGGCGAACAACTCAACAAAGGCGCCGTCGTTGCCGCGCCCCAAAACGCCGGTCGCCGTCACCGGGACACCCCAATCGGCGGCGCAACCGGCAACGTTGACACCCTTGCCACCGGCATTCAGCTGCGCCCGCTCGGCGCGGTTGACACCACCCTGAACGAGACCGCCGACTTCAATCGTCAAATCGACCGCTGGGTTGAGGGTGATGGTAACGATCGGCTTCATGCCTCGTCTCCCTGACCGAAGGAGGCGTCGAGCGCCCGCACTTCGCTAGCGGTTCGGGCGGCGACCGCCTTGTCGGCCAGCGCCTTGAGATCGACCATCGACGCGGTGCGCAGGCGTACCTTGACGGCCGGGATATCGCGCACGGTCATCGACAGCTCATTGACGCCGAGGCCAGCCAGAACCGACGCGCCGAAGGGATCGCCGGCAATGCCGCCGCAGACCCCGACCCAACGACCATGCACGGCGGCACCCTCGACCGTCTTCCTGATCAGGCGCAGCACGGCCGGGTGCAGGCTGTCGGCCTCGGCTGCCAGCTCCGGATGCTGCCGGTCGATCGCCAGCGTGTATTGCGTGAGGTCGTTGGTCCCGATCGAGAAGAAGTCGACATACTCGGCGTAGACGTCGGCCATCACCGCCGTCGACGGCACTTCGACCATGATGCCGAGCGGCACAGCGGGCGCACCGACCTCGGCCCTGATCTCCTCAGCCACCGCGCGGACGGCCAGAATCTCGTCGAGCGAGGTGATCATCGGCAGCATAATCTTCAGATTGGCGCCGGTCTTGGCGACACGGTAAAGGGCGCGGAGCTGCGGACGCATCAGGTCGGGGCGGCGCAGGGTCAGGCGGGTGCCACGCACGCCGAGGAACGGGTTCTCCTCGCGCGGCAGCTTCAGATGCGGCGCCTGCTTGTCGCCGCCGATGTCGAGCGTGCGCACGATCAATGGCCGGCCGCCGAGGTTTTCAGCCATGGCGCTGTAGGTGGCGAACTGCTCGTCTTCGCTGGGCGTGTGACCACCATCGAGGAACAGGAATTCAGTGCGCATCAAGCCGACGCCCTCGGCGCCCTGATCGATGGCGCCGGCGACGTCGGCGGGCTTATTGACGTTGGCGCCGATCTCGATGGTCCGGCCGTCGGTGGTGGTGGCGGTGAGAGCCCGCCCCTCAGCTTCGGAAGCCGCGCGGCGCACATCGGCCTCGATGAAGGCACGGGCCGAGGCCAGATCCGCCTCGCTCGGGTCGAGATAGAGCCGACCGGCGGCGCCGTCGAGAATGGCGGTCGTCCCCGCCTTGGTTTCCAGAAGGCCGGCGCCCAGCGCGACCACCGCCGGCAGGCCGAGCGTGCGGGCGAGGATGGCGGTGTGCGAGGTCGGCCCGCCCTGCGCCGTCGCCAGACCGGCGATCAGTGTCGTGTCGAGACCGATGGTGTCCGACGGGGTCAGATCGGCAGCGACCAGGATCGACGGGGTCGACGGCAGCACGATCGCCGAACCGCTCGCCACCTCGGGCGCCAGTTTGGCCAGCACGCGGCGGCCGACATCGCGCACATCGGAGGCGCGGGCGGCCAGCAAGGCGTTGGCGTTGTTTTCGAGCGACCCCGCCACCTCTTCGACAGCGGCGCGCCAAGACCAGGCGGGCCCATGGCCGCCGACGACGAGCATGGAGGCTTTCGTGAGAATTTCCGGATCGTTCAGGAGTTCGGCATGCGCCTCGAAGATCGCAGCTTCCGCTTGCCCCACCTTGACGGCGGCCTCGGCGGCGACGGCCTTCAGCTCGCTCAGCGTCGCGGCGATCGCCTGATCGAGCGCCGTGGAGGCCTCGACAAGATCCATTGGCGTGTCGGAGATCTCTACAGTGGCGCTCTTCAGCACATGGACGGGGGCGATGACGACACCCGGGGCGGCCGCGACGCCAGAAAACGTTTTCAGATTGGTGGCCGGCGTCCAGCCCTTGCGACCGGTGGGGGCCGGTGCCTTGGCGGCATCCGCCTTCTCCTCGGCCGACAGTCGCTCGATCACCTGCACGAAGGCGGAGAGAGCGACGGCGGCGTTGTCGCCCTCGGCGGAGATCGTCAGCGTTTCACCGGCGCGAAGGCCCAGCTGCAGCAGGGAAACCAGCCGTGCCGGGTCGGCGGCATCGGCGCCGCGCCGAACCTGCAGGCGCGTTCCTGCCGCCTTGGCCGCGTCGACCCAGCGGCTGGCGGGACGTGCGTGCAGGCCATTGGGATAATCGACGGTCCACTCGACCTTCAGGGCGAGATCGGCCGGCACGGCAGCGTCGGCTTTGAGATTGGCCGCAGCCGTCTCGTCCAGCGCCGTGATAATGGCGAGCGGGTCATCGACCTCGAACAACGCTTCGAGCGCCGCCTCGTCCTGGAACAGGCGCGTCAGCCGGCGCAGCACGGAAATATGGTCGTCCGACTGGGCGGCGATGGCGACGACGAGCTTGACGATCTGGCCTTCATTCCAGATCAAACCGCCGGGAACCTGCAGGATGGCGAGGCCGTTGTGCTTGATCAGCCCACGATCGGCATTCATCCCGTGAGGAATGGCAACACCATGACCGAGATAGGTTTCAGCCACCGTTTCGCGACGCATCATGCTGTCGGCGTAGGCTGGATCGATATAGCCGCCATCGGCCAAGAGGCCGCAGGCCTCACGAATGGCGGCTTCCTTGGTGGCCGGCGCCGCCTTGATGCGCGTGAGTTGTGGCGCGAGAAGTGGTTTGGTGCTGATCGACATGAAACTTCCCTCTCCCCGCGTCTCAGAAAACTGAAAACCTTTTCAGCTCTATTGACGCAGATAACATAAGCTCGCTTTCCTGGGAAAGCTGGAAAAACCCGTATTGAAGGCTGTCTTTAGACGTGATTGGTTTCGCCGTAAACGGAGAACGATTTTAGCTATGAGCGTCGGCATCAAGGATGTGGCTATCGCCGCAGGCGTTTCGCCGGCAACGGTTTCGCGTGTTCTCGCCAATCGCTCGGTCAAACCAGACCTGCGCGAGCGAGTGGAAACAGCAATCCGTCTAACGGGTTATCGCCCGAATCTCTCAGCGCGCCGGCTGCGCTCGCAGCATTCCAACACCATCGGCCTGATCGTTCCCGACATCCGCAATCCCTTCTTCACGACGCTGAGTCGCGCTGTGGAAGACGCCGCCTACAAGGCGAACATGCGGGTCGTGCTGTGCAATACAGATGAAAATCCCACTCGCGAGACCATGTATCTGCGCCTGATGCAGGAGGAGCGGGTGACCGGCGTCATCTATGCGCCGACGCGCGAGACCGCGGCACAGCTCGACCGGCTCAACTTCGACTTCCCGGTGGTGCTGGTCGACCGCCATGGCCCGGCCGGCAAGCACGACTCGGTGGTGCTCGACAATCGCCAGGCCTCCGCCGCGCTGGTCGAACATCTCCACGCCCGTGGCTTCAAGACCATCGAGGGGCTGTTCGGCAATACCTCATCCACCGCCCGCGACCGCCTCAGCGGCTACACCGAGGCGATGAACGATTGCGGCCTCACGCCGCGCGCCGACTTCGTGGCGCCCAACCCCGATGCCGCCACCGTGGCGGCGCGGCAGATCCTGTCCCGCAAGGACCGCCCGGATGCGCTGATCGCCTCCAACGGCCTCATTCTCCTGGGTGTCGCCCAGGCGATGCAGGAGCTGGGCCTTCAGGCACCGCATGACATCGCCATCGCCGGTTTCGACAATGAGATCTGGACCGGCCTCATCGGTTCCGGCATCACCGTGATCGAGCAGCCGGTGGCAGACATCGGCCACTCGGCGATGCGCCTGTTGTTCGAGCGCATCGAGACGCCGGAAATGGCGCCGCGCGTCATCATGCTCTCGGGCAAGCTGATCGAGCGCAACTCGACCAAGCGACCCGACTAACTAGGCCGATAGGGAAATTTCCAACCCGATTGGAGGGGGAGCCGCAGACGCCAATGAAGGCCGACTGCCCTTCCGCAACAGCCCTGGCGCAAAGATAACCGGCAAGACAGACCAACCTCTTCCGCGCAACAGCAACTGCTGCGACACAGGCAATCCGGACTGGTTACGGCAGGCGATATTGGATGATACGCCATGCGATTGTGCAGGGAGCATGCCCTCACCTTTGCCTGCGCCTCATCGGCCTGCTCCAAAAACATCCCAAAGTCCAAAGCCAAATCGTCCGCAGCAGCGTTAAGCCTTATGCGTCTCGCCAGGCGCTTGAATGGGGGATGGCCGATGGCGCCCCTACGTCGAGGAGCGCGCCACACTGGAAGCAAGGGTGTCCCGAAAGCCCTAAATACGCAACCGATCCCCCTACGCCCGCGTTTATCGGACAGGGCAGACAACAAGGTAATCCAAGATGAAAATCCTAATGGTACTGACAAGCCACGATGCACTGGGCGACACGGGAAAGAAGACGGGCTTCTGGCTCGAGGAATTTGCCGCTCCCTACTATACTTTTCTTGACGCCGATGCCGAGATCACCGTGGCTTCGCCTGCTGGAGGCCAGCCTCCGCTCGACCCGAAAAGTGACCTGCCCGACTCTCAGACCGAATTGACCCGTCGCTTCAAGTCGGACCCGGCCGCGCAAAAGGTGCTGGCCAATACCGTGAAGCTCGACATGGTGCGACAGGAAGACTTCGACACCGTGTTCTATCCCGGCGGGCACGGCCCTCTTTGGGACCTCGCCGAAAGCCCAGTGTCGATTGGACTGATCGAGAGTTTTGTTCGCGCGGACAAGCCGATCGGCTTTGTCTGCCACGCACCCGGCGCCCTCAAGAACGTCAAGGCTGCGGACGGTCAGCCGATCGTCAAGGGGCGCATCGTCACCGGCTTCACCAACGGCGAAGAAGACGCCGTCCAGTTGTCGGATGTCGTGCCGTTTCTGATTGAGGATACGTTCATCGCCCAGGGCGCGGAGTATCGCAAGGGACCTGACTGGGCGCCCTATGTGGTGACGGACGGCAAGTTGGTCACCGGCCAAAACCCGGCAAGCAGCGAAGGCGCAGCAAAGGCCCTGATGGCCTTGATCGCCTGACCAAGCAGGGCAGAATGCGGGCTCCCGCCCCGCTTTCGGAGCGCCAACGAACCCTACCATTTTGGTGGGGTTCTTTTTCTAAATGGTTGTTTTGAAGAGGGTTCGGCCGCGGGGTGTCGCTTTGCGCTTGGCCGACGCTCTACAAGCCAACATGGCCCGCCGAGAACCTTGGCAAACCATCCACACCGCTGACCAACCCTACGTTTTGGCGAGGCTTTTCATTTGATGTGATTGTTTGGGATACGGCTCCGCCTTCTGGCGCTGCTGACCAGTGCGCTTTATCCTCGGAGCGGCGCGCACCACGGAAATGACCGTATCCAAAAGAATGGTCTGCACCACGCCTCTTCGGCGCAGTCATTCCACTCTGCGGAGATTTCCGTTACCCTTCGCGCCAGCCTAACCATTAGGAAAAGCTATCGACGCAACGAACCACCTGCAGGCAGGTGGTTCAGAAAGAAAATGGCGCGCTCGGAGCGATTCGAACGCCCGACCCTCAGATTCGTAGTCTGATGCTCTATCCAGCTGAGCTACGAGCGCACGCCAAAACGAATTAGACACCGCCGCGATGAAATCGGCGGTCCCGTTCGCTGGGGAGTGTCTACCCAACTGGCCGGACGAATGCAAGGGCTTTCTGCGCAGCCAATGTCGCTTTTTATGAAGTGGCCAACTTGCCGTTTTTTCAGATAGTTAGCGCAAGCCTTGCCGATGAGAAACGTTGGCCGACGAAGCTATTCCGCCGACGGCCAACTGATGATTATCCCAAAAAGGTCAGGCTTTCCCTGGCTCCCGTCAGACCTGACGGACAGCCCTGCGAATGGTGCGCCGCTCGGCGAGAACAGCTTCCGAACGAGCTGCTATGGCGGGAACTCGCGGCTGTGTGGGCCGCAAAGAGACAAAAAAAGCGCTGGCGACGACAACGACTAGCATCGGCAACCAAAGCAAAATGCCCGACCAAGCCATAAGCCGGTTGAGAATGCCCTCGCGACGGCCGGTGGCCAGTTCGTGAAGCGACAACATGGTAAAGCCGAATCCGATGGCCAAATAAGCCAAGCCTGCAAAAACGATCAGAATAAACATTGGCGCCAACCCGAGTGCTACCGGTCGGCAACCGACCGGAATGGAAAAGAACCCCTTTGGACACGACGGTCCGTAGGGCGTTTTCCGGGTCTATCCAAACCCGCATAACCTGATGGGATTCCGTTCCGCTTGCGCGCAAACGGAGCCCTCCGGCTCTGGGTGAGGTGGCCGCCACGTAGCTGGCGCGCTCGCTGTTCACCCGACCCGCACCAAGACTAGAAATGCCAGTCTGGCACGAAGAAGGTTAATGAAAGGTGATCTGACCGCTCCGATCCGGGGCGTTAATCCACTTTCATCACTATGCAGTATACATGTTTTTCACCAAGAGTCGCGCAGAAGAGGAGACTATCCTTAAGTTTCGACAGGAAGGCCAGTTATCCGGGCCGGGCTTCGAATCGGAATGTGACCCTGGTTACCCACTTTTTCAGAGAAATCAGCGCGATTTCGGTGAGTGCCCTACCCGCGCGATATCCGCCGTCCGGCCGTCGAAAATGGCTCCAAACGCCGGTGCAGATCCTCGATCATTTCGAGCCGGCTTTCCGCCGCCTTCCCGAGCGCCACGCCAAGCGCCGAGGCGAGATGGCTGATGAGCGACATTGGTGCCACATAGCTGTCGAACAGGCTGGCCCCTTGGTTGGGGCAGCGTAGCGTCACATGTGCCAAATGAGCCGTGCGGGCCGCGGAGGCGTCGGTAACGAGCAGAATGCGAGCGCCGCTCTGGCGAACGGCGGCCATCACCTCGCGCAGCGCAGGCGGACGACGACGAAAACCGAAGACCACCAACGCGTCCTCGGGGCCCAAGCCGACGAGATCTTCAGCCAACGTCTGTCCGGCCAGCGGCAACAGGCGAACGTCCGGCTTCACATGGGCAAAAAGACCACGCGCGTAGGCGGCCAGCGCCGCGGAATTGCGGAAGCCAATGAGGTGCAGGCGTTTTGACGACGCAAGCAGCTCGACGGCGTCGGCGAGGGCGGCCGGCGCAAGTTCAGTGGCAAGACGCTTCAGATTTTCGATGTCCTGCGCAACGTGCAGGGCGAAATCGGCCGGTCGCTCCGCAGAGGACAGTTCGTAGAGCGGCGAGCCCCAAGTGCGCGCATCGCGAACGGAGCGCCGCAGATCACCGTAGCTCTCATAGCCGAGCCGCCGGAAGAAACGCGCGGCAGTTGCCGCGGACACGTCGGCACGGACCGCAAGCTCACCGGCGGTGAAAGCGGAGAGATCACTGGCCGTCTCGAGGACGACTTCGGCGAGACGCTTCTCGCTTTCGGTCAGCTCGTCGAACAGCGCGGCGATGCGCGCATCAACCGCGTCGCCGGGCGCCGCGCCGCCACGTTCGCCTTCTCTTGCAGCAGTCGCCTCTTTTTTCATCTTTTCCATTTCATGAAAATTCTCTTTCATATATGTTCCTCTGTCAAGCCGGTCAGGCCGGCAGCAAGAACATCGGACCGATGACCTACCTGTTTAAAAATCTCGCCGATTCGTCCGGCACAGCCGCCTTCCTCGTCAATACCACCCGCAAGGTTGGTTCATATCCTGAAGCCTTCAAGGCAACCCTGTCGCATGACGGCTACGTCCGGGCCGCCGGGGTCATCTCGTCTTGGCCTGGATATCGGCCGACGCCGCTCGTCTCGCTCTCCACGCTGGCGATGCGGCTCGGCGTCGCAAGCGTCCACTACAAGGACGAAGGCGGGCGCTTTGGCCTAGGCTCGTTCAAGGCGCTGGGTGGTGCATATGCGGTGTTCCGCCTGCTCGCCGCCGAACTCAGGCGCCGCGATGGCGGTGTCGACGAGGCGGCTCTGGCCGCCGGCCGGTTGAAGGACGCCGTCAAGGACATCACCGTGTGCTGTGCTACCGATGGCAACCATGGCCGCTCCGTCGCCTGGGGCGCCCGTATGTTCGGCGCACGAGCGGTGATTTTCGTCCACGCCACCGTTTCTGAAAAGCGGGCAGAGGCAATCCGCAGTTTTGGGGCCGAGGTGGTGCGGACGGCCGGCAATTACGACGACTCGGTGCGCGAGGCCGACCGGACCGCCGCTGCAAACGGCTGGTTCGTCGTGTCCGATACCTCCTACCCCGGGTATACGGACATTCCTCGTGACGTCATGCAGGGCTATGCGGTGATGGTGGCCGAGGCCCTTGGCGCGTTTGATATGCCGCCCACCCACGTCTTCATCCAGGGTGGTGTCGGCGGCCTTGCCGCGGCCGTCATCGCCCACCTTTGGGAAGCCTATGGGGCCGACACGCCCTCCGTCGTCGTGGTGGAGCCGGACAAGGCCGCATGCCTTTATGAAAGTGCGCGAGCCGGCAGACCGACGACCGTCACCGGTGACCTTGATACCGTCATGGCCGGGATGGCTTGCGGCGAACCGTCGGTGATCGCCTGGCCGTTCCTGGAAAAAGGCGCGACGGCCTTCATGGCCATTCCCGACGAGGCGGCACTTGCCACAATGCAGCTCTTGGCGTCAGGCGCGGCCGGGGCCACCATCGTCGGCGGCGAATCGGGGGTCGCAGGCCTTGCCGGACTGATCGTCGCTGCCGATCATGCGGATTGGCGCAAGGCGCTTGGTCTCGATCAAGCCTCGCGCGTCTTGCTATTCGGCAGCGAGGGTGACACCGATCCGGATCTTTACGCCCGCATCGTCGGCCGAACTGGCGACGCGGTTCGCGCTGGAGCACAGACATGAAAGACCTTTCTCCCGCCCTGCCCGTCAATGGCGACCGTCTCGTCGCCCGCCTCAAGGCGCTCGGCCAAGTCGGTGCCCTGCCGGAAGGCGGTGTCTGCCGTCTGGCCCTGACGCCGGAGGATGGCGCCGGCCGTGACCTGGTCGTCGGCTGGATGCGGGAACAGGGGCTTGAGGTGGCGATCGATCCGATCGGCAACATCTTCGCCACTCGCAAGGGCACGCAGGATGGTCCGTCGGTGATGATGGGCTCGCATATCGACACGGTGGCGACCGGTGGCCTTTATGACGGCAATCTCGGCGTGCTCGCCGGCCTCGAAGTGCTGAAGGCCCTCGACGATGCCGGTATTGCAACCGTGCACCCGGTCACCGTCGCGGCCTTCACCAATGAGGAGGGCGCCCGCTTCCAGCCGGACATGCTGGGCAGCCTCGTTCACGTTGGCGACCTGCCCCTCCAGGAAGCGCTCGATACCATTTCCATCGACGGCACGCGGCTCGGCGACGATCTCGTCGATATCGGCTACGCCGGTTCGGCGCCGCTCGGCGGCGTAAAGGCCGCCGCCTATCTCGAATATCACATCGAGCAGGGACCGGTATTGGAGGCCGAGGGCATCGACATCGGCGTCGTCGAAGGTGTGCAGGGCATCTCCTGGACGGAGATCACGCTGTCAGGCCGGGCGAGCCATGCCGGCGCCACGCCGATGCGCCTCCGGCGTGACGCGGGCCTTGCCGCCGCCCGCATCGCTCACGGCGTCGCCGATATCGCCAAATCGATCGGTGGCGACATGGTGGGAACCGTCGGCTCGCTGCGCCTTCGGCCCAATCTCGTCAATGTCGTCGCTGAAATGGCTCAGATGACCGTCGACCTTCGTCACCCGCAGGAGAAGGTGCTCGCCGAGGCTGAGGCGCGCCTTGCCGCGCTGGTTGCCCGCGTCGCCGAAGAGGAGCACGTTTCCTTCACCCGCCGCCGGCTGGCTCGCTTCGAGCCGGTCGCCTTCGACGGCGAACTGGTCGGCCGCGTCGAAAAGACGGCTAGGAGTCTCGGCCTTTCAACTCGCCGCATGTTCTCCGGTGCTGGTCACGACGCCCAGATGCTGGCCCGCACCTGTCCCGCCGCCATGGTGTTCGTGCCGTCCATTGCCGGACTCAGCCACAACATAGCCGAATACACGGCCCCCAACGACATAGCCAACGGCCTCGCTGTGCTCGGCACGTTAGCGTTGGAGCTGGCCGGCCGCGCCAACACACCCGCCTGAGGAGTATTGAGAGAATGTCCCGCACCATTGTCGTCGGTGCCGCCCAGCTTGGTCCGAACGCCCGTGCCGACAGTCGAGAGATCGTCGTCGCCCGGATGATCGCGTTGCTCGAAAAGGCCGCCCGACGCGGCTGCGATCTCGTGGTCTATCCGGAACTTGCGCTGACCACCTTCTTCCCGCGTTGGTTCATGCAGGACCAGGCCGAGGTCGACACCTTCTTCGAGACCGAGATGCCCGGCCCGACGACGGCGCCGCTGTTTGCCAAGGTCAAGGAGCTCGGTGTCGCCATCAGTTTCGGCTATGCCGAAAAGACGGTGATGGATGGCCGCATCCGGCACTTCAATACGTCCATCATCGTCGACAAGACGGGCGCGATCGTCCACCGCTATCACAAGGTCCATCTGCCGGGGCATACCGAAAATGAGCCCTGGCGGGCCTTCCAGCATCTTGAGAAGCGTTATTTCGAGCCGGGCGACACCCTCTTCACGCCGGCCGATTGCCTCGGCGGCAAGATCGGCATGGCCATCTGCAACGACCGCCGCTGGCCGGAAACTTATCGCGAGCACGCCCTGCGCGGTACCGAGATGGTCTTGATCGGCTACAACACGCCGTATCACTATCCGCTCGCCCCCGAACACGACCATCTACAGTGCTTCCATAATCACCTCGCCATGCAGGCCGGGGCGTACGCCAACGGCATGTGGGTGGTGGGTGTCGGCAAGGCCGGTAACGAGGAGAACTGCGTGCTGATCGGCCAGAGCTGCATCATCGCACCAACCGGCGAGATCGTTGCCATGGCTTCGACGCTCGGTGACGAACTGGTTACGCATGACTGCGACCTTGATCGCTGCACCGAGATCCGCGCCAACATCTTCAACTTCCAGAAGCACCGGCGGCCGGAAATGTATCCGCTCCTGTCGGCGCCAGTCTGACGCTTTCTCGGGGCAAATTGTATGGCCGACCTGACGCCGATCCCGCTACCGGTGCTTGTCAACCGGATGTTCCGCGAACTCGAGGCGAAGAAGGCCGCCTTTCACCTGCCGCGCTTCAAGTTCGCCAAGGCGCCGGCCGGCCGCGATCTCTCGACCTCGATCTTTGGCCGCAGGGCGGCGACGCCCTTTGGGCCTGCGGCCGGGCCGCATACCCAGCTGGCGCAGAACATCGTGCTCAGCTGGTTGGCCGGTGGTCGGGTAATCGAGCTCAAGACGGTGCAGGTGCTCGACCATCTGGATATTGCCCGCCCCTGCATCGACATGGAGACGGTCGGCTTCAACATCGAATGGTCGCAGGAGCTGTCCCTCGAACAGTCGCTTGAGGAATACGTTAAGGCGATGATGCTGATCGAGATGGCCAAGGCGGAGGGGCTTGCCCCGGGCCTTGAGGACACCGTCATCGACATGAGCGTCGGTTATGACCTCGCCGGCCTTCGCTCGGACAAGGTGCGTGCCTTCATCGCCGGCATGAAGGATGCTAGTGCCGTCATCGACAAACTCCGGGGGCAGATCCCCGAACCTTATGCGCGCTTCAGGGACCTAGATTATCCCGCCTGCATCTCAGACAGCGTCACCGTCTCCACCTTCCACGGCTGCCCACCCGGCGAGATCGAAGCGATCGCCGCCCATTTGATGGCAGAGGAGGGGCTGGACGTCGTCGTCAAACTCAATCCGACCCTGCTTGGGAAAGCCGACCTCAACGCCATCCTGCATGACAAGCTCGGCTATGCCGATCTCGTGGTGCCCGACGCGACCTTCGAAAAGGACGCGAAATGGCAGGACGTGAGAGGCATCGTGTCCCGGCTGGGCGATCTTGCCGACAAGCTCGGGCGCGGCTTTGGCGTCAAGTTCTCCAACACGCTGCTCGTCGATAACCATAAGCAGTTTTTCCCGGCCGGCACCGGCGAAATGTATCTGTCAGGCCCGCCACTACATGTACTGGCCATCGAGCTGGTCGCCCGCTTCCGGGCCGAGTTCGGCGATCGTTTCCCGATCTCCTTTTCGGCCGGCATTGATGTCGGCAACTTCGCCGACACGGTGGCGCTCGGCCTCAAGCCGGTCAGCGTCTGCACCGATCTGCTGAAGGGAGCAGGCTATGGCAAGGGCGCCGATTACATTGCCGATCTCGCCGATCGCCTGGCTGAGGTGGAGGCAACGGACCTCGATACCTACGCCCTGAAGGCCTTTGGTCTGGCTGGCGCTGCACTGGACGACCTGGACATTCCTGCCGAGAGCAAGGCGACGCTGGCCGCAGCGCTCGAAGCCGGCGAAAATCTGCGTGCTGTCGCCGGTGCCGATTTCGAAGCATGGGTATCGGCTGCTCGGCTCCGCAACACCGACCACTACGCGACGCGCGTACGCGGCGACCATCGCTATAGCCGACCGGAGGTCGACCATCCGCCACGTCGAACCGGCATCCCCTTGGCGCTCCTCGACTGCGAGACCTGCGGCAAGTGTGTCAACGTCTGCCCCAACGACGCCGTCTTCCGCTACCCGTTGCCGCAGGAGCCGGTTATCGCCGCGATAGTGCGGCCTGGGGCGAAGGTCATGATTGGCGAGGCGCAGCCGGTGACTCGTGCCCAGCAGATCGGCATTTTCGCCGACGTCTGCAACCGCTGCGGCAACTGCGATGTCACCTGCCCGGAAACGGGCGGCCCCTTCGCCCGCAAGGCCAACTTGTTCGGCTCGGTCGCGAGCCTCGACGATGCACCGGACCGCGATGGCTTTGCCATAGAAAAAACGAGGGCAGGACTCCGCCTTCACGTTCGCGACGGGGGCCAGCGCTTCACGATCGATGATGATGGCGCTCGCCTTGCCTGCAATGGAGACGGCTTTGATGTCTCGATTGATCCAGCCGCGCCGGAGCTAGCGTCCGGTCCGGCCGACCATCCGGTCGACCTCGGCCGCCTGATCCTCATCGCCCGCATAGCCCGCGCCGTCACGGCGCCGACGATCGTCACCTATGCCAACGCCGCTTTCGACTGAACGGACAACCCACCAGATGCCCATGATCACCCTTACCGTCAACGGTCGCGACCACCAGCTCGATGTCGAAGCAGACGAAACGCTGCTTTCGGTATTGCGCGACAGGCTGAAGATCACGTCGGTGAAGGACGCCTGTTCCGGCCAAGGGCAGTGCGGCTGCTGTCTGGCGCTGATCGGCGGCCGGCCGAGCAAGACCTGTACCCTCAAAGCCATCGCGGTGAAAGGAAGGCCGATCGTCACACTGGAGGGTGTCGACGCGACGGAACGGCAGCTCTACGCCGACGCTTTTCAGGCCGCCGCCGGTGTTCAGTGCGGCTTCTGCACGCCCGGCCTCGTGGTTCGCATCAAGGCGTTGACCGATGCTGGCGGAGCGACGGACCGACAGGAGATCGCCGCCGCCCTTGATGGCCATCTCTGCCGCTGCACCGGCTACAAGAAGGTGATCGACGCCGTCGAGCTGATCCGCGACGTCAAAGCCGGCGTGAAGGGGCATCCGCAGCCAACGACTGACGGCGGCGTCGGCCAGCCGGTCGAGCGCTTCCGGGGCGGCGATCTCGCGCTCGGCGATCGGCCTTTCCTCGCCGATATCGACGTGCCCGGCCTGTTGCACGCCGTGTTCGTGTTGTCGCCTTACGCCCGCGCCCGAGTAAACTCCATCGATCTTTCGAAAGCGCTCGCCCACCCTGGCGTGGTGCGTATCGCCACCGCCGATGACGTGCCCGGCGACCGATGGGTTGGACAGATCAAGAAGGACTGGCCGGTGTTCATCGCCGTCGGCGAGGAAGTTCGCTACGTTGGTGACGTCATTGCCGCTGTCGCCGCCGAGACGCCGCGCGCCGCCCGCGCCGCCGCCGCTCTCGTTGCCGTCGACTACACGGTGCTGGAGCCGACGCTCTCTCCGGAGGAGGCGCTGAAACCCGGCGCCCGGCAGGTCAATCCGCGTCAGCCAAATCTGTTGTCCGAGACGGTCATCGAGCGTGGCGACGTCGAGGCGGCGCTTGCCGGCTCCGTCCATGTCGTCTCCGGCACGTGGCAGACCCAGCGCATCGAGCATCTATTCCTGGAGCCCGAGGCTTGTCTGGCCGTACCGCTCGAAGACGGGCGCCTGCATCTCTATAGCCAAGGACAAGGCGTGTTCGAGGACCGCAAGGCAGTGGCCGGGGTGCTCGGTGAACCGGTGGACAATATCTTCGTCGAACTGGTGCCAACCGGCGGCGCCTTCGGGGGCAAGGAAGACATGACGGTTCAGGCGCAGACCGCCGTGCTCGCCCGCTTGACCGATCGGCCGGTGCGGCTCGTCCTGTCCCGCGAGGAGTCGGTTCGGCTGCATCCCAAGCGTCATCCTATGAAGATGGCCTATTCGGTCGGTTGCGACGCCGAAGGGCGGATCACCGCCGCCAAGATCGATATCCTTGGCGATTCCGGCTGTTACGCCTCGGTCGGCGATAAGGTGCTGGAACGCGCCGCCGGCCACGCCTGCGGCCCTTATCGAGTGCCGACGCTGTCGATCCATTCGATCGCCGCCTATACTAACAATCCCCCCTGCGGCGCCATGCGCGGCTTCGGCGTCAACCAGACCTCATTCGCCATGGAGGGGTGCCTCGATCTTCTGGCCGAGAAAGTCGGCATCGACGGCTGGGAGATGCGCTGGCGCAACGGCGTGCGCATCGGCGACGTGTTCTCGTCGGGCCAGATCCTGGAGAAGTCGGTCGGGCTTGAGAAATCACTGCTCGCCGTCAAAGACGCCTATTACGCGGCAAAGGCCGAGGGCAAGGCGGTGGGCGTGGCCTGCGCGGTGAAGAATTCCGGTATCGGCAACGGCGCGCTCGAATGGGGCAAGTGCCGGCTGGAGATCGAAGCAGAGGAGCGGATCGGCCTCCACATAGGCTTCACCGAGATGGGACAGGGCCTGCTCACCATTTCAGCCCAGTCGGCGGCCGAGGTGACCGGCCTTCCCTCCTCGATCTTCGTGCCGCAGGTCAACAGCCGTTTCGACGTGGGCTGTGGCCAGACCACCGGATCGCGCGGCACGCTGCTCGCCGGCAATGCTGTAATCAAGGCTGCCAAGGCACTGCGGGCAGTGCTGGATGAGGGCAAGACGCTGAAGGATCTCGTTGGTGAGGTGTTCGCCGGCGATATCAAGATCGACGACACGACGGCGCCGGGCCAGCTCAAGAACGGCAAGATCAAGACCCACACCGCCTTTGGCTGGGCAACGCAGGTGGCCATCCTCGACGATACCGGACGTGTCGCCAAGGTGATTGCCGCCCATGATGTCGGCAAGGCGCTGAACCCGAAGCTTGCCGAAGGGCAAATCGAGGGTGCGGTTCACATGGGCCTGGGTTACGCCCTGACCGAGCAACTTCCCTGCAAGGACGGCATGCCAGTGACCGCCAATGTGCGCGAGATCGGCGTGCTGCGCGCCTCCGACATGCCGGAGGTCGAGGTGATCATCATCGAGGAGAATGAGCCGGAGGGACCGTTCGGTGCCAAGGGCATCGGCGAGATCGGCCTCGTGCCGACCGCTGGCGCCGTTGCCGCCGCGCTTGCCGCCTACGATGGTATCCGGCGCACGGTGCTGCCGATGATCGACAGCCCGGCGGCGCGGGCTCTTTCGGTCGGCCTCGATCCAGATCTCGACCGGAGCGACTGGCATTGACCCGATCGATCACCATTGGTCCGGACCGGACCGGCCGGACCGTCGCGATCGTCGATGGCGTCATTGCCGAGGCGGCCGATCCGATGGCGCCGGTCATCGCCTGCCCTGAGGGCGAGATCGCACCGGGCGCCGTCTGCGCGCATACCCATCTCTATTCGGGTCTGGCGCCTTATGGCATGCCGACAGCCGAGCCGGCCCCCGCCAACTTCATCGAGATCCTGGAAAAGGTCTGGTGGCGGCTCGACCGGGCGCTCGACGCGGACGCGCTCCGGGCATCGGCACGCGACTATATCGCCAAAGCGTTGCTATCGGGCACCACCAGTCTCATCGACCATCACGAATCGCCGCATTTCATCAGAGGATCGCTTCAGGTTCTGGCGGACGCGGCCAAGGATCTCGGCGTGCGGGCGCTGCTGACTTTCGGCGCCACCGAGCGCAACTTCGGGCGCGCCGAAGCCGAGGCGGGCCTCGTCGAGTGCGGCAATGTCGAGGAGACGCCACTCATTCGCCGCCTCGTCGGGCTGCACGCCAGCTTCACGGTTTCCGATGACACGATCCGTGCCGCTGGCGAACTTTGCCACTCCCTCGATACGGTGATGCACGTGCACGTGGCGGAAGCCGTGGACGACGTTGAGGATGCACGCGCACGCGGCTATGCCGGCCCGCTCGAAC
Source organism: Pleomorphomonas sp. PLEO (assembly GCF_041320595.1). Classification (NCBI taxonomy): domain Bacteria; kingdom Pseudomonadati; phylum Pseudomonadota; class Alphaproteobacteria; order Hyphomicrobiales; family Pleomorphomonadaceae; genus Pleomorphomonas; species Pleomorphomonas sp. PLEO. Next base: position 5,467,290 of record NZ_CP166625.1, read on the forward strand.
GGCTGATCGCCCTCGACGCGTTGCCGACAGGCTCAATCCTCGCCCATGGGGTCCATCTCACCGCAGAAGAGGTGCGCAAGGCGGACCGACTTGGCTGCTGGCTTGTGCAGAATCCGCGCTCCAATGAAGGCAATCGCGTCGGCTATCCGACCACCCTTCGCCATTCGGAAAAAGTGGCGCTCGGGTGCGATGGCTGGAACGCCGATATGGCGATCGAAAAAGCGGCACTTCTTCGGCTTGCCACCGCGAACGGTGACGACCGAGCAGCGGCCCGTCTTGATGCCGGCCAGCGATTGATCTCCCAACGCTTCGGGTTTTCTGCCATAGGCCTCGCGCCCGGCGCGGCCGGCGATGTGGTGGTCCGGCAGAATGGCAGAGTAACAACAGTAGCTGTTGATGGCAGGCTCGTTGTCAGTGACGGTTGCCTTGTTAGCGCCGATGCCGGGGAAATCGAAACCGTGGCCCGCACCCAGGCGGCACGCCTCTGGCAGCGGATGGAAGCTTTCTGACCCTGGTGACGGCGCGACCGGCCGAGGCTATTGTCGCCGCCAGCAGGGAGGAATTCATGATTTATTTTCTCGATACCGCCGACGTCGCGGCCATCGCCCGCCTCGCGGATCTCTATCCTATCGCTGGCGTCACCACCAACCCGACGCTGATCGCCCGTGCGAAGCGACCGTTTTCCGACATTCTCAAAGATATCCGGGCGGTGATCGGCGATGGCGCCATGCTGCATGTCCAGGTTACCGGCAGCGATGCCGACACAATGGTGGCAGAGGCTCGCAAACTTGCCGACTTCGTCGGTGCCGGCTTTCATCCGAAGGTGCCGGTGACGGCGGAGGGCATCAAGGCAATTCGGCGGCTATCCGGTCTCGGCTTCCGCGTGACGGCAACCGCCATCGTCACCGCCCAACAGGCCCTGATGGCGGCGGTGGCCGGCGCGGCCTTCACCGCGCCCTACGTCAACAGGCTCGACATGATCGGCGGCGACGGCGTCAAGGTCGTCGCCGACATTGTCCATCTCTTCCGCGTTCATGCCTTGCCAACGCGCCTGCTGACCGCCTCTTTCAAGAACGTCCAGCAGGTACACGATGTTGCCATGGCTGGCGCCCATTCAGCGACGCTGCCGCCCGACATTCTCGAAGCCCTGATCCGCCACCCATTGACCGATTCCGGCATCGCGGGCTTTTCAGCCGACTGGGCGGCAGCCTATGGCGAGGGTGTCACCACGCTCGACCTCATCTGAGGTCGTTCGCCGTCACGCCGGCTTCTTCTTGCTGACGTTACTTCTTCTTGCTGGCGTTATGAGTCGCATCGCTGGTCGCCTTGGCGAAGACGTCGGTCACCGATGATGTTTTGGTGCCAGCGCCTTTCTCGGCCTTCGGTTTGCGTGCTTCCTTGTTTTTCTTAACCTGTCCCTTGGCCATGTCACTCTCCTGATCGAAGGCGATCGTCTCGTCTGGGACGGTCGCGTTCATAATGTTCCCGAGGGCCGGTCTTCCGGCTGGCCACCGACGGGCACATGATGAGCCGGCTTTGTCACGGATACAACCTCAGCTAAGGTCCAAGCGCAGCAACCTTGCTGCGGGGCTCAGGCGCGGAGCGGTTCGACCGTGTCGGCCTCCATCTCTAGCGCATATCCGGCGAGTACGGCATGGAAATCGCTTGGTCGATTGAAGAGATAGCCCTGTCCATGGGACACGCCTAGTTTGGCCAGCTCCTTCAGCGTCGCCTGGTCCTCGATGCGCTCGGCGATGACATCGACACCCAGCTCGCGACCAATCTCGTTGATAGCCCGGACGACGGTTCGATCGTAGGCGCTGCCGGCCATGTTATGAACGAAGCTGCCGTCGATTTTGATGGCGTCGACGTCGAAGCTCTTCAGATAGGTGAAGGACGATAGACCGGAGCCGAAGTCGTCCAGACTGACCCGGCAACCTATGCTGCGAGCGGCGCGTATGAAATCGCGGGCAATCTCAAAGGAATTGATCACCGCCGTCTCGGTTATTTCAAGCGTGACGCGCGACGGCGACAGTCGGCTCGCCTGGAAAAGATCGGTGAGATACCGCCAGAGCGTCGGGTCGTTGAGCGAGTTGGCCGATAGATTGATCGCAACGCGCAGGTCGGGCACCGCCATGATCGCCGAGCCGAAGTCACGGATCACCTTGGCCAGCACCCAGCGGTCAATGGTTCCCATCAATTCGAAGCGTTCGGCGGCCGGGATGAAGGTGTCCGGTGTCGATACGACCCCGTTCTCGTCGATCATGCGGATCAGGAGTTCCAGCGAGTGACCGCGTGTCTCGGGGTGGGCGATCGACCTGATCTCCTGCGCATAGAGCACGAAGCGGCCGTTCTCGATGGTCTCGCGGATGCGAGCGGCCATTCGAAAGTCGCTCATGTGCCGCTGCGCCTCGCCTGTGTTTTGCAAGAACACCGAGACGCGGCCACGACCAGCCGCCTTGGCGGCGTAGCAGGCCACGTCGGCCTCAGCCAGCACCGCCTCGGCGCTCGCCGTGGTGGCATCGACCTGGGACACGCCGGCGCTGGCGCCGATCTCGTAGACCTTGCCTTCCCAGGTAAACCGAATGGCGTCGATGGCGTCGATCAGTTTTTCGCCAACGAAGGCCGCGAATTGACGATCGCAATTCTCGACGAGCACCGCGAACTCGTCGCCGCCCAGCCTTGCGAGACAATCACTGATCGGAACGATCGACCGCATGGTACGAGCCACTTCTTGCAGAAGAGCGTCGCCCGCCAAGTGTCCGGCCGTGTCGTTGACGATCTTGAAGCGGTCGAGGTCTACGAACAGCAGGCCGTGCCGACTGTCGCCCTCGCGTGCCGCTGTGATCATGTTCTGGATGCGCGTCTCGAAGAAGCGGCGATTGGCAAGACCAGTGAGATCGTCGTGCGTGGCGGCATGGGCGAGCGAACGCTGCATGGCGCGCTCGGCCGACACATCCTGGAAGACCAGAACGGCGCCGGCCCGACCGTCAGCACCGGCGGTGATCGGCGCGGCTGCCTCGCGGATGTAATGCACCTCGCGGCCGCGGACGTCGATGACCTGCGTACCGAGCCGCTCCACCGGCTTGCCGGTCTCGATGGCTTGGCGAACGCAGGAGGCCGCTGGATGACCGTTGTCATCGTGGACGGCCTGGAACACTTCTTCGATCGGATGGCCGTAGGCCTCCGTCTCCGAAAGACCTGTCATGCGTTGGGCGGCGGGGTTGATCAGTGTAACGCGACCGTCAGCGTCGGTGGCAATAACGCCATCGGAAATGGCATGCAGCGTCGTGCGAAGACGCTCCTTCTCGTCGCGCAGTTCCTGAGCTGCGCTTACCTGTTCGCTGATGTCCCAGGCCGTGCCGAGCAGCAACCGATCGCCATTTGACAGCGTTACCTGATTGGCAAGCACTCGAATGTGCACGAGACCACGGGCCGGACTCAGCAGACGGCAGGTGGTGTTGACCCGAGCCGCAGGATCAATGGTCGCCTGATGCAGCATCTCTGAAAGGCTCGGCCGATCCTCCGGATGGACGAAGCGCAGCCATTCGATCGATCGCCGACCGGCGGCATCGGCGGTCATGCGACCAAAGGTCTCGCCATTCCAGGTGGAAACACCGGTCGCGAGGTCCATGCTCCAGAGACCGATGCCGCCCGCCTCGATGGCTAGACGCACGCGCTCCTCCAGGAGCTGAATCTCGCGTTCAGCCGCCTTGTTGCGCGAAATGTCGGTATGGGTCCCGATGATACGCAGCGGGCGGCCATCGGCATCGCGGGAGATCGCCTTGCCACGGTCAAGGATCCAAACCCAGTGGCCGTCCTTGTGGCGCAGGCGGAATTCGGTCTCAAGCCATTCTGTATCGCCGCGCTCATGGGCATCATTGGCAACGAGGAACCTGTCTCGGTCGTCAACATGCATCAATTCGAGCCAGGCATCACCGCCATCGATCGACACATCTTCCGGCTCATAGCCGAGCATGCGCTTCCACGTCGGGGACGTGTAGAGCCGGCCACCAGGCTTATCGACGTCCCAGACGCCCTGTTGGCCATTTTCGAGGGCGAATGCCCACCGACTTTCGCTTTCAGCGATGGCCTCAAGCGTCCGTTTCTTGAGATCAATGTCCTCGACCTGGCTGAGCAGTCGATTGGGCTGACCGGTCAGCGGATCGGTGACCACGATGATGGAGACTTCTACCCAGAAGACCTCGCCTGACTTGCGAACATAACGCTTCTCGGCCTTGAAGCTGCGGACAGTACCATCGAGGATACCCCGGCGGAAGCTATCCAGCCCGTCGCGGTCCTCCTGGTAGGTGATGTCCTTGAAGCCGCGACCGACGAGCTCGGCTTCGTCATAGCCCGTCATGGCGCAAAAGGCGGCGTTGACCTTAAGGTATTGACCTTCGCCCCCAATGATCGTCACGCCAATGCTGGCGTCATCCATCGACCGACGAAACAGGTTCTCGCTCTCGGCGAGATCGCGTTCGCGCTGGCGTAAGCGCTCAAGCAACACGCAGGTGGCGATCGGCAGCAATGTGCCGACCGAGACACCAAGCGGCATCAGCATCGGCGTCCACAACGAATCGGCCTTGCCATAGGCTGCCACCATCGTCACGAACCAGACGCTGCCCGAAAGAATCGCCATGTCGACGGGGCGCAAGACGAAGCTTGCCAGCAACAATGGAACGACGAAAAATACCGCCGGTTCGGACAGCGTGGCGGTCGCCGCTAAGGCGCCAACCGAAAACAGTACGACCACGGCCGCGAAGACGCCACGGTTCAGCCAGACCGGTCGCCGGCCAAGCCGCGCCGCGTCGCGCTGCGAATAGAGCAGTGGCGGCAGGAAGATGGCGAAGGCGGCTGTGGCGCCTCCCCACCAGACGCTAAGCGGCATGGGGGTGTTTTGTAAGACGCCGGTCGCCGAAAGGAGAAGTGCCACCGCGAGGCTGGTGAGGGGCGCGAAGATCGTCGCGGCTAGCGCGGCGGCTATCTCGAACAACCCTTCATTATGCGAACGCTCGGCCCAGGCACGGACGAGGTCGATCACCCAGAGACCGGTTCCAAGGGTGATGGCGCGGATGAGCAGAACGCACAGAAGAAAATGCGCGTCGCCGCCGCGATACCAGGCGAAAAGCAGCCAGCCGAACAGGGCGCCGGCAACGCCGGCCAAACGGTCGCCCGACGAACGATCGGCAAGCAACGCGACGACCACGGCATCGGCCGGCCATACAGGCGTACGAACGCCGGCCATCACGACGACCGCGACCATCATCGCCGACAGTCCGACATACAACAGGCCGCAGCCCGCGAATATTCCGACGCGGTCTCCGGGAGACTTGCCTTTCAACACCGCAACACCATGCCAGGAGGTGATGAGCGGCGACTTTGGCAGGCCGACATGAAACAACGCTTAACATTGTCAGAATAACGGCTCTGGAATGCGCCGGCGGCCGTCAGGCGAAGACGATGGTCTTCTTGCCGTGCATCAGGACGCGCGCCTCGAGATGCAGCTTCACCGCGCGGGCAAGTACGCGCGACTCGTTGTCGCGCCCGACGGCGACGAGGTCCTCGGCGGACAAGGCATGCGTGACGCGCGAGGTCTCCTGCTCGATGATCGGACCCTCATCGAGATCAGGCGTCACGTAATGAGCCGTAGCTCCGATCAGCTTGACGCCGCGCTCGTGCGCCTGGTGGTAGGGACGGGCGCCCTTGAATGACGGCAAGAATGAATGGTGAATATTGATGATCTTGCCGAACAGCGACGACGACAACGTGTCGGACAGCACCTGCATGTAGCGGGCGAGCACGAGCAGTTCGGCGCCGGTCTCCTCGACGAGTGCCACCACGCGCGCCTCCTGCTCTGCCTTGTTCGACTTGTCCTTATCGACCGGCCAGCAATAATAGGGGATGCCCTGCGCTTCGGCGAAGGGGCGGCTGTCTTCGTGGTTGGAGACGATGGCGGCCACCTCCGCCTTCAGCCAACCGACGCGGATCTGATACATCAGATGCTGCAGGCAGTGATCGAACTTGGACACCATAATGACGATCTTCGGCATGCGGGCGGCATCGACGAGCTCGACGGTCATGCCAAAGGTTTCGATGGTCTCGGAGAGCGCGGCGCGGATCGTATCGGCACTGAGAGCGGCCGGCGTTTCGAAGGCGATGCGCATGAAGAAGCGGTTGGTGACCCGATCCCAGAACTGTGCGCTTTCGGCGATATTGCCACCGAGGCCGGCAAGGATCGTGGTGACCGACGCGACGATGCGCGGACGATCGGCGCAGGAGAGCGTGAGAATGTGGGTGCGCTTGTGAGCGTCGGCCATGGTCGGGAACCTCATTGGCATTTTGCTGGACGCTAGTTAGCTTGGTGAGCCCCAAGAGGAAAGGGGCTAAAGCATTCAGCTGTCGCGCTGGCGGGCCAGATCATCAAAGTGGCCGTTCGTCGAGCGCCACCGACTTCACCAGAGCGAAGACCGGCCGGCCCGGCGCCAAACCCAGTTCGGCAACGGCTGCCCGCGTGACCGAGGCGGCAAGTCGGGCCCCGCCGTCGAGAGCCACGTCGACGGTGACGCTGGGGCCTTGGCCTTCCGGAACGTCGGCGACGATGCCGGTGAGTACCGTGCGGATGGTGACCCCCTCCGGCCGATGGATGGCTAGCGCCACATCGGTCGCGTGAACCAATACGCGGACCGCTCGCCCTTGATGTCCAACGACGCCATTCAGCCAGACGATGCCGGCCTGGGTTTCAACCGGCGTCAGCTGGAACGCACCATCGGGCGTCCCGAGCAGCCCCTCAATAACCGACATGATCTCGAAGCGATCGGTGGCGACGCGGAACACATCGGCTGGCGCCCCTTCGCGGGCTACCCTACCAGCCTCAAGCACCACGACTTTTCCGGCAAGTCGTGCCACCTCCTCGACGGCATGGCTGACGTAGACGATGGGAATGCCGAACTCGTCACGCAAAGTTTCGATGAGCGGCAAGATCTCGAGGCGACGGGCCGCGTCCAGAGAAGCGAGCGGCTCATCCATCAACAACAGGCGAGGCGAGGCGATGAGCGCCCGGCCAATGGCGACGCGCTGCTGCTCACCGCCACTGAGTGTGGCCGGATGACGATCGAGCAAATGACCGATGCCGAGGGTATCGATCACCGGCCCCTCGGCGATGTGCTGTTCCCCTCTGGGCGTGAACAGCCGGCCATAGCGGAGGTTGCGCCGGACGGAAAGATGCGGAAACAGCCGCGCTTCCTGGAACACAACCCCAATGCGGCGCCGGTGCGGTGGCGTGTGGCGGCCGCGACCGTCGGCGAGAACGGTGCCGTCGAGCACCACGCGGCCAGCGTCCAATCGAGTCAGTCCGGCAATCACCTTGATCACCGACGACTTGCCAGACCCCGATGGGCCAAACAGCGCCGTGATGCCGCTGCCACCGGAAAAGCCTATATCGAGCAGGAACTCCCCGATACGCTGGCGGATCTCGACCTCGATCACGACGAAGCCCTCCTGAACCAACGGGCAATGATCTCGGATGCGACGAGAGCGGCAAGCCCTATGCCGGCGGCGATGACCGAGAGAAGGAGCGCTTCGCCATCTCCGTCGGGGCTCTGACTGGCGGTGTAGATGGCCGAGGCAATGGTGCGCGTTTCGCCGGGGATATTGGAAACGAAGGTAATCGTGGCGCCAAATTCGCCGAGCGCCTTGGCAAATCCCAGAGTCGCACCGACCAGAATACCCGGCATTGCCAGAGGCAGCGTTACTAGGAAGAAAGTCGCGACCGGACCAGCCCCCAGTGTGCCGGACGCCTGTTCGAGGCGGGCGTCGACCGCCTCAATGGACAACCGGATGGCGCGGACGATGATCGGCAGCGACATCACGACCGCGGCAACGACGGCGCCTGTCCAGCGGAAGGCGAAGACGATGCCGAAATGCTGATCAAGGAAAGCGCCGATCAGCCCCTTGCGCCCCAGAAGAAGCAAGAGCGCATAGCCGGTGACCACCGGCGGCAGCACCAGGGGCAGGTGAATGATGCCGTCGAACAGCGCTTTGCCGGGAAACCGTCCACGAGCGAGGATCAGCGCCAGCACGGTGGACACCGGCACGCCCCACAACGTCGCCATGGCGGCGACCTTGAAGCTCAGGGCGATGGCAATCCAGGCGTCAGGAGAAAGGTCCGGCATCGGCTTACAGTGTTCGATCGGCACTGGGCCGACAAGTGGTCATCTCTTAGCAACCACCGCCGAAGGTGGCGATGGGCGGCCGACGGCGCGACCGCCCTGCGCCGATCACTTGGCCGGCTTGACGAAACTGGCGGCCGTGAACACGGCTTCCGCCTCGGGGCCCTTGAGATAGGTAACGAAATCAGCGGCGGCCTGGCCGGCGTTCTTGGTGAGGCCGATCGGATAAACGATCGGCTGATGGCTGGTCTCCGGGAAGGTCGCAACAACGGCAACGCCCGGCTCGGCGGCGGCATCAGTCCCGTAGACGATGCCGAGCTTGGCTTCGCCGCGGGCAACCATCTGCAGGGCGACGCGCACGTTCTCGGCCGGAGCAAAGTGCGGCGAGACCGCATCGTAGAGACCAAGTGACTTCAACGCCTGGTCGGCATAGGCGCCAGCCGGCACGCTCTTGGCTTCGCCGACGGCGAGACGCTCCTGGCCGAGGACTGTCGGCAGCGACGTCTTGTCGGCGAAATCGACAGAGACCTTGTCGTCCTTGGCAGCCACCAGAACCAATGAATTGCCGAGAAGGTTAAAACTACTGCCGTCCTTCATCAGACCCTTGCCCTCGACATAGGTCATCCACTTGAGGTCGGCGGAGATGAAGATATCGGCGGGGGCGCCGGCTTCGATCTGCTTGGCAAGCGCACCGGAGGCAGCCGGCGTGATCTGGACTTCGACATCCTTGCCGACCTTGTACGTGTCGGCGATCTTCTGGAGCGAGGGGGCCACCGAGGCGGCGGCGAAGATCTTGATCTGGTCGGCGGCGGAGGCAGCCGATGTCATAAGGCCGAGGGCTAGCGCGGCGATAAGGGCGAGCGACTTTTTCATGGAGAGAAATCCCGTCTGGTCGTTATACCT